>JAXJVM010000081.1:0-12890 GCA_036308515.1 Clostridia bacterium | reverse complement strand
TTTGTGACACGCCTTCGTTTTCAGGCGGTTGCTCCTCTTTCCCACAAAGGCGATGCCTTTGTAGGAGCCCTAGCGACGAAAACGATTTCACAAAATATACCTTCCTTTTTCAACATCTGCCAGCGTGCCGATAGGTTTATCGACACGCTGAAGCGTGGCAAAAGCCACGCTTGGTATCAAAGGCAGATTATCCCGATTAAATATAATGTGTCTTTTCCTGCATGTCTACCAGGTCTTTGTCAACCTTATATTTTGCAGCGCGGCGCTGCTCGAAGAACTTCACGGCAACCTGGTCAAACAGTGCGTAGGACAGTACGTCCTCTTCCTGTTCTACCCATTCTGCACATTCCTTCTTCAGCTTGTCAAGCTCCGGCTTAATCAGGTCAGCAGGACGGCAGGTGATAGCCTTCTCGTCGCCGATGATCTTCTTGCGGAATTCGTCCTTGATGGGAACCGGAGTCCGACCGTATTCGCCCTTGCAGATACCCTTGGTCTCCTTGGTAACCATCTTGTAGCGCTCGCCCATGAGAACGTTCAGCACAGCCTGGGTACCAACAATCTGGCTGGTGGGGGTAACCAGAGGCAGATAACCTAAGTCCTCACGCACTCTGGGAACTTCCTGCAGAACCTCGTCCAGTTTGTCTTCCTTACCCTGCTGCTTCAGCTGAGATACCAGGTTGGAGAGCATACCGCCGGGAACCTGGTACTTCAGGGTGTTGATGTCAACGCCCATAACCTTGGTGCTCAGCAGACCGCTTTCCAGATACTTCTCTCTGAGGGGCTTGAAGTAGTCCGCAATCTCAGTGAGGACATCCAGCTTCATGCCGGTGTCGTATTCGGTACCCTGAAGGGTTGCAACCAACGGCTCTGTGGGAGGCTGAGAGGTTCCCATTGCCAGAGGAGACAGTGCGCAGTCTACGTAGTCTACGCCGGCTTCGATTGCCTTCAGGTAGGTCATGGAAGCGACACCGCTGGTGTAGTGGGTGTGCAGCTCCAGAGGAATCTTCACAGCGCTCTTGAGCTGTTTTACCAGGTCATACGCGTTGTACGGAGTCAGCAGACCTGCCATATCCTTGATACAGATGGAGTCTGCGCCGCAGCTTTCGTATTCCTTTGCCAGCTTCACAAAGAAGTCGTTGTTGTGAACCGGGCTGATGGTGTAAGAGATGGCAGCCTGTACGTGTCCGCCCTCTTTCTTGGTTGCATTGATGGCAGTCTGCAGATTGCGGACGTCATTGAGTGCATCAAAGATTCTGATAATATCAATACCGTTTGCGATGGACTTCTGTACGAAGTATTCTACCACGTCGTCAGCATAGTGACGGTAGCCCAGTACGTTCTGGCCACGGAAGAGCATCTGCAGTTTGGTGTTGGGAGCAGCGGCTCTGATTTTGCGGAGTCTCTCCCAGGGGTCTTCGTTCAAAAACCGCAGGCAGGCATCAAAGGTTGCACCGCCCCAAACCTCGAGGGCATGATAACCGGCTTTGTCCATCAAAGGCAGAGCCGGGAGCATTTCCTCGGTGGTCATACGGGTAGCAATCAGGGACTGATGCGCGTCACGGCATATGGTTTCTGTAATTCCTACTTTAGCCATAGAAAATACCTCCTTCAATTCAAGTTATATCTTACAAGTAAATCTTACGAGAACATGGACAGGAACACACCTGCTGCAACAGCACTACCGATAACGCCTGCCACATTGGGACCCATAGCGTGCATCAGCAGGAAGTTGGAGGGGTTCTCTTTCTGTCCGACAGTCTGGGAAACACGCGCTGCCATAGGTACGGCAGATACGCCGGCAGAACCAATCAGCGGATTCACCTTGCCGCCGGTAACCTTGCACATAATCTTACCCAGCAGCAAACCGCCTGCGGTACTGAAGCAGAATGCAATCAGACCCAGAGCCACGATACCCAAGGTTTCTGCGGTCAGGAAGGTCTCCGCCTTTGCGGTAGCACCAACGGTAATACCCAAGAAGATGGTGATGGTGTTCATCAGACCATTTTGTGCCGTCTTGGTCAGTCGGTCAACCACGCCGCATTCCTTTGCCAGGTTACCCAGCATCAGCATACCTACCAGAGAAACTGCATCCGGTACAATCAAAGCAACCACGATGGTAACCACGATGGGGAAGATAATCTTCTCGGTTTTGCTAACGGGACGGAGCTGCTCCATGACGATCTGGCGTTCCTTCTTGGTGGTCATAGCCTTCATGATGGGCGGCTGAATAACCGGAATCAGTGCCATGTAGGAGTATGCCGCAACAGCGATTGCCGGAAGCAGATGCGGTGCCAGGGACTTGGTTACGTAAATGGCAGTAGGCCCGTCCGCACCACCGATGATACCGATAGAAGCGGCTTCGTTTACGCCAAAGTTAATACTAGGAACCAGTGCACCCAGTACCAGCGCGCCCAGGAAGGTCAGGAACACACCCAACTGTGCAGCGGCACCTAAGATGATGCTCTTGGGGTTGGCAATCAGAGGACCAAAGTCGGTCATAACGCCGATGCCAAGGAAAATCAACGGCGGATAAATACCCAGTTTTACGCCTAAGTAGAGCATGTCTAAAAGACCGCCCTCTGCGAAAATGCGCTGCATATCCAGGTGTCCGTCAATCATGTATGCCGGGTCGGTAAAGAACTCGTTATGCATCATGATGGCACTGGAGCCTGCAAACATAGGCAGGTTGGAAAGCAGCATACCAAAAGCGATAGGCAACAGCAAAAGTGGCTCAAACTGTTTCACAATCGCCAGATAGAGCAGGACACAGGCAATGACAATCATCAGCGGTGTGCCGATGACGGCGATGATTTGGTCAAAAGCCGAGCCGCCGGCTGCCAGAGCAACCTTTGCGTTTTCAATCATAGCCGCAATACCTGTGCTGTTTAAAAAGCTCAATAAACTATCTAACACAATATCACCCTTTCATCAAAATGTAGAGCTGAATCCGAAAGGGATTAGCCGATAGAAACCAGAACATCGCCGGTGTTAACAGAGCTACCTTGAGATGCGCTGACAGCTACGACCTTACCGGCAGAAGGAGCCATAATTTCGTTCTCCATCTTCATAGCTTCCAGAACAACCAGAACATCGCCGGCATTGACGGTATCGCCAACCTTAACCTTTACAGATACGATGCTGCCGGGCATGGGAGCGGTTACGTTGGTTGCGCCTGCAGGGGGAGCAGCTGCCGGAGCAGGTGCTGCCGCCGGAGCGGGAGCAGGAGCAGCGGCCGGAGCGGCTGCACGGGGAGCGGGAGCAGAAGCTACGCCGCCTACTTCTTCAACTTCAACTTCGTAAGAATTGCCATTGACATTGATAATAAATTTTCTCATGGGTTTTCCTCCTTAAAATCTTGCATCAATTACATCTCTAAGGCCTGCTTTGTTCCAGGCAGGAGAGGTATTTTCGATTCGTCTGTACGACTTGATATTCAAATGATAGGTAGAGGTATTCAGGCTGGCTGCCACTGCGGCAGTGAGCACCGCAATCAGCTCATCGTCGTTCATGGCGGCAGGAGCTGCGGCAGGTGCCGGTGCTGCTGCTTCGGACGGAGCCGGTGCTGCGACCTTTTTGCCTTCGCCTTCCGGACGGTAGAAAAACACCTTCATCAGCATCATCACAAGCATCAGGATGATGAGAACGGAAAAGACGATAATCAGACCGATGGCGGTCACCTGTAAACCTTCACCTAAGGCTTCAGATAAAGTCATAGAAATTCTCCTTTCGATCCCTTACAGCGGAATGTTGCCGTGCTTCTTGCTGGGACGGGTTTCACGCTTGCTCATGAGCATTTCCAGAGCGGAAATCAGTCTCGGACGGGTAGAATCGGGCTCAATGACGTCATCTACATAGCCGCGGGAAGCTGCCACATAGGGATTTGCGAACTTCTCGGTGTATTCGTTGATTTTCTCCTGACGGGTGGTAATGGGGTCAGCGGAATTTGCAATATCCTTACGGAAGATGATGTTTGCCGCACCCTCGGGACCCATGACTGCGATTTCTGCAGTAGGCCAAGCGAATACCATGTCTGCGCCCAGATGCTTACTGTTCATAGCAATGTATGCACCGCCGTAAGCTTTTCTGACAATGACGTTAATCTTCGGTACCGTTGCCTCGGAGAAAGCATAGAGCAGCTTTGCACCGTGACGAATCACGCCGCTGTGCTCCTGATCTACGCCGGGAAGATAACCGGGAACGTCCGTAAAGGTAATAATCGGAACATTGAAGCTGTCGCAGAAGCGAACAAATCTTGCACCCTTGTCAGAGGAGTTGCAGTCCAGAGAACCTGCCATCACCTTGGGCTGGTTTGCAATGATGCCCACAGTGTTGCCGTTCATCCGTGCAAAGCCGGTGACAAGGTTGGGAGCGAATGCCCCGAACATTTCCGCAAACTCGCCGTTGTCAACCACTTCGGTGATGACGTCGCGGATGTCGTAGGACTTGCTGCTGTCCTCAGGAATGATGTTGGTGAGCTTTTCAGACAGACGATTCAGGTCATCGTCACACTCATAGGTGGGCGCCATTTCCAGATTGTTTGCCGGAAGCAGAGAAAGCAGGTTCTTCACCTGAGCAAAACATTCTTCCTCGGTGGCACATGCCATGGTGGCCACACCGCTCTTGGTTGCGTGGGTGTTGGCACCGCCCAGCTCGTCAAAGGTGACATCCTCGCCGGTGACGGATTTTACCACGGAAGGACCGGTGATAAACATCTGGCTGGTCTTGTCAACCATAAAGATAAAGTCGCAGATGGCAGGAGAATATACCGCGCCGCCTGCGCAGGGACCCAGAATCATAGCAATCTGGGGAACCACACCGGATGCCAGGGTGTTGCGATAGAAGATATCGCCGAAGCCCTTCAGTGCGTCAATGCCCTCCTGGATTCTGGCACCGCCGGAATCGTTGATGCCGATGATGGGAGCACCCATCTTCATTGCCATGTCCATAACCTTGCAGATTTTTGCTGCATGCATTTCGCCCAGGGAACCACCGATCACGGTGAAATCCTGCGCATAGGCATAAACCAAACGGCCATCCACAGTACCGTAGCCGCATACAACTCCCTCACCGGGAGCCTTGGTTTCAGCCATGTCAAACTCGGTGCATCTATGGGTCACAAATGCGTCGATTTCTACAAAGCTGTCCTGATCAAAAAGCATATCCAAACGCTCTCTGGCAGTTTTCTTGCCGGCGTCATGCTGCTTCTTGATTTTGTCAGCCCCACCGCCCTGTTCAATGACAGAACGCTGTTGCTGCAAGTAGTCTAACTTACCCATTTAAGTTTCCTCCTTGATATATGTTTTTAATTCATTTCCGTTTTTTAGGGGGCGACAAAGCCTTCTCCTTGAGGGGAAGGTGTCACCGCTTGGTGACGGATGAGGTGGAAACGCCCTTTTGACGTTTCGTAGCCTCCGCCCTACGGTTTTTTTCGTGTCGGCTTCTTGTTCATTGACGGTTTTTGCGTTTTGAACTTCTCCCGACTGTAAGAGGCAGAGGATTTCTTGCCTGTGCCGATTTTTTTCAGCATGTTCACCTCGGCCTCGGTGAGCTTCCGCCAGTGTCCCAGGGGAACATGCCCCAGAATCAAGCCCGCCTCCCGGGTGCGCTTGAGTTTTTTGACGATACAACCCACCGCTTCAAACATCCGGCGAACCTGACGGTTCTTGCCTTCATGAATGGTGATTTCCAGCTTGGTGCCAAATCGGGTGGCACCGATGACCTCCACCTTGGCAGGACTGGTCTTTACCCCGTCCAGATACACACCGTTGCGCAGCTGAATCAGGGTGTTCATGGAGATATTCCCCGTGACCTCTGCAACGTAAGTTTTCTCCACGTTGTTTTTGGGATGGGTAATCCGATAGGTCAGGTCTCCGTCGTTGGTCATGAGCAGTAGCCCTTCAGTATCATAGTCCAGACGTCCCACGGGATAAATCCGTACCGGAATGTCCGCAACCAAATCCATGACGGTGTTTCTTCCCTTGTCATCAGAAACGGTGGTCACATAGCCCACCGGTTTGTTCAGGAGTACATACACCATTTTCTTTTCCGGCTGCACGGGTACGCCGTCCACCATAATCCGATCGTTTTCCTCGTCAATCTGTACACCCATTTCGGTGATAACCGTACCGTTGACCGAGACCCGACCTTGGGCAATCAGCGTCTCTGCACCTCTGCGGGATGCGACACCGCAGTGAGCCAAAAATTTCTGCAGTCTTACCACAGTATCTCAACCCCTCTCAAATTATGTAAAAAAATATGCAAAAAACCGTATGGGTAAAAAAATCCATACGGCTCTATTATAGCTCATAAACGCCAGAATTGCAACAAAAAAATTGAAGATACATAAACAGTCCCGAGCCACATTTTAAAAAGATTTTTTGTGCATTTTGTCTAATATTTAACAATAGGGGAATTTCCGGGTGAAATTGTCGGAATAAAACAGGCAGAAAACCCTTGCCGGGAGGGGAAAGGAGGGGCGTGCCTAAAAGTGCAAAAGGGTCAGCCAGCTCCAATAAATGCTCCCGAGATTCAGCCTAAGACCACGCTTGACCGCTTCGGGAATCAGGTGCTTTTCTGCCTCGCCCTTGCCCACCAGAGACACCGTCTTGACGGTGGTGCTGCCAAGTTGTACACTGATGCTGCCACAGTTGTCCCCAAGGGAAACCGGTGCGTTCAGCTTTTCGTCCGGAGATAGGCATAGGGTGAGCTTTTCGCCCTCCGTCAGGGGATAGGCAAAGGCTTCAGCTGCGGCGTAGGGGAGGGAGAGGATGTCCGAGCCGTCGATGGCAACTTCCCCGAGGGTGGTTTCGGTGTCCAGAACCGGGGTCAGCCGGTAGGTTTCATAGAGATGGTCGTATAGATTGCTGTGGTCACTCCAGTCATTGGGTGCGTTGAGGGTAACACAGATGAGGGTCATGTCATTGCGCCGGGCGGCGGATACCAGACAACGCCCTGCCGCCTTGGTAAAGCCGGTCTTAACACCGATGCAGCCATCGTACATGGTCAGCAGCTTGTTGTGATTGGTCAGCACTCTGGGATAGGCCTTGCCATCCCCTTGAATCCGGTAAGTCTTGGTGGCAACAATCTCCGCAAACTTGGGGTTTTCCATGGCGTGGGCGGTGATGCGTGCCATGTCCTCGGCGGTGGAGTAGTGGGTGTCGTCCGGTAAGCCGTTGGGGTTGGCAAAGTGGGTGTTTTTAGCGCCAATTGTCTCGGCTTTTTGGTTCATCAGTCCCACAAAGGCGTCCATGCCGCCGAAGTGCTCGGCAATGGCAACGGCAGCGTCATTGCCGGAGGACAGCATCAGCCCGTAGAGCAGCTCTTCCAGAGTCATGACCTCCCCGGCTTCCAGGTACATACTGGAGCCTTCGGTGCCGGCTGCCGTGGCGGAGATTTTCACCGTATCGGCGCAGTTGCCCTCTTCCAGAGCCACCAGTGCCGTCATGATTTTGGTGGTGCTTGCCATGGGCAGCTTTGCGGCGGCGTTTTTTTGGTATAGGATTCTGCCGGAACCCTGCTCCATGACCACGGCGGACTGGGCAGAAACCTCCGGTGCCGCAGAAACGGAAAGAGAAACGGCAGAAAAACAAAGTAACAATAGGATGAAAGATAATACGATACGCTGTGACATAAGTTTCCTCCATTCTTATGTCTATACTATATGCAGGAAAGAAAAAGTCATGCATGAAAGAAAATGGAAAGTTGAAAATGGAAAGTTGAAAATGGAAAGTGGAGAGTGACGAAACCATAGAAATCACTTGAAAAAAGCTGGCGAATATGGTATATTAGTCTTGCGACTCAGCTTCATAATTGAACCATTAAATAGCAAGTTTTTTTACTTGATGGAATAAAAACTACTATCTCCCTTGAAGGTCGCAATGTTCCACAATGGATTTATGAAGATGTTACAGATACAAAAAGTGTAGATGTAACAATGAGAAGATATGAATACCGTCAAACTGATGGTTGGCTTATTCCAATGAATTTAATAGAGTTCAGCGGAAACAAAGGTAAGGTTGTACTTGCTTCAAATAGTGTAAGTAAGGGAGCTCCCTCCCAACAGGATATTGATACAAACAAGCACAATTCTGCTGAATATCTCTATCTTAAAGCAGATAAAATGACACTATCATATTTCTTTATAGAGTATTATCAGCAAGGTTTATCACAGCAGAGAGCATTATTTGAAAATTTCATCAGCCCCAAATCAGACAAATTTAGAGGCGCAAAGGTTTCAATCATTATTGATGATAATTGGGAAATAGATAATATTCTTATTCACCCTGTTGTCAATGATGAATTTGACAACCCATTATCAGAGAGCGATAAATACGACTTTATTGAACTGCCTTTTGAATTTTTTACTGAAATAGGCTCATTTGAAAAGAACACAAAAGAAGCCTATATAAAGTTGTGGGACTACACATTTTCACATTACGAAAAAGATTATAAAAATAGAAATGTTGACGGAATAAAAATAAATATTGATAATGCAAGCAACGAAAAAATAACAATGAATATTGCTTGTGATTATAAAAAACCCGGTGTGAAATTGAAGTCTTTAATCAGTACACAAATTTTATTTCTTTAACAAGGAGTAAAAAAGATTTGTTCGGAAAAATTGATATATCTCCAAGAAAAGAAAAACCAAGTAATTTTGTCTATGAAAGAGAAAATAACGAGGCACAATTTAATTCAGGAGAAACATATCGGGTAACAGTTCGCTTGTGTGATGATACAAACAGAATTGTATATCGTTGGCAAGAATACATAACTATACAGTAAAGGAGGATTTTGATATAAAAAAGATAATTTGTTTAATTTTAACCCTCACACTCCTTTGTTCTATTGGCATAACTGCACTCGCGACCAATAATGAAACTGTTGGAGGAAAAATTACATTAACACAATTCATAGGAACAGAAAGAAATAATGCAACATCAGTGCAGTTATATATCAAAGGACAATTATATACGGTTGATACAAAAGCATTTTATGACATTGCCGATTCTATGATAATCACATCTAATATTGAGCCATATACAATTACTAATGACGGCATATATATTTGTGTAAAGGCTGATGAAGATACGGCTGATTTTGTATATTTGAGTGCTGCCGGAATAGACAGGGCGACTCCTGCTCCGGGCAGACCTCTTTACTCCTTGTATGTTCCTGATGATACAACGCTTATTAACAAAATTATATCGCTAACAGAACAAAAAAGTGATATTATAAATTCCGAATGGGCTGTCGGAGAAATTTCAAAAGCAAATGAATTAAAAATCATTCCAAATGATTTTGCAGTTACAGATTACACCCAACCAATAACAAGAGGAAATTTCTGTATTCTCGCTGTTAAAATGATTGAAACAAAAATCGGTGAAGAACTTGCAACTGAAAATCCTCAATTTCCTTTGGGAATTAGTGATATAAACAATGAAAATGTAGATAAACTGTATGCTGCCGGAATTATCAACGGAAAAGCACAAAAGAAAACAGGAATTATTTTTGCTCCGTATGATTTAATCACCCGTGAAGAAGCTGCAACAATTCTTAACAGAATAGCAGTATATCTCGGAATGGATATGCCGCAGATTATTGACGCAGTATATTATTGGGACGAAAGCAATATTTCGGATTGGGCTATTGACGCAGTAAAAACTATGCGACAGTTTGGAATTATGGAGGGTGTAAATGGCTATGAATTTTACCCCAAAGGAACATATATCGTTGAACAAGCTATCGCAACAATGGTTAGATTATACGACAAAATAGAATTAGAATGGGAAGCTGCTTTCAACTATTCTGATTATAATAAAGCTAATCACGGCGAGGGTGAGAATTTCCAAAGAAACAGCGGTATTGAATATATATCAGGAAAGGCCGTAAAAACCATATATGATGACTATACCTTGACAGGCGACAATCTTAATCACCTATCTTGGGCAAAAATAGGATATGATGATTATTATGGCGGTTTATACTTGGGAATTTCAATGATTGCACATCATTTAATTGCAGATGATGAATTTAGTAGCTTATGTAGTGAAATGGTAACTAATATGTACGACGGAACGAGCGTAAAAGATAATGCAGATTTTGCAAACGAGCATTTCACAATCTCAATTAACGGAACACCTGTTAAGATAAAAGCTGTTGGAATGGGTAAAGGAAACGGACATCACGATTATTACTTTGCCCTTGACACAGATATAAACCGATATGATATTAACGAGATTGATTTTGAGTGTAAACTATAATTTTAACGAGAGAACTGACATTTTATGAATGAACAAAACATTAAACAGGCTTGGTCTGTATGGATTGATGAAAACAAAAAGATAATTTCAATCAAAGAAAATCAGAAATCTTTTTTGAAAACAGAGATATAGGCATTAAAGCAGTAACGGAGCTTGTTTCAAAAGGTTATAAAATCGGATAGCTGTAAAGCCCTTGCCTGACAATCGGTAAGGGCTTTTACAAGATTATTTGCAAATTTCAGAATATCAGTTGACAAAACATAAATTTAGATGTATAATGAATATAGAAAAAGGCAAGACCTCAAACGGTTATGCCTAAATACGATTAACTAATTAAGAGTAATCGCCACGGCAATGGCGGTTACTCTGCTTTTATGGAGAAAATTATCAATAGAATGATAATCTCTAAAATCGCAAATAGCAATTTCTTTACCATTAGCACGATACTTACTTTTCATAAGCACCCCTCCTTTCATAGACTCGGCATTGCTGCCTGTATATGTAAAGGTGGGCATAACCGCCGGCGGATAAATCCTCCGTTAAGAAAGCCTTGCCTTATCGGATTGCTCCGACAAAGCTATTATACACCAAAATTATACATTTTTCAAGACCTTTTGCTAAAATGCTGCCCTGCAACCTCAAAAAGTTGCAGGGCATATTTATTTACTATATTCTGTCACGCAATAGAGGTTAAAAAAGCCCATTTCTATGCGATTTGTAGGAGTGAAATTCAGCAAAGTAATGGTTTTATATTCCTACCTTCAAAAACGGACTTCTATCGCATTACTTTTTTTGCTTCTATTAGCAGTTTTCTCGCTATTGTAAACAAACTACCGCTTACCGCCGGAATATCACGATAACAACTATCTTTTGAAAATTCCTCGTCACAGTTAAAAGACGGATTGACAGACTGATATAATTTTTCATAGCTCTTTTTTACTGCTGTGGGATAGTCAAGCTCTCCGTTTGTATATTGCGTTATCACATCAGCAATTATGATTTTAACTTTGCTTTCATTTTCTGCATAAAATTCCGGTCTTAAATACATATCCCGATATTGAAAAATTGCATTGTTTGCTATTGTGGATAAAATACCGAAGCCGTTTCCGTTTGTTTGATTTGATATAACCGCATTAAAGATTATACGACTTGATTTTGCCCTTGCTTCTGCATAACCCATTCCGTTTTGTACCTCAATCAGAATGTCAGCCATAAGGTTTTCGGTCAATATGATTTTTTTCTGTCGCACAAAGCGGTGCGGATTCTCTCGGTATCTCATTTGCAGATACCGAAATCGCATTTGACATTATAAAAATAGTCATTAAAACTAATATAATCTTTTTCATCTTTCAAAACCCCCGTAAACATAATCATTAAGAACGATTTCTTCTGCTCGGCTGCGGATATTATTCATCCTCTGCACCCATACCATTTGGTCGACTGCTTTCAACTGCTCGGTAACGCCCTCTTGCTTTGCCATAGCTTTTATAAGATTGTCCATTGTGCTGTAACAGGTTTCGTCTATTTCAGCAAGATGTTCAAGTAAAGTGCCTTCCATAAGCATTGTAGAATATAGCCAATTATGATGTTCTTTGAGAAATGTTCTGCGTAATCTTCCGTACTTGCCGATATTATATTCTTTTGTGTTGGGTACTGCAATATTAGGGATATAATAATCTCCGACCTTTGTGTATGTTCCGCCGTTCTGTTCAAATATTGATTTCATTGTAAAATCCTCCAAAATTTTATTTTGTACAATATCATATCAATCCGGCTGTATAACACATTTTCACCTTTCTTCCTTATCATCATTTAACATCGGTCACACACTTTTTTATTTGCAAGGGAAAAAATGGAAAGTGGAAAATGGAAAGTGGAGAGTGACGAAACCATAAAAATTACTTGAAAAAGCCTGACGGATGTGATATATTAGTCTTGCGACTCAGCTTCATAATTGAACCATTAAATAGCAAGTTTTTTTACTTTTGGTAAAAATGCATGCTCTATTTTGCTTGCTATTTATGGGTAAAAACTGAGTCGCGTCAGTGGAGCTATGCGTTTTTCGTGCGTAGCTTCGGCTGCGCATTTTTTGTTGTAAGGGGAGATGAAAGAAAATGGAAAGTGAAGAGTGACGAAACCATAAAAATTACTTGAAAAAAGCTGGCGGATATGGTATATTGAAAATGCGAAACCAATTAAATACGATCCACTTTTATGGGAATACTTTATCTCGGTAAAAATGTATTCTCCCTTTTTCTATTCCCATGAGGTGGAAAAATTGGTTTCGCAAAAACTCGGAGACATACATTTTTCGGTGTGTGGCTCCGGTCACACACTTTTTTATTTGCAAGGGGAAAAAAGGCAAGTTGAAAGTGGAAAGTGACGAAATCATAAAAATTACTTGAAAAAGCCTGACGGATATGGTATATTGAAAATGCCAAACAAAACTGAATATATTTTCATGAAAGGGTACATTCTATCTACGGTAAAAATGTATGCTCTATTTCAATGTGCTCTTATGTGGAAATTTGAAAGTTTTGTTTGGCGACAAAGGAGACATACATTTTTCGGTGTGTGGCTCCGGTCACACACTTTTTTATTTGCAAGGGGAGATGAAATATGGAGAGA
>JAXJVM010000080.1:0-2812 GCA_036308515.1 Clostridia bacterium | reverse complement strand
GGAATGACTGACCAAGAATTCCGACAGATGATTGAAAATGGCGTTGACCGTGGAGAAATTGAATATATTATCAGCCTAACGGAGATTGGACAGGAGTTCCAAGACCAGCTGCTGCAAATTCTGGCAAAAGAGGGATTCTCTGCTTACCAGGATGCTTTGTCCAAGCTATATGAATGGGGTGTTTTGGAGAATGACCCCTTTGATACCGAATGTGAGCTTTCGCCCGAACAGGAAGCCCAGTTGAACAAAGCTCTGGATTATGTTATGCACCTGGAGGCTCCACCCGAGGAAGAGCCCCTTCAGATGCAGTATTTGAACAATACGCTTATCATGCGGAAGCTGTTCGATTACAACGGGGATATTCTGGAAGAGGTTGCACCAGGAAAACACGATTGGGCAGAATTTGAAACCTCAAAGGGTGAAAATTGGTCGATTGAGTTTTGGTCTGATTCTGTCCTAACCATCGATAAGAGCCTTGACCAGTTTGATTGGGCAGTCATGGATGCAATATATACGCTGCATTGCAATGAAATAAAGATGTTCTCTACCAGATGGATTGATATGCTGCTATCTGGAAACAGAGGGAAAGCACCCACAGCGAACAGCATTGCCCGTATTGATAGAACGATAGATAAGCTGTCCTTGATTCACCTTAAGTATGAGGTTCAGAGCGAATTAGCAGATGAAACACCGCTGCTTTCTGTGCAGAGGTTCGGTAATACCCAGGGGCAGAGGTTCGGTAATACCCAGGGATGGTACTACTATTTGAACGGCATAAATAATCTGTACGCATATGCCCACGATAAAAACCAGGTCTGCAATGTACCGAACAGCTATCTTGACACATCAAAGTTGCCAAAAGAGTTTGCCTTTGCAGATACAGAAACGGCAATGGTTATCAAGCGGCGTGTAATTCTGCGTGTCATGCGGATTCTGCATATGAACAACAAAGGCAGTAAGCTGCTGAAGAACTGGAACAGAATTTCCCTTATACAGAAAAAAGATAAATCGGATGGACTGTTCCCCAATCTAGGTCTGATGCCCAACATTGACGGTCTGGAAGCAGCAGAAGCGGAGAAGAAGCTCAAACAATGGCGTACAAAACAAAAGCCAATGTACATCAAAGTGGTTCGGGGAACACTTGAAAATCTGAAACGCCAGTATGTCATTCTGGATTATGAAGAACACAAGGATAATGACAGCAAAAGTCTTCGTGAGCCAGTAACAGGATTTGACATTATCTGTTTCAACAAAACAGAACAGACCGCTCTTTTCAAGATGCGTGATGAACAGAAACCAGATTATGTAGCCAAGCTGCTGAAAAAGCGTCAAGGAGTACCCACCAAATAAAAAACGGGGACACGAAAACAAAAAAGTGGGGACACGAACTCCAAAAAACGGGGACATGAAATCTGGAGAAAAAAGCTAAAAACGCTTGCGCTGCAACGCTTTTTAGGTTTTGAGCATTTCCCTCTAAGTAACTGTAAGTAATAGTAACGCATCTATTACATACACCCCTTCACAGGGTGTATGTATATCTGCTAAATAGGAAAAAGAATACCACCTCTCAAGGAATACCATTTATCGTGTAAAAAACGGTAAGTGGTATTCTTTTTCTTTCTGTGTTCCTTTTAATTCTCATTGCATTTTCGTTTCACGAATAGCAATGAACGATAAAAGGTTTGCAATGGGAGTAATAAAAAATATAAAAGCGTTCCAAAACGCAAACCTTTTATCTTGTGTCTTACAAGCGGCTAACGCCGATTAGCTTTTATTGTAGGGTGTTGCGAATGTTATTTGCACTCTCCTAAAAACGAAAGACTGTAATCATTTCTATGTTGTAAGACATAAGCAGCCGAACAGGCTGCGCTAACCAATCAGCACTATGCGTGCTTTTTTTCTGTACACCAAATTTCTGTTTCATACGCAAACACGCATAGTGCGTTTCTTTTATTATGCCCTGCTCCACAAAATTTGAAAAGCTGCTCCCAAATCATGTATACAGGGCACTCGAAGAGAAAGTAAAAGGAAGCATTGGGAACACAAAAGAATATCCTACAGAATGAAGAACAGGAAAAAATTAGGAAAGGATGTACATATCCTCCTAATCATTCCCTGTTCTTTTCATTTTATGTTTTGTGTGCAAGAGGAAAAAGCCTTACAGCTTTTTCTTTTTGATGACTGAGCTTGACGGTGCACTTGCGACACCGTTGCTGGCGTAGGACTTCGGCTCAGAGAAATAGTTATACTTTGGGATAAACTCAAACTGGATTGTTCCTCTTGAACCATTTCTGTTTTTCAGAAGTTTCAATTCGATGGGCTGACTTTCACCCTTGGCAGCGGCAGACTGCATTTCTTCAAACAGCTTAATAACTCTGGTGTAGTGGTCTGCTTCGCTTTCTCTGCCATTGGCATAGTGTTTGCTATCCTGGGTGTAGTGTGCGGTATTGCCGTAGTCCATGCCCTTATATTGCAAGCCCATCAAAACATCGGCACTATACTCGATACCAGAGCTTTCACGGAAGCTGGACATACTTACGGGGTCTGTATAGCTGGAACGATTGAACGCAGAGATAACAACAACGGGAATGTCATATTCTCTGGCAAGCACCTTCAGCTTGGTAATATCGTCATTTGTGCTACGGCGAACATCGTAATGCTTTTTGACAGCTTCTTCGCTCGGATTCAGAATTTGCAGATAGTCCAGGATAACAGCAGGCTTTCTTCCTGTTGCTGCACAATGTCTGTTGACAACCTCTTGTACTTTATCCACGCTTACATCGTTGTTTCCTACATAGATAAAGGTATGGGG
>JAXJVM010000079.1:0-3645 GCA_036308515.1 Clostridia bacterium | reverse complement strand
CCAGAATCCCGACAACCAGATTGTCACAGACAAGGTCTGGCACGAGTTGGCATTCGGCCTGGAAAGTCTGGGGATGAAAACCCCGGAAATCCGCGCTCGGGTTGCCGAAATGGCATCCTTTTTCGGAATACAGGGATGGTTTCACAAAAACGTTGCCGAACTCTCCGGGGGACAAAAGCAATTGCTGAATCTCGCCTCTATTATGGTGATGCAGCCCGATATTCTCCTATTGGACGAGCCTACCAGTCAGCTTGACCCCATTGCCGCCGCCGACTTTTTAGAGGCGGTCTTCAAAATCAGCCGGGAACTGGGCACCACCGTCCTGCTGAGTGAGCACCGTCTGGAAGAAGCCTTTGCCATTTCTGACCGCATTATGGTCATGGACAAGGGACGTATTGTTGCCGATGCACCGCCCGAGCAAATCGGCGGTATACTCCATGCCCTGAACCACCCTATGTTTTCTGCACTGCCTACGGCAAGCCGTGTAAGTATGAGCGTGGAATCCTATGGTCGCTGCCCTGTTACCATTCGGGAGGGAAAGGACTGGCTAGGGGGGTATGCCAAGACACACACTCTCTCCTACTCTGCTGCACAAGCATCGGAGCCGCTCAAGGACGCCCCTGTGCTTTCACTGAAGGAGGTCTATTTCCGCTATGAAAAAAATGCCCCAGATGTCATAAAGGGGTTGTCACTAAATATCTATCCCGGAGAATCCTATGCCATTGTTGGGGGAAATGGAACCGGAAAAACCACTGCCCTTTCTATTATGAGCGGACTTCTCACACCACACCGGGGTGAAGTGACTCTGTATGAAAAACCTTTGAAGGAAATCGAAAATCTCTATGATGGGATTCTTGGGGTACTGCCCCAGAATCCCCAAACTCTGTTTGTAAAAAAGACAGTAAAACAGGATTTACTGGAGCTTCTCTCCGAAAAAAAATGTTCCAAGGAGAATGCGCAAAAACAACTGGCAGAGGTAGTTTCACTGTGCCGTTTAGAAGATCTCCTTGACCGGCATCCTTATGACCTGTCCGGTGGTGAGCAGCAGCGCGCCGCACTGGCAAAAATTCTACTTCTTCGTCCGCAGATTCTTCTTCTGGACGAACCCACCAAGGGCTTTGACGCGCAGTTTAAGTCAGGCTTTGCCGACCTTCTGCGTACCCTTAAAGAAAGCGGTACCACCATTGTCATGGTCTCTCATGACATCGAATTTTGTGCCGCTCACGCGGACCGCTGCGCCATGTTTTTTGACGGTGCCATTGTCAGCGAGGATACCCCCAGAGCGTTCTTCTCGGGAAAAAGCTTCTACACCACTGCCGCCAACCGTATGGCAAGGGATTTACTGCCCGACGCCATTCTGGCAGAGGATATTATTCATGCCTGCAAGGGTACCGCCCCGAAGCCAAGTCAAGCAACAGTAAATCCCCTATTCCAAGCTCCCCAGGGACTCACCAAGCAGAAAAACGCTCCGCAAAATAAGCAGCTGAATCTGCCAAAGCTGCTTCTGGGCTGTGCCTTTGGTGTTGCCTTTCTGGTGACTATGCTGGTCTTTCTGGATGCCTTTGAGGACTGGCGCAGTACTCTAGTACAGGGATTCTCACTGTTATTTCTCGCAGGATGTCTAATTTGTCTGCTACCGCAGAAGGTATTGGAGCGAAACCTTAAGGAGATACAGACGGAGCGTACCAAACGCAAGCTTTCTAAAAGGACCCTAATGGGAATCTTGATGATCCTGCTTGCCGTTCCTCTCACCATTTATGTGGGCGTCTATTTCCTGAATGACAGAAAATATTACTTTATCAGTCTGCTCATTCTGCTCGAGACCATGATTCCCTTCGGCATGGTCTTTGAGGACCGCAAGCCTCAGGTACGGGAGCTGGTTCTTATCAGCGTCCTTTGCGCCATCGGCGTTGCCTCCAGAATGGCATTTTATATGCTTCCGCAGTTTAAGCCCATGCTGGCACTGGTTATTATTGCCGGAGTTTGCTTCGGCGGAGAAACCGGCTTTTTGGTAGGTGCGGTCACCGCTTTCGCCTCTAACTTCTTCTTTGGGCAAGGTGCCTGGACGCCCTGGCAAATGCTTGCTTTGGGAATTGTGGGCTTTGTGGCGGGCATCCTCTTTCGTAAGGGTTTGCTCCGCAAAACCAGAGTCTCCCTTTGTGTTTACGGCGGTTTGGCTACCTTGCTACTTTACGGCGGCATCATGAATCCGGCAACGGTGCTTATGTACCAGGAAGCTCCTACTCTTCCCATGTTTCTGTCCGCCTTTGTTTTGGGATTTCCTTACGACCTCATTCATGCTGCAGCCACGGTGTTCTTCCTTTGGTTTGCTGCACCGCCCATGATTGAGAAGCTAGATCGGATGAAAATCAAATATGGTATTTTATAAAACCAGACACAGGAAAAGAGGTTTCTGTATGAAAAAATTATGCGTGTTTGACTTGGATGGAACCTTAGTGGATTCTATTTATGATATTGCGGCGGCAATGAACGCCTCCCTGGAGATTATGGGAAAGCCTACCTATTCCACCGAGGCTTATTACCAAATGGTCGGCGATGGCATGGAGCTTCTGTGTCGGAGGGCAATTCCCGGCGGAACCGATGCGGAGGTTCGGACACTGATTGGTCTATATAAAGAACGCTATCTCCAAAATTGCTGTGTTCTCACCCGTCCCTATGCCGGAGTTCCTGAACTGCTGCAGTGCTTATCCAAAAAGCAAATTTTAACCGCCGTTCTATCGAATAAGCCTCACGAACAAACCAAAGAGGTGGTTTCTACCTTGCTTGGAGAAGTCAATTTCTTTGCAGTGATTGGTCAAAGCGAACGCTTCCCCAAAAAACCTGACCCAACTGCCCTAAACTTTTTAATTGCGCAGGCGGGCGTTACTAAGACAGAGGTTTGTTACATCGGGGATTCCAATGTAGATATGGAACTAGGTAAAGCCTGTGGCGTAGCTACCATAGGGGCTGCCTGGGGATTTCGAGGAGAAACAGAGCTGAAGAATGCTGGTGCCGGAGCCATCGTCCACCATGCAGACGAACTAAAAACGCTTCTTTTAGGATCATAAAATGACGCAAGCCCACCGATTACATCGGCGGGCTTGCCTTTACGCACTGCATTTTATAAATCCTGTAAGTCTGCGGCTGTAAGATTATTTTCAAGATTATCTCTTGCCAAGTCGGTATCCATGGTGGAATATGCCGAAGATATCGGTTTTTCTTTTGCGTGAGGAACAGTATGATAAACCTTTTGCGATGGCGCCTCGGTACCTGCAATGATGGGATTTGCTTTTGCTTTTTCTTTTCCGCTTTTTGCTTTCCCCTGAATTTCAGGTACGGCTGGCGCTTCGTTTCTCGGTTTTACATGGGTGCGATCCATTCTTTTCATTCCCTGCTTTGCCATTTCAAATCACCTCAAGGATATGATTCCCCCAAAAAGCGTGTTTATGCCATAGCAACTTAACAATAGGCATAAAAAAATGAGCAACAACATACGTTGTGCTCATTCTTTGGTGCGGCCAAGAGGACTTGAACCTCCATGAGATTGCTCTCACATGGACCTGAACCATGCGCGTCTGCCAATTCCGCCATGGCCGCATCTTTAAGGTTTGTCTTGCGACCTTCTGTCGCGTCAACGTTGTATAT
>JAXJVM010000078.1:0-2120 GCA_036308515.1 Clostridia bacterium | reverse complement strand
GCTTTGTTGGTGAAGGTGAGCAGGAGGATGCGCCAAGGCGGCACTCCCTGCTCCAGCAGCCAGGCCACGTTTGTGTAAGGGGCGGAATCTTCGGCAAGGATGCAAAATTCTCTGCTTTGCTCCAAGCCTGCACGACCCAATGCTTTGCAGTAGCCGGACCAACGGTCGTGGAAACTGTTGCAGTGGTTGATATCTCCAACAAAGCCAATGTTCTTTGCTCCGGCTTCAATCAGCTGCTCTGTCAGAGTAATGGCACTATTGACATTCTCCATGGAAATCAAATCGGCCTTCATGGCGGTCAAATCCGGACGGGCATAGGTATCTGCAAAAATGACCGGCAGCCCCAAGTCACACATCATCTGAGTATATCCACGGTCAAATAATTCTATCCCAAGAATGCCAACTGCCTGGTCGATTGCAAAATTACTGGGCAGTGAACGGTTCCGAATTTCGGTTTGGGTCACCTCATACATCATCAGAGAATATCCTGCCCGGCTGAGGCGATTGGCAAAGGCTGTGATGAAACTCGTACCATAATGGTAATGCATTGGCTTCTGCTGGGTAAACAGCGCAACGCTTTTTACAGTCGGCTGTTTTTGCTTTGCCTGTGCAGCGCTGCTTTCCCGTATCTGCTGACGGTAACCAAGCTCATCCGCTTTCGCCAGAATCATTCTGCGGGTTGCTTCAGGAATGCCTCCTCTGGCATTAAAGGCTTTGGAAATGGTATTTCGAGAAAAACCGCAGGCATCTGCTATATCCTGCATTGTTACACGTTTTGCTGCCATAGTCTGCATGATCTCCTCTTAATAGTATGTAAACTTATGATACCATGGTACCACATAAAATGCAACATCCGATTACTTTGCACAAGTTTACATTAGTTTACATTATGCGATGTAAACTAATGTAAACTTGCTTTTGTCGTTACGCACAAAAGGAAAACAGCCTTTTTGAACGTTGTTCCGAAATTAAATTGGGAGATAATTCTATTATTGACTTTATTTATCAGACATTTTATAGTATAAACACAACATGTTGCAAATGTAAATTTACAAACAAAAACAGAAAGAGGTGTTACGATGAATCGGTTGAAACCTCATGCAGAAGGAACGCTGCACAAGAAGCTGGTTTACATTCGGAACAACTGGCAACTTTACGTTTTCTTTATGCTGCCGGCTCTGGCATTGACAATCGTCTTCAAGTACCTCCCTATGGGCGGTCTGGCGATTGCATTCCAGGACTACAACAACCGAAAGGGTATTTGGGGAAGTGACTTTATTGGTTTTGCACACTTCATGCGTTTCCTGTCCTCCCCGGACTTCATTACGCTGATGGCGAATACGCTGAAGCTGAGTATTTACGGATTGCTGTGGGGATTTTTCCCTCCTGTCATTCTGGCAATTATCATGTCTCGTATTCGCAGCGCCGGAATCAAGAGAAACATCCAGCTTCTCATTTATGCCCCTAATTTCATCTCCGTCATTGTTATGTCCGGTATGATTATCACCTTCCTTTCTCCGGTAGGTCCGGTCAATCAGCTGCTGGGCACTTCAAGCAATCTGATGACAGACCCCGATGCCTTCCGGCCAATTTACATTGCTAGCGGTATTTGGCAGGGTGCTGGCTGGGCCTCCATCATTTATACTGCAACACTCTCCGGTGTCAGCTCCGAGCTGGTAGATGCCTGCAACATTGACGGCGCAAGCCTGTTCCAGCAGATCCTGAACTCGACATCCCCACGCTGAAGCCTATCATGGTCATCCAGTTCATTCTGTCCGCGGGTCAGATCATGAGCATTGGCTTCGAAAAGGCACTGGCATTGCAGACGGACCTGAACCGCGCAGCATCGGAAATCATTCCGACCTATGTGTACAAAATGGGTCTTCAGATCGGTGACTATAGTTATTCCACCGCTGTTGGTCTGTTCAATTCTGTTATCAACGTAATCCTGCTCATTACTGTTAACACGATTGTATCCCGCCTCAACGAAGGCGAAGGCCTGTAAGGAGGAAAGACTATGGAATCCAGACAGTTTTACACTCGTAAGGACAAATTCGTTCTCTGGCTGGGCTATACCCTGTTGGGAACCTTTGTGCTGGCAATCCTTGTTCCTCTGATTT
>JAXJVM010000077.1:0-1951 GCA_036308515.1 Clostridia bacterium | reverse complement strand
GTATAATACTCGGGTATTCAAGCGATGGGATGTCGCCAAGCGGTAAGGCACGGGACTTTGACTCCCGCATTCGTCGGTTCAAATCCGGCCATCCCAGCCATGATGAGTGTCTGATTTAGATGCAGGCACGAAAAAACGAGAAAAGCGGAGATTTAGAGAGATTTCTCCGCTTTTTTCGACTCTAAAGTTTTTCGAAATTTTGTAGATGCATTTCGGGCATTTCGGGTCTGTAGACAGATTCGAACCAGCGAAATGCATTTTTTGATATAGATTCCCCACAGCACCAAAACTGTGGATAGATTCGAACCGCCACACAGTTTGCGGAGAGTTTCCAAAAGCCTACCAGTTCAAAATTTATTTACAAAGCCGTAGATGCAACGGCATTTTGGACAGATTTGAACTACCACACTACTCCATCTGCCAAAAGCAATGTCAATCCAAAAAAGATGGATTTTCCGTTTGGATAGATTTGAACCACCACATCGGTATGAAAGTGCTGCACACAGTATATACGAAAAAGCTCATTCCTTTCATTGGACAGATCCGAACTATCGAAAACCAAATACTGACCTGCTGAAGACAAAGAAAAAGCCACAGATCATAAAACCCGTGGCAAAAATATTTATCTCCCCGACAAATTGGAATTTGGTTAACTCACAATTCCTTTTTTACTAAAACATACTTGGTGGTTCGCAGAACTTCAACAAACCCACATTTAAGGAATAGTGCAACAGAAGAATTGTCGATGGCAATATCGTCATAGAGTTCCCTAATGCCATTTGCCTTTGCGGTTTCACATAAAAGCAACAATCCTTTGCAACCATATCCCTTTCCACGATACGGAGCATAAATAATCACATCAGCAATGTAAATCTGTCTTTCTCCGTCGAAATGATATGCTACCTCGCCGACAAAAGTGTCCCTATCCTTGATATATCTGTAAAAGCGCTTGCCATTGTGGTTTGTTATCCATCTGTCATGCCAATCTGCCCAGTATTCTTTGGGAAAAGGGATTATACCTCCGTAGGCATGATTGTAAGACATGGTTTGCTCATCGCCCATCATTTTTTCCTTAAACCACAAGTCCTCAACCTGAGGTTCATACAATTCAAGCATTTCCTCACCTCGTCAAATTGGAATTTGATTATTTAAGCATCTTTTGATTTGCATGAGCATAATAAATCACTTTTGGAATATAACTGCTGATAAGCTTCCAATCATTTTGCAAGCTTTCGTTATTCTCATAGCCGTCGAGATATTCGTTGGGTTCTAAATCTCCAACAAAGCATTCGCCACTATCCAAAATCAAGGATATGCTATCTTGACTGTGGCTTGGGGTACTAACTATCTCTCCGTTTATACCGATACCTTTTAGGAAAGCTCTGCTTTCTTTGAAACATATAACAGTTGCATTTTCTAAATCTATCGGATTGTAATTCAGCCGTTTATCTCTTTCAAATATCTCGTCTGCGAAATGGATATACGGTACTTGTGCATCAATCAAAAGCAGTTTGATATTTTGACTCATCAATTCGCTTACCAAGCCAATGTGGTCGGGATGATAGTGTGTAGCCAAAATATAGGTAATGTCAGACATTTTAATGCCATGTTCTTTTATTGCTCTGTAAAATGAAGATAACGTGCCTGCATAGTCTGTGTCAACGAGCAAGCCACCGTCTTTTCCACTAACAAAGAATGTGTTAGTGTTGCCATATTTCAACTTTGTAATCACAACACTTCTCCCTTCGTCAAATTCTTATTTATCGGTTAGTTGTATTATAGCACAACTTGACTAACAAAGAAAGAGAATATTATAAACACCCTTAGTTTTTTAAAAAACATAAAAAAGGAATTCGGCAAAGCCGAATTCCTTTTTTGTTTGTTATCTCATTTCAATGTAACGGGTATTTTCGCACTGAACGACAATATCCCAAATGTTTTCAAACATTTC
>JAXJVM010000076.1:0-20641 GCA_036308515.1 Clostridia bacterium | reverse complement strand
TCTGTAGTTGTCAAACATATGTTACATCAACAGCAAAAAATAATATATAGTTTTCCTTAAACCCCATAGTTATTCTTAAAAGCAAATTATGAGGAATGTCAATAGTGCGCAGCATTCATCTTGCTATTTACATTCCGATGAATTTGCTTTATCATCATATATGGGGTGTTTACCCGTTGTTTTATATTCTTTCCATACTTCCATAGGGCTAAGATAATTGTACTTTCTTTGATACATATTCTGATACTTTCTTAACCATACTTTCCCTTGTTCTCTAAGGTCATTTAAATCATAAAAGCTTAATCTCGAATAGAAAAACTTATCGTCTGTTCTGTGGCTGCGTTCAACTCGTCCATTATGCCACGGTGTCGCAGGTTTTGTTAATTTGTGCTCTATTCTTTCTCTTTGCAGATATTGGTCTAATGCTGATATGGCCTTAGTATTTACATATCTGTTTGTAAATTCTCTTCCGTTATCTGTTTGAATCATTTTTATCTCAAATGGAAAATATCTCCTTGCTTTCTTTACAAAATCTACTGCATTACAGCCATCTTTGCTGTTATACCAATACAAATACCTTAAACTTGTTGCTTCATCAATCATTGTATATTGATAATACTTTTCGCCTTGTTCCCGCAAAATTTCAGGTACACATTCCGTTGGCACATATTTGATGTCCATTTGTGTTTTTTCTCCCGGAACTGTAGCTCCATGGTATTTCTTATTAGCTTTAGCTTTTTTCTTCTTCTCAGGTTTGTATATTAGTTTTTCTCTGCGCAATACGTTAAAAACTGTTTCTCTGCATCTTTTGTATCCATGCTCTCTTTTTAGCTTTCCATACAGATAATCCAACCCAAATTCTTTGTTTTTATGCCACAAATCAACTATTAGCTTTACCTCTTCGGGTGTACTTTGATTTGGATGACTTTTTGGTTTTCGTGAATAATCTTTCAGTGAAGCTTTCGTACCGTCATATCTTTTTAACCACCTATCAATACTCGGTCTGCTCGCTCCGTAAAGTTCATATGCCTTCATTTTCCCAAACTTTAATGCATAATCGCAAATTTTCTTGCGTCTTGCCGTTGTATATGTTATACTCATTATGCAACAACCTTCTTTCGTGATTTTTTGTTTTGTGGTAAAAACTATTATATCACTTTTTTAGGTTGTTGTCTTTTTTTATTGTAACATATCTATTTTAACAGAACATCTTTCAAAAAAAGTTCATAAAATATACCTTGATAATTCTTATATGATGTGCTATGATGATACAGATTGAAACTTAATTTAAAGGAGCACGCAAGTATGGATTTTACAGATTTAAAAGCAACCCTGGATCGATGTGTCGGTAAGTATTACCCGGGAATTGATGTCTGTGTACATCATAAGGGGAAGGAAGTGTTCCGGTATCAAACAGGCTGGAGCGATGCGGAGAACAAAATCCCCGTTGACCCCAATGCCATGTATTTTATTTTTTCCTGCTCCAAGCCTGCAACCTGTACGGCGGCGCTGCAGCTTTTGGAAAAAGGTTATTATCGCTTAAGCGACCCGGTTTATGATTATATTCCGGAATTTAAAGATGTGATGGTAAAACAGGATATTGGAAACGGTCTTGTAGAACTGGTTAAGCCCAAATCCCCCATTACCGTGGGTCAACTGTTTTCCATGACCTCGGGCATCAATTATGAATTAAACAGTCCGTCTATCCTTGAGGCACAGGAAAAAACCAACGGACGGATGCCTACCTTAGAGGTGGTCAAAGCCATTGCCAAGGAGCCGCTGGAGTTCCATCCCGGCGAGCATTACAGATACGGTTTAAATCACGATGTGTTAGGCGCTTTGATTGAGGTCTGGAGCGGGATGTCCTTTGGCGAATACATAACGAAGCATGTCTTTGAACCCTGCGGCATGAAGCGTACCGGCTTCAAGCTTACTGACGAAATCAAGAAGCAGATGCCGCCCATGTATCGGAATGTGAAGGGCGTATTTTCCAAGATTCCCTCTGCTTGCGAGTATATGTTTGGTGAGACCTCGGACTACGAAAGCGGCGGCGCCGGCGTGATTACCTGTGTGGAGGATTATATTGAGCTTGCAGACGCCTTGTGCAGCGGCGGTGTTTCTCCCAAGACCGGTGCCTATATTTTAGGTCAGCGCACCATAGACTTGATGCGAACCAATTGGCTGACACCGGAGCAGCTTCGCCGTGACTATACCGGAAAGGCAGCCAACGGTTACGGCTATGGTCTGGGTGTAAGAACCTTAATGACCAATGCCAAGGGAACCCTCAGCAGCGTGGGCGAGTTTGGCTGGGACGGTGCAGCAGGCAGCTATTTTGTGGTTGACCCCACTGAGCAGCTTGCAGTGTTTATGGCAAAGAATCTGCGGGGTCCCTATAACGATATTGACCCCATTATGATTATCAATACCCTGTATACGATTTTACATCGTTAGGAATACTATTTATTGAAGCAATAAGGATGGATGACTATGAGGATTTTGTTTATGGGAACACCGGACTTTGCGGTTCCGTGTCTGGAACGTCTGATTCGGGACGGACACGAAATTGTGGGTGCAGTTACCCAACCGGATAAACCCAAGGGCAGAGGTCATAAGCTGATGCCGCCGCCGGTCAAGGAAACCGCAGTGGCACATAATATTGAGGTGTTTCAGCCTTTGAGCCTGAAAAACGAGGGCTTTCTGCCGGAACTGACCCGGCTCAAACCAGAGTTGATTGTGGTGGTGGCATACGGAAAAATTTTGCCCAAGTATATTCTCGACTTTCCCAAGGAGGGTTGTATCAATGTACACGCTTCCCTGCTGCCTAAGTATCGGGGCGCAGGACCTATTCAATGGAGCATCATTGAAGGGGAAGCAGTCACCGGCGTGACCACCATGTACATGGGTGAAGCCCTGGATGCCGGGGATATGATTCTCAAGGCAGAAACCCCTATCGGCGAGGACGAAACCGCTGGGGAGCTTTTCGACCGGCTTGCCGTTATGGGTGCGGATTTGCTGTCTCAAACCATGACCTGTGTGGAGGGCGGCAATGTTCCCAGAGAGCAACAGGACGAAAGCCTGGTCACCTTTGCGCCTATGGTTAGCCGGGAAACCGGGCATATTGATTGGAACAAGCCGGCTGCGGAAATCCGCAACCTGATTCGCGGTACCAATCCCTGGCCTCTGAGCTACGCCCTCTATCAAGAACAAACCATGAAGATCATCCACGCCGCAAAAGGAGAGCCCGGCAAGGGCGTGCCCGGTGAGATTCTCACGGCGGACAAACGCGGCATTCGGGTTGCCTGCGGCAGCGGCGAAACGCTGGTCATTGACGAAATCCAGATGCAGGGCAGTAAGCGGATGCCTGTTGCGGCTTACCTCAACGGCCATGAGATTGCCGTTGGAGCTATCTTAAAATAAATAAGGAGAAAAACCATGCCTTTTTATTACTATTTTGACTGGACCATTATCCTGCTGATTCCGGCGATGATTTTGTCCCTGTGGGCGCAGAGCAACGTTAACGGAACCTTTAAGAAATATTCCAAAGTCTATAACCGCTTCGGTTATACCGGTGCAGATGTGGCTCGGAAGATTCTGGACATGAACGGTCTGTATCAGGTGAGGATTGAACACATCAACGGCAATCTCACTGACCACTTTGACCCCAAAACCAACGTGGTGCGGCTTTCGGACGCCACTTATAGCAGCCAGTCCGTGGGTGCCATTGGCGTTGCCGCCCATGAGGTCGGTCATGCCATTCAGCATGCCGTGGGCTATGCTCCTATCCGGGTTCGCAACAGTATCGTGCCGGTGGTCAATGTGTGTAATATGCTGTCCATGCCCATTCTTCTGCTTGGCGTATTCTTCGCCGGTGCAGGCGGTGTGTTCCCGGCGTTGATTGATGTGGGTATCATTCTGTTCTCCGCGACAGTGTTGTTTCAGCTGATTACGCTGCCGGTGGAGTTCAATGCCAGCAACCGTGCCCTTGCAACCCTGCAGAACCAGAATCTTCTGGATACGTCCGAAATCAAAGGCGCCTCTGCGGTGCTTCGTGCGGCGGCTTTGACCTATGTAGCAGCTGCGGTCAGCTCCATGATGAGCTTGCTCCGCTTGATTTTACTGTTTGGAGGCAGAAGAAGAGACTAATGGCAAATACAAGAGAACTGGTGCTCAAAGCCCTTCACCGTATGGAGGCAGAGGGTGCCTATTCCAATCAGGAACTGAAAACCGTACTGGCAGACAAAACCCTCCCTGCTGCAGACCGTGGCTTTGCTACGGAGCTGCTTCTGGGGGTGGTACGGAACAAACTTTATCTCGACTATGTAATAGAACGGTTTTCCACCGTTAAATTAAAGAAGCTCAGTCCGTGGATTCATGGGATTCTGCGGCTGGGCATTTATCAGATTTTGTTGATGGAACGGGTTCCGGACAGCGCCGCCTGCAATGAGATGGTAAAGCTGGCAGGTAAGTATTCCCGGGGAGCTTCCCGGGGCTTTGTTAACGGTGTGCTGCGCAGTGTTTCCCGGCAGAAGGACGCAATTCCCTATCCAGAAGCACCTGTGGACTTCCTTTCGGTCAAGTATTCCTGTCCCCAATGGCTGACAGAAAAGCTGCTGATTCAGTACGGCGCGGAAACTTGTGAACAAATCCTGACGGCAAGTCTAATGCCCTATCCCCCCACCCTTCGGGTGAATACCCTGAAAACCACACGTCAGGACTTGATGCTGCATCTGGAGGAAGAGGGGGTCAAAACCCGTTCGGCGAAGAACAATCCCCGGTGCCTGTATGTGGAGGGTGCGCTCAATGTGAATGGCTCGGCAGCTTACCGTGAGGGACTTTATACCCTGCAGAACACCAGCTCCATGGAGGCAGTGACCACTCTGGATCCCCAACCTGGGGAGCGGATGTTGGATTTGTGTGCCGCACCGGGGGGAAAAACCACCTTCGCGGCAGAACTTATGGAGAACCGTGGCGAAATTCTTGCCTGCGACATCCATCCTCATAAAATTCCCTTAATTGCAAATGCCGCCAAACGACTGGGCATTTCGGTGGTTCAGCCCACAGTTCATGACGGAACCCAATGGGAACCAAGCTGGGAGGAGGCCTTTGACCGGGTGCTGGCGGACGTGCCCTGTTCCGGCATTGGCGTTATACATAAAA
This sequence comes from Clostridia bacterium, assembly GCA_036308515.1. Classification (GTDB taxonomy): domain Bacteria; phylum Bacillota; class Clostridia; order Monoglobales; family Monoglobaceae; genus Ructibacterium. The sequence goes on along the minus strand of JAXJVM010000076.1, from coordinate 15,484 downwards.
AGCCGGACATTAAGTGGAGACGTCAAGCGGCGGATATTCCTGCCTTGTGCGCAATCCAGCGGCAGATTCTTACAAACGCCGGACGGTATGTGAAACCGGACGGTGTTCTGGTCTACTCCACCTGTACCATTTTAGAGGAGGAAAACCAGGCGCAGACGGCGTGGTTTTTAAAGGAATACCCCATGTTCTCCCTTGAGGCAGAGAAGCAGATTCTCACCCATGAGACCGGAGGCAGCGGATTTTATATTGCAAAATTCTTACGGAAGTAAGGTAGATACATGAAAAACCTGAAAAACTATACCTATGAAGAACTGGAAAGACTGGTCAAGGAGGAGCTGGGCGAGCCCAGATTCCGTGCCAAGCAGATTTTTACCTGGCTTTATCGTGGCGTGACCTCCTTTGACCAGATGACCGATCTTTCCAAACCCCTGCGTGAAAAGCTGAAGGAAGGCTATGACCTGGGGAATCTGACAATTGCGGAAAAATATGTTTCTTCTATTGACGAAACCCGTCGCTATCTGTTACAATTGAAAGACGGAAACTTCATCGAATCGGTGCTGATGAAATATCATCACGGATATTCCATATGTATTTCCTCTCAGGTGGGTTGTGCCATGGGCTGTGCCTTTTGTGCCTCCACCCGAGGCGGCAAGGTACGCAGCCTTACCGCCGGGGAAATCATCGGGCAGGTGCTGACGGTGCAGACCGATTTGGGGGAGCGGATTTCCAATATTGTTATGATGGGCATTGGTGAGCCCTTGGACAATTATGAGGAGGTACGCCGGTTTTTGCAGACGGTGAACCATCCTGCCGGGCTCAATATCGGGCATCGGCATATCTCCCTGTCCACCTGTGGCTTGGTGCCGCGTATCCGGGAACTGGCGGAGGAAAATCTGCAGATTACCCTGTCCATATCCCTCCACGCGGTGAATAACGAGAAGCGTTCCCAAATCATGCCGGTAAACCGGCGGTATCCTATTGAGGAATTACTGGATGCGTGCCGGTATTATATAGAAAAGACCAACCGCAGAATCTCCTTTGAATACACCTTGATTCAGGGGGTCAATGATACGCCGGAGGAAGCCCGGCAGCTACTCAAGCTTCTGCGGGGGATGCTCTGCCATGTGAACCTGATTCCGGTGAACCCGGTGAAGGAGACTGGCTTCCAGCAGGGCAGCCGAAAGAGTATTGAACAGTTCCAGAGGATTCTGGAACAGGGCGGCATTGCCGCCACCATCCGCCGGGAAATGGGCTCGGATATCCGGGCAGCTTGCGGACAATTAAGAGCAAAAAGACAATGAAGACGCTTCGCTAATGAAGTAATGAGTTTTCTCAAAAATCGAAGATTTTTGAGAAAGGAGGTGTTTGCCGTGATAGTAGACGTGTATGGCGCAAGCGACAGAGGTCTTGTCCGGGATTTGAATGAGGACAGCTTCTGTATTCACGGATTTGACAGAAAAGAACCTTTTGGATTTTGTGTGCTCTCAGACGGCATGGGAGGACACAATGCCGGCGAGGTTGCCAGCCAGCGGACGGTGCAGTTTGTGGCAGAGGAGCTTTTGTGTGACCCAGAGCTTGCCGAACCGCCCAAAACCCTGAACCGGGCAGTCAAAAGTGCAAATGAAAAGGTTTATGAAATGGCAATGGCAAACCAGAGTCAGCGGGGCATGGGCGCAACTTTGGTTGCGGCTTGTATCTGCCCTGATGAGATTTATATTGCCAATGTGGGTGACAGCCGGGCATATGCATTCCGTGACGGAGAGCTGATGCAGATTACTAAGGATCATTCCATTGTGGAAGAGATGGCGGCAAGCGGAACCATCACCCGGGAAGAGGCACGCAACCATCCTCAACGGAACATTATCACCCGTGCCATTGGCGCGGATCCAAATACCGAGGCGGACCTCTTTGAATACGACTATTTTGCAGGAGATATGTTGCTTCTGTGCAGCGACGGTCTTACTTCTATGCTGACCGACGAGGAAATTCAGGAAGTGTTAACCCGGAATACAGATGCCGAGACAAAGGTTGGACAGTTGATTGACGCCGCCAATGCACAGGGCGGACGGGATAATACCACGGTGATTTGTATTCGATTTATACAGGAGGGATAAAAATGGATTTAGTTGGCAAAATATTGGCAGGCCGTTATGAAATACGGGAAGAAATCGGTAAGGGCGGCATGGCACGGGTATATAAAGCATGGTGTAATCTTCTGAACCGTTTTGTGGCAATCAAGGTGCTGAAGGAAGAGTTCAAGGACGACAAGGAGTTTGTGCGCCGGTTCAATGTAGAAGCACAGGCTGCGGCACGGATTTCCAACCCCCATGTGGTAGCCATCCATGATGTTGGCTATGAGAACGGACTGTATTACATTGTAATGGAATACATCGAGGGCATTACCCTAAAGGAATACATCGCAGAAAAAGGCAAGCTTTCCTGGCGTGAGGCGGTCAGCTTTGCGGCACAGATTTGCGAGGGCCTGGACGCGGCACATAAGAACCAGGTGATTCACCGGGATATCAAGCCCCAGAACATCATTATGGCGCCGGACGGTGTGCTTAAGGTGACGGACTTTGGTATTGCCAGAGCTACCAACAGTCAGGCGACCATGACCATGGCGAACACCGCCATCGGCACGGTGCATTATCTCTCGCCGGAGCAGGCACGGGGCGGCTATACCGATGCCAGAACCGATATCTATTCTCTGGGTGTGGTTCTCTATGAAATGCTCACCGGCAAGCTGCCCTTTACGGATGACAGCCCTGTTGCCGTGGCAATCAAGCATATTCAGGAATCCCCTGCACCGCTGCGGGAACTGAACCCCAAAATCCCCGAATCGGTGGCACGGGTAACCATGCGTGCCATGAACAAGGAACCCGGCTCCCGGTACGGAACCGCAGGTGCGTTTTTAAGAGACCTTCGGCAGGTGCTGATTGATCCTAACGGGGAGCTTTCCCTGAATATCGGCGGTGCAGATGCGGAAATGGACACCACCATCCAGATGCCGAAAATTGACGAGGAAACTCTCGAACAGCATAAAAAAACGACGACAGATTCCACCGGCTATGATGGTGGTCAATACGCCAAATATGCCAAGGAAATCGACCGGGAAGTGGAGGACAGAAAACTGAGAGAGATTAACGATAAGCGCATGGCGCGTGAACAGAAGAAAAAAGAGAGACGGGTGACCATGATTGCAATTTTGTCGGCAATTCTGGTGGTTGCCATTCTGGGTACGGTGTTCTTTGCTATGACAGGCGGTATGGAACTCTTTACCGGCGGCGAAACTGTGAGAATCCCTAATCTGGTGGATATGGATTTGGAACGGGCACGGCAGGAGTACAAGGATCAGTTCAGCATTATCCAGAGCCGTACCGAGCCCCAGCGTCAAAGTGATAAGCCTGCCGGCACCATTCTGGAACAATCCCCTGCTGCCGGTGAACAGGTTACCAAAAGTGACGATCTTGTAATTACGGTTGTAGTCAGCGCCGGCAATGCGGCTACCGTTACTCTGGAAAACTACGTGGGTAAGGATTCCGCAGAGGCAGAACGTGCCCTACGGGCAGCCGGCTTCCAGGTGAACATCGTTAAGATAGAAAGTGATTCCATGGAAAAGGATAAGGTTGTTGCTCAGGATCCGGTTGCCGGAAGCTCCGTGGGCAAAGGCAGTCTGGTGGAATTGAAGGTAAGCAAGGGCAACGAAAGTGCTCAGCCCAGTGCTTCTGCGACGGCAACCAAGGAACCTACACCCAGTGCTTCTGCATCGGCAACCAAGACTCCAACCCAGTCCAGTACACCTACCCAGAGCAGTGCTCCGACCAAAACACCTGCACCTACCACCCAGAGCGGAACAACGACCACGGGCGCACCGTCCATTGGTGATTAGTACGGAGTAAACTCATGACATACCAAGGAAGAATCATAAAAGGAATCGGCGGTTTCTACTATGTAGATACCGCCGAAGGTATTATAGAATGCCGTGCCAGAGGGATTTTTCGTAAAGAAAAAATCACCCCTCTGGTGGGAGATTTGGTACAGATTTCGGTAGACGAGGTTTCCAAAACCGGTGCCGTGGAGGAAATTTTGCCTCGAAAAAACGTGCTGCTGCGGCCGCCCGTTGCCAATGTTACCCAGATGGCGGTGGTGGTGGCCACAGCCAACCCACGCCCCAACCTTCTGTTATTGGACAAGCTGATTGCCTCTGCGGAGTATGCAGATATTCGTCCCCTGATTTGTTGGAATAAGACGGATATCGAATCCGGTGAGGAGTTGGCAGAGCTATACGAAAACGCGGGCTTTGACGTGCTCCTGCTCAGCGCGGAAACCGGGCAGAAGGTAGAGGAGCTCAAAGAAAAACTCAAGGATGAGGTCACGGTTTTTGCCGGGAACTCCGGCGTGGGTAAGTCCAGCCTGCTGAACCGGATTTTCGGTACGGAGGCCTTTGCTACCGGAGATGTCAGCGCCAGAGTGGAACGGGGGAAGCACACCACCCGGCATAGCGAGCTGGCGGCGCTGCCCTTTGGTGGCTATATCATTGACACACCGGGCTTTGGCTCCTTTGACTTGTCCCTGCTGGCACCGGAGAATGTTGCGGAGCTTTTCCGGGAGTTTGGGGACTACACCCAGGGGTGTCGGTTCCGGGATTGCAGCCATACGGTAGAAAAGGGTTGCCAGGTGCTGGAAGCGGTGGCGGACGGGAAGATTGCAAAGTCGCGCCATGAGAGCTTTTGTGCTCTGGTGCAGGAAATCCGAGAGGCAAACAAACGAAAGTGAGGTTATAGCTATGGAAATCAAGATTGCACCGTCCATTCTGGCGGCGGATATTACCCAAATGGGAGCCGAGGTGGCAAAGGTGGAAAACGCCGGTGCCGAGTGGCTGCATATCGACATTATGGACGGGCATTTTGTGCCGAATCTAAGTTTTTCGCCCCAGTTGGTCAAGGCACTTCGCCCCATAAGCAGGATGTTTTTTGACGTGCATCTGATGCTCAGTGAGCCGGAAAAGTACATAGACGCCTTTGCTAAGGCAGGGGCAGATTTGATTACCATCCACGCTGAGGCGGCGAAGGATAAGGAAGGGATGCTTGCTTTAGCAGAGCAAATTCATGCCCACGGCATCAAGGCAGGTATCTCCGTCAAGCCTAAGACTCCGGCGGATGTACTGGAGGGCTTGCTGGGAGCGTTTGATTTAATTCTGGTGATGAGTGTAGAGCCCGGCTTTGGCGGTCAGTCTTATATTGCCGGGGTCAATGCTAAGATTTCCCGTCTGCGTGCCATGGCAGACAAGGAAAATCCCGAAATCGAGATTGAAGTTGACGGCGGTATCAACGCTGCAAACATTGCCTTGCCGGTACAGGCAGGTGCCAATGTGCTGGTGGCAGGTTCCTCGGTGTTCGGTGCCGAGAATCCGGCGCAAGCAGTAGCCCAGCTTCGGGAGAACGCCGTAAAGGCGGTGGCTGCCCGGTGAAACGCGCGGTGATTTTTGCCGGCGGCGACATGGATACCGATGCGGTATGGAATGTCGCGGAGCGAGAGGATTGGCTGGTGATTTGTGCCGATGGCGGCTTTCGCCATGCCCGGCGTCTGGGCATTCAACCCGATGTCATCATCGGCGACTGCGATTCTACCGATGTGCCTTATCCTAAGGCGATTCCCCATATCATTCACCCGGCAGAGAAGGACGAGACCGATACTCGGCTATGTCTGGATTGGGCAATGGAACAGGGATGCAGAGAGGTCTGGATTCTGGGAGGCCTGGGCGGTAGACTGGATCATGAGTTTTCCAATTACAGTCTGCTTCTGTATGGCTTAAAGCAGGGGGTCTCTGTGCGGCTTGTCAACGGCAGGAATGAAATCTGGATGGAGGACAAGTCCTTTACCTTAGAGCCGGGGGCAAAGAAGTATGTTTCCTTTTTCCCATACGGCGGAGCCGTGGAGGGCTTCGGCATCCGGGGACTGAAATACGAACTGGCACCCATGACCCTGACCTGCGATACGGTGCTGACTGCCTGCAATGAATTTTTGCCGGGGCAGCGGGGCGAGGTTTTTTTCCAAAAGGGGTATGTCCTCGTCATGTTATGCCAGGATTCTTTTACGGTTTTATAACAAAATAAAAATTTCTAATTTTGGAATTGACAAAGAATCAAGATTGCGGTATACTTTCCTTGACATTGATACTTAGACTGAGAATCGGAAGAACCATTAGAAAACGTTTTTTGAATATGAGGGGGATATTTCGTTGAAACGCTTTGTGATTCTTTTATCGGTACTGGTGATTGCTTTTTTTGCAGCCGCCTGTGCCAATCACGTGCAGTGCTGCACGGAATCGACAACTGCAGAAACGCAACTAAGTGAATAACAAGAGCGCCCTCTGCATAGAATCTAATAATTGATTCTATGCAGGGGGCTCGTTTTATGACATATACGTTTAGTGGGTTGAGAACCAAAGAAGTGATTCATGTAGGCGATGGAGAGCGGCTGGGATTTGTTTCGGATATTGAGATTGACGCGGTCAGCGGCAGAGTGGTATCCATCAGCGTGCCCGGGGCGTATAAGGTTCTTGGCATCTTAGGCAAGGAGCCTGACCGCCGCATCCCCTGGGAAAATATCAAACGCATCGGTGACGATTTGGTTATTGTGGAGAACCTCAAACGGGAGGGATAACTCCCTAAAAACAAAAATTTGCACCAAATGTCTTGACAAATCATAAGAATGGTAGTAAAATAATGTTTAATGAAAACCGTTGAGGCAGAAAAAAGTCAGATTCCGGTCTTTCCGAGCGAGTGGATGGTGGTGTGAGTTCCACAAAGAACGCCTGAGTAATATGGACTGCTGAGGGCAGCGTAAAATGCGCTGACGTAAGACTTGCGTAAGAAGTCGGGGGTATGTTGGTACCCTGCAGAGTGTGCAGCTTGTAACGGGCTGTGAATCAAGGTGGCATCGCGGATAACGTTGTACGTATTCGTCCTTGACAGGTGGTATACCTTTGTCAAGGGCGTTTTTGTTTTTCTAAAACCTCTTTGAAAGGGCACCAAAGAACTATTTAGGAGGTTGTAACTATGGCTTATGCACCCAGTTTGGAAAAAGTAAAAGAAATTGCGGCAACCGGCAAGTACCATATTCTTCCGGTCAGCTGCGAAATTCTTTCGGACATCTGTACACCCATTGAGGCTCTTCGGATACTCAAAAATGTATCCCGGCACTGTTATATTCTGGAATCTGTTGTGGGTAACGAAAAATGGGGGCGGTATACCTTTTTGGGCTATGACCCAAAAATGGAAATCACCTGCTTTGACGGCGTCATCAAGGTTGGGGATGTGAGCTTTCCCACCGACAATCCCACCAAGCAGATACGGGAAATCCTCGCTGAATACAAAAGTCCCCGGTTCGATTATCTCCCCTCCTTTACCGGTGGTCTGGTAGGATATTTCTCCTATGACTATCTGGGTTACAGTGAGCCATCGGTGCAATGTGAGGTCAGTGACACGGAAGCGTTCAAGGACGTGGATTTGATGCTCTTTGATAAGGTCATTGCCTTTGACCACTTCCGTAAAAAAATCGTGCTTATGGTCAATATGTCTCTGGAGGAACCGGAGACGGGCTATAACAAAGCCATTCTGGAACTGAACCAGCTCAAAGACCTGCTTCTCCACGGAGAGAAAAAGAAGGAGGAGGGCGGACGGCTCACGGGCGAGGTTACCGCCTTGTTCTCTCAGGAAGAATACTGCGATATGGTCAAGAAGGCAAAGCACTATATCAAAGAGGGGGACATTTTCCAGATTGTGCTTTCCAACCGTCTGAGCGCCCCCTTTGAGGGCAGCCTCTTTAATACTTACCGGGTATTGCGTACGCTGAACCCCTCCCCATATATGTTCTACTTTTCGGGGACGGATGTGGAGGTAGCAGGTGCTTCGCCGGAAACCCTGGTCAAGCTTGAGGACGGCGTACTTCATACCTTCCCCCTGGCAGGAACCAGACCTCGGGGAAAAACGGAGGAAGAGGATGCTGCACTGGAAAAAGAACTGCTCTCCGATGAAAAGGAGCTTGCCGAGCACAATATGCTGGTTGACCTGGGCAGAAACGATTTGGGTAAAATCAGCAAATTTGGCACGGTGGAGGTAGAAAAGCTCCATAGCATCGAGCGGTATTCCCATGTAATGCACATCGGCTCCACTGTTCGGGGCGAAATCCGGGAGGAGTTTGACGCTCTGGATGCCGTAAGCAGCGTGCTTCCTGCCGGAACCCTTTCCGGCGCTCCCAAAATCCGAGCTTGCCAGCTTATCGGTGAGCTGGAAAAAAACAAGCGTGGCATTTACGGCGGTGCCATCGGCTATATTGACTTTACCGGGAATATGGATACCTGTATTGCAATCCGGATTGCCTATAAGAAAAACGATAAGGTCTTTGTGCGCAGCGGTGCCGGCATTGTCTACGATTCTGTTCCTGAAAAGGAATATCAGGAATGCATCAACAAGGCAGCAGCAGCCATCAAGGCACTGCAATCGGCAGAGGAGGCGGACTTATGATATTGTTAATCGACAACTACGACAGTTTTTCCTATAACCTGTATCAGCTTGTGGGAGCAATCTCACCCGATATTAAGGTCATACGGAACGACGATATGACCGTCGAAGAAATTCGAGCACTTAAGCCGGACAGAATCATTCTCTCCCCCGGCCCCGGACGCCCGGAAAACGCAGGCGTGATTATCCAGGTGGCAAAAAACCTCGCCAAGGAAATCCCCACCCTTGGGGTGTGCCTGGGACATCAGGCGATTTGTGCAGCCTACGGTGCTAAGGTCACCTATGCCAAGGAGTTGATGCACGGTAAGCAGTCTGACGTACAGATTTTAGGCGATAGTATTTTGTTCCGGGATTGCCCGGAAACCATGAAGGTGGCACGATATCATTCTCTGGCGGCAGAGCAGACGTCTATGCCCGATTGCCTTGCAGTGACTGCCGTCACCGAGGATGGCGAGGTCATGGCGGTGCAGCATAAGAAATTCCCCATTTATGGGGTGCAGTTCCATCCGGAGTCTATTATGACCCCCCTGGGAAAACAAATGCTTGAAAACTTCATTCATATAGGAGGGCAGAATCATGATTAAAGAAGCCATTGTGAAAATTGTCAATAAACAAGACCTGAGCTATGACGAGGCTTACACCGTCATGAACGAAATTATGAGCGGCAAAACCTCCCCGACCCAGAATGCAGCCTTTCTTGCAGCTTTATCGACCAAAAGTGCCAGAGCGGAAACCACCGATGAGATTGCCGGCTGTGCTGCCGCCATGCGGGAACACGCAATCAAAGTGGAAACCGGTATGGAGGTTTTTGAAATTGTAGGTACCGGCGGCGATGGTGCCAATAGCTTTAACATCTCCACCACATCGGCACTGGTTGCCGCCGCAGGCGGCATGAAGGTTGCCAAGCACGGAAACCGTGCGGCATCCTCTAAGTGCGGTACGGCTGACTGCCTGGAAGCTCTGGGCGTCAATATTCAGCAAGAGCCTGAGCAGTGTGTGGAGCTTCTCAAAGAGGCGGGCATGTGCTTCTTCTTTGCACAGAAATATCATACCTCCATGAAATATGTTGGCGCAATCCGCAAGGAACTGGGTTTCCGTACGGTGTTTAATATCCTGGGGCCTCTTACCAATCCCTCTACACCGTCCCTGCAGCTTCTTGGCGTCTATGACGAATATCTTGTAGAGCCTCTGGCACAGGTGCTGATTAACCTGGGCGTTAAGCGCGGCATGGTTGTCTATGGCCAGGATAAGCTGGACGAAATTTCCATGAGTGCACCCACAACTGTTTGCGAGTTTCAGGACGGATGGTATAAAACATACACCATCACCCCGGAGCAGTTTGGCTTTGCCCGGTGTGAAAAATCCGACCTGCAGGGTGGCAGCCCTGAGGAAAATGCTGCCATCGTCCATGCTGTCTTAAATGGCGAACAGGGACACAAGCGCAATGCGGTGCTGATGAATGCAGGTGCCGCCCTCTACATTGGCGGCAAGGCAGAGACCATGAAGGACGGGGTAGCCCTTGCGGCAGAACTGATTGATTCCGGCAAGGCGGCGCAGACCTTGGAAAAGCTGATTCGCCTTTCCAACCAGTGAGGTGCAGACCATGACCATTCTTGATACATTGGCTGCCGATGCCCAAAAACGTGTGGCGGCGGCAAAAGAAAAAATATCCCTTGATGCCATTAAGGCACAGGCAGAGGCACTGCCTGTGGGGGACTTTGCCTTTGAGCAAGCCCTGAAAAAGCCTGAGCTTGCCTTCATCTGTGAGTGTAAGAAAGCGTCCCCCTCCAAAGGCTTAATTGCTCCGGAGTTTCCGTATCTTACCATTGCCAAGGATTATGAGGACGCAGGGGCGGACGCCATTTCGGTTCTGACCGAGCCCACCCGGTTCCTGGGCAGTGATGATTATTTAAAAGAAATTGCACGGGCGGTTTCTATTCCTTGTCTTAGGAAGGACTTTACCGTGGATGCTTATATGATTTATGAAGCGAAGCTGCTGGGGGCAAAGGCGGTACTGCTTATCTGCTCGATCCTCGATGCAGCGCAGATTAAGGAGTATATCGGAATCTGTGACAAACTTGGCATTTCCGCCTTGGTGGAAGCCCATGATGAAGGGGAGATTCAAGCTGCCCTGGGTTCCGGTGCGAGAATTGTCGGGGTGAATAACCGGAACCTGAAGGATTTCACCGTAGATACCGAAAACAGTAAGCGGATGCGTGAGCTTGTACCGGAAAACGTACTCTTTGTGTCGGAAAGTGGTGTACAGTCTGCTGAGGATGTGGCACTGCTTCGGAATATCGGTGCCGACGCGGTGCTGATTGGTGAAACCCTCATGCGCGCCGAGAATAAGAAGAGGAAACTCAATGAACTGCGAGGAACAGTATGACAAAGATAAAATTGTGCGGCATGAAACGCCCTTGCGACATTGACTGGGCAAACGAACTCATGCCGGAGTACGTGGGCTTTGTATTTGCGCCGGGCAGTAAGCGTTATGTCAGCCCGGAGCAAGCCGCAGCCCTAAGCGCAAGCTTAAAAGAGGATATCACGCCTGTGGGCGTTTTTGTGGATGAAGCGCCGGAGACCATTGCAAGGCTGGTGCAGGAAAAGGTGATTGAACTTGTGCAGCTTCACGGCAGTGAGGATAACGGCTATATCAAAAATCTCCGTGCCAAAGTTTCTTGCCCCATCATCCAGGCGTTTCGAGTGGAAGGCGAAAGGGATATTGCCGCCGCTCAAGACTCTGCGGCGGATTATATCATGCTGGATTCGGGGGGCGGAACGGGAAAACCCTTTGACCATGGGCTCATCGAGGGGCTGAACCGAGCATTCTTTCTTGCAGGCGGACTTGATGCCGCCAATGTGCAGGAGGCAATCCAAATGTGCAGACCCTATGCGGTGGATGCCAGCTCTTCGCTGGAAACAGACGGAGTCAAGGATAAGAAAAAAATGTCGGCATTTGTCAATGCTGTACGAGATAGAAAGGACGAAACCAAATGACAAACCCAAAAGGAAGGTTCGGGATTCATGGCGGTCAGTACATTCCCGAGACCTTGATGAACGCCATTCAGGAGCTGGAAGAGGCTTATGAATATTACAAAAAGGATGCGGGCTTTCAGCAGGAGCTGGAAACCCTCTTTCGAGAGTATGCCGGCCGGCAGTCCGGGCTCTACTTTGCAGAAAAGATGACCAAGGATTTGGGCGGTGCAAAGATTTATCTCAAACGTGAGGATTTGAACCACACCGGCTCTCATAAAATCAACAACGTGCTGGGACAGGCACTCCTTGCCAAGAAGATGGGAAAGACCCGACTGATTGCTGAAACAGGCGCAGGTCAGCACGGGGTTGCCACTGCTACGGCAGCTGCACTTATGGATATGGAATGTGTGGTATTTATGGGCAAGGAGGATACCGAACGTCAGGCGCTGAATGTTTATCGCATGAAGCTGCTGGGGGCTGAGGTTGTGCCTGTTACCACCGGTACGGCTACCCTGAAGGACGCGGTATCCGAGGCAATGCGTGAATGGACGAAGCGTATCTCCGACACCCATTATTGTCTGGGCTCGGTAATGGGTCCCCATCCCTTCCCCACCATTGTCCGGGATTTTCAGTCTGTGATCTCTAAGGAAATCAAAGCCCAGATGCAGGAGAAAGAAGGACGTCTGCCCGACGCGGTTATTGCCTGTGTGGGCGGCGGATCCAATGCTATGGGCAGTTTTTACCATTTTATCGAGGACAAAGAGGTAAAACTCATCGGTTGCGAAGCAGCAGGCAGGGGGATTGACACCTTTGAAACGGCGGCAACGGTGAACACCGGCAGGGTTGGTATCTTCCATGGTATGAAGTCCTATTTCTGTCAGGACGAATACGGACAGATTGCACCGGTGTATTCCATTTCTGCCGGGCTGGACTACCCCGGTGTGGGACCGGAACACGCCAATCTGCATGACACTGGCAGAGCCGAGTATGTGCCTGTTACCGATGAAGAGGCAGTTTGCGCTTTTGAGTATCTCTCCAAAACCGAGGGAATTATTCCTGCCATCGAATCGGCGCACGCAGTGGCACATGCCATCAAGCTTGCTCCCACCATGGATAAGGATAAGATTATTGTTATCACCATTTCCGGTAGGGGTGATAAAGACTGCGCACAGATAGCAAGATACAGAGGAGAGGAAATTTATGAGTAAGATACAATCAGCATTTGCAAAGGGCAAGGCGTTTATTCCCTTTATCACCTGCGGTGATCCCGACCTTGCAACCACCGAGGAAATTGTGCGCGCCGCCGCAGCCAATGGCGCAGACCTTATTGAACTGGGGATTCCTTTTTCTGACCCTACGGCAGAGGGACCGGTGATTCAGGGGGCGAACATCCGTGCTTTGGCAGGAGGTGTTACCACCGATAAAATTTTTGAGATGGTGCGGCGTCTGCGCAAGGACGTCACCATCCCCATGGTGTTTATGACCTATGCCAATGTGGTGTTTTCCTATGATGCAGACAAGTTTATTTCTACCTGCCGGGAGATTGGTATTGACGGCCTGATTTTGCCGGATTTGCCCTTTGAAGAAAAAGAGGAGTTTCTGCCTTTGTGTCATCAATACGGTGTGGATTTGATTTCCCTGATTGCTCCCACCTCCGACCAGCGTGTTGCCATGATATGCAAAGAGGCAGAGGGCTTTTTGTACATCGTTTCCAGTCTGGGCGTCACAGGCACCCGGAGTCAAATTACCACCGACCTGTCCGCGCTGGTGAAGCTGGTGCGCCAAAACACGAATATTCCCTGTGCCATCGGCTTTGGTATTTCCACCCCGGAGCAGGCGGCAAACATGGCGGCGGTTGCCGATGGCACCATTGTAGGTTCTGCTATTATTAAGCTGATTGAGAAGCACGGTAAGGATGCCGCAGAACCCGTAGGCGCATATATCAAGAGTATGAAAGACGCCATCCGCGCCGTGGAGTAGGTGGAAGGCGATAGAAAAACAGGACATCTCGCTATTTACGGCGAAATGTCCTGTTTTCAATGCCCAGTATAAAAATACCCCCGTTTGCTCTTACAAACGGGGGTTGTGCTCTTGCTTGGACTTATTCAGCTGCTTCTTCGTCAGTAACGATGGGAGCGGGCATTTCCTGCTCATAGCCCTCGCGCAGACTGCTGCGGTTGTTGCGGACGATGGCAACGCACTGTTCCATCTCCTTCATGGTTCCCAGAACTACCTTCTCAACAGTCTCCAGCAGGCTGTCAGAGTAGTTGTATGCCGAATCAACAATTTGCGCTTTTTCGTTGGTGGCACGCTCTACAATCTGCTTGCCCTGGGCAATTGCCTGTTTGGTGATTTCGTTTTCATCTACCATAGAAACGGCTTTCTTCTCTACGGTCTTGATAATCTCGTCAGCCTCTGCCTGTGCTTCCTGCAGAATCCGCTGACGCTCTTCCTTAATCCATTTTGCCTGTTTCAAATCCTCAGGCAGCTTCAGTCTCAAATCCTGAAGCACGTCGAGAAGCTCGTCTCTCTCTAAGATACAACGACCGGAAAAAGGCACTGATGCACCTTTGTCAATAATATCTTCCAACTCATCCAATAATTCTAAAGCATCCATCTTTAGCTACCTCCTAAAATAATGTAAAAATGGTAACGCGGTTACAGTGTGCACCGCTTATTTATAACAGGAATCAACGATTCGGGAACCAGTCCCTCCAAACGACCGCCGTATCTGGCAATCTCCTTAACGATACTGGAACTAAGGAACATATAGTCCTTGCGGCTGGGAATAAATAAGGTTTCAATCTCCGAATACAACGCGTGATTGGTCAGCGCCATCTGAAACTCATACTCGAAGTCAGAAACCGCACGAATCCCCTTGACAATGACCGTTGCGCCGACCTCTTTCATGAAGTCAACCAGCAAGCCGGAAAAGGAGTGAACCTCCACATTGTCAAATCCCGCTACGGCGGATTTTAAAAGCTCCACGCGTTCTTCTGCGGTAAAGAGGGGGGATTTACTGCTATTGACCAGCACTGCTACAATAACGCGATCCGCCAGCTTGGCGGCTCTGGAGATAATATCCAGATGCCCGTTGGTGCAGGGGTCAAAGCTACCCGGGTATACAACTGTTTTCATGGTTTTCACCCTTGTAATATTGTGATTACGGTTTTACCGTAAGCAACAGACTTTTTTATGGGATAATAAGTATCGGGCGCAGCCTCGCCGCCGCGTTCTGTTTCCGCAACAATGATACCGCCCGGTTTTAAAAGCTTGTCCTGGTGGATTGTTTTGATGACAGGCTCCAAAAATCCTTGGTTGTAGGGAGGATCCAGAAAAATCACATCAAAGCCTTCCCGGCATCCGGCAAGATACGCCGCCGCCGTGGTGAGATGTACCTCCGCTTGTGCTTCAAACCGCGCAGCACGAAGATTCGCTTGCACAAAGCGCCCGGCAGTCCGGTCAGCGTCCACAAAGACGCAGTGTGCAGCACCCCGGCTTAAAGCCTCCAGCCCTAAGGCGCCGCTGCCGGCAAACAGGTCAAGTACCCGTTCTGCCGGAAAGTGGAATTGGATGAGATTGAATACGGATTCCTTGACGCGGTCGGTGGTGGGACGTGTACCCAAACCCTCCTGAGTCTTTAATTTCATGCCTCTGCGCAAGCCAGCAATAATCCGCAAGGTATCGTCCTCCAAGCCCTTCAAAAAAAGATAACCCTATATAGAACCAGCGTTTTATATAAGTACTTATATCCTATCTTAATTCATAGAATTTGTCAAGTGCTTTTTGTAACATTTTTGTAACATTTCGCTTTTTTCTCTTCTGCGCGTAAAAAAGATTCCCCGCTTCTCCGATGGATGGCGGAAAAGCGAGGAAAGGGCGAAAGAAAATTTCAAAAAAATTTGTATAAAGGAAAAGCCCCACCGTGCCGTATAAGAGGAGTAGTAAAAACCTGGAAACCAGGTGGGGAAACGCCCGAAAAC
>JAXJVM010000075.1:0-14239 GCA_036308515.1 Clostridia bacterium | reverse complement strand
TACCCGGTGGTGATTCTGTTTGACATGGGGCACTATTTTATGGAGAAGGACGCAGGTAAGCCGGTCATCTGGCATGAAGCGGACGGCATTGCCATGGACTGGGTGGATACGGTGAATCGGGTTCGGTATAGCTCCCTGCCCAAGCACGTGGTGCGGCGGTCTATGATTCAGGAGGGACGGTCTGAAAGTCTCCGGGTGCTTTACGTTGCTATGACCCGTGCCAAGGAGAAGTTGATTTTCTCCTGTACCGTCAGCAAAAACCGAAACCAATGGAAAGAAGCCCTCTTTGATGCTGACAGAAAGGTGTACTGGCCCTTTGCACGGCGGTGTACTTCTATGAGGGATTGGGTGTTGAGTGCGGTACTACCCCACCCCGAGGCAAAGGCTCTGCGCGAGCTGGCAGAGCGCGGTGATATCCTGCCGGATCTTTCCATGGACTATGCCCTTCAGGTGCAGGTGGTGAACCACGAGACGGCACCCTTACAGTGTGCCCAGCTGCCTCAAAAGCCCGAGGTGGAAGAGATTTCCCAAGCGACAGCCCTGCCGGAATCGGTGGGAGCACAACTGGAATACCAGTATCCCCATAAGGAACTGGGGCTGACCCCTATTAAGCTTTCCATCAGCGAACTCAAGCGGCGGCAGATGCCGGAGGAGGACTACATCCCCGGCGTGCTGCGTGTGAACCGGGTGGTTCTGGCGGAAAACGCAGAGTTGGGAGCGGCGGAGATAGGAACCATCAACCATTACGTCCTCCAGCATCTGGACGAAACACGCACGGATTCCTTAGTACAGGTGGAAGAACAGTTAGAAGAAATGGTGCGGTCTGGGATGATTAGTGAGCGGCAGCGAGGGGTGGTTGCCGGGGAAAAGCTTTATGGCTTCTTCTGTCACCCCTTGGGGAAACGGATGAAAGCCTCCCGAGAGGTTTGCCGGGAGTTTGACTTCTATATGGAGATTCCGGCGGTGGAGGTTACGGCGAACCTGTCGGAGACAGACCAAAAAGAGAAGGTGCTGTTGCAGGGAATCGCCGACTGCTTCTTCTATGAAGAGGACGGTGTGGTGCTGATTGACTATAAAACCGACCGGGTTTCTGCGGAGAGGGCGAAGGAACATGCCCAGCGGTATCAGACTCAGGTGGAATGCTATACCCGTGGGCTCAATGCCATTCTGCCCTGCCCAATCAAAGAGAGATATTTGTATTTTCTGCACTGCGGTACGGCAGTACAGATGTAAACAAGAAGGAGGAACGCCATGAAAGGATTGATTTTTTCCATTACTGCCGGTCAGGGGCATAACCAGACTGCCAAGGTGTTGTCTGATGCCTTAACCCGCGCCGGGGTGGAATGTAAATACATGGACGTGTTTGAGTACATCAATCCCCTGCTTTCCAAGTCGGTGTCGGATTTGTATCTCATGTCCGCCAAGAATATGCCTAAGATTTACGGCGGCGGCTATCGCCTTTGCGAAAAACGGGACGCCAACAAGGACCATGTGCTGCCCAAAATGACCACCACACTCCTTGCCCGAAAGCTGCTGAAGCTGGTGCACCGGGAAAACCCGGATGTGATTATCTGTACCCATGTCTTTGCGGCGCTTTTGGTGACCTATTTGCGCGGGCATATTGATGTCAATGCTCATACCATCGGGATTGTGACCGATTTTACCATTCATCCCTACTGGGAGGATACCGATCTGGATTATTATGTCACAGCCAGCGAATTTTTGACCTATCCCGGGACAAAAAAACAGATTGCAGAGAAGAAGTTCAAACCCTTTGGGATTCCCATCGACCCGAAATTTGCCATTTCCCGAAGCCGGGAAGAGGCGTGCCGGATTCTGGGGATTCCCAACAAGAAAACCGTGTTGGTTATGAGCGGCAGTATGGGCTTTGGCAACGTGGTGGATGAAATCAAGGCGCTGGATATGCTGAATTTTGATTTCCAGATTGCCACCATCTGCGGCAATAATAAAAAACTCAGAGAACAGCTTGACCAGCTGCAAACCCGAAAGACCATCTATAACTACGGCTATGTAAACAATGTGGACGTGTTCATGGATGCGGCTGACTGTATTGTTACCAAGCCGGGGGGCCTTACCACCAGCGAGGCGCTGGCAAAGAGCCTGCCCATGATCATGAGCAACCCTGTGCCCGGTCAGGAGGACAGAAATGTGGAGTTTCTTCTTAATGCCGGAGCGGCAGTGAAAATCAGTAAGACCTTTCCTATTGACGATGCCTTGTATCAGTTGCTGCTGAGTGAGGAACGGCGTAAAATCCTGCAACAGAGCATTCAGCTCCTGCGCAAGCCGGATTCTACCAAGGATTTGACCGAGTTCATTGTAAAGCTGATTCAGGAAAAATAAAAAACCGCCTGCATGCGCAGGTGGTTTCAGCGTGTCGAAAATCCCTGTTTTGTATTAGGTAAAGCAGGGGTTTTTCAGTGAAAATATTAAATTTGTCAAAAAATGCGTACTTATTCGAAGCAGATTTGTTACCATCATCTTTCATCACCAATATTATTATACCACAAAACAAAGAAAAAGCCCAGACTTTTCTGGACTCTTTCGACAGTGTGACACTTGCAAATGCAAGTGTTTTTTTGGTCGGAGTGACTGGATTCGAACCAGCGGCCACCTGAACCCCATTCAGGTACTCTACCAAACTGAGCCACACCCCGTAACAACAAGAGATAGTATACACTATTTTTCAGAAAAAAGCAAGAGGAAATTTCAAATTTTTCAAAAATTCTTTTTTTGCATAAATATTGGAAGATAATAACTGAATATTTATGCCATACGCACAAAAAAATTTTTTTGAGAAAAAATTCAAAAAAAGTGTTGACAAATTGCTTAAAAGGGAGTATAATAGCTTTTGTTCGTGTGAAACGGATATGCACCTTTAGCTCAGTTGGTAGAGCACCTGACTCTTAATCAGGGTGTCCAGGGTTCGAGCCCCTGAAGGTGTACCACCAAGAATCCTGTCGAGTTTCGGCGGGATTCTTCTTTTTTATTAAATAATTAGAAAAAGACTTGCCAAAGCTATAGAATTGTGATAGAATAATTTTTGTAAGTTTGAGAGGGTGTAGCTCAGTTGGTTAGAGTACTTGCTTGACATGCAAGGGGTCGACGGTTCAAGTCCGCCCATCCTCACCAAAAAAGAACAGGTTTGTCATAGGGCGAGCGTAAGCTCGTACATTTACCCTTGACTTGCCTGTTCTTTTTCGCTATCAAATTTTATTATTTCAAATTTTCAACCATTCGTGTTGCAATAATGAGTGCCTGTTCCCTTGTTGCATTTGCATATCCAGTTGCCTCTTCTTCGGTTGTTGTGTTCTGCGGTGCAAATTTATTACCGCCTACGCCGTTTATAATTTCATTAGCTGCCATAAAATAAACGCTGTCTTTTGCCCATTCAGATATTTTTCCATCATCTGCAAACGTAGCAGGTTTCTTATAATCAAGCTTAAACTGTGCGTCTGTTTCAATAGTCCAATTCTTCATTGTTGCTCTTTTGAATACTCTTGTAAGCATTGTTGCAGCCTGTTCTCTGTTAAGAAGTTCATTGGGCGCAAATTCTGTTGCAGAAATTCCTGTTGTAATGCCCGTGTTGTACGCTTTTAACACTTCAACATCTTTTGTGTCTGTAAATGGATTGTTTACAGCAGGAAGTGCTTTTGTATTTGCCATAAGCTCATAAGCCTTTACCGACACTGCGGCAAATTCAGCTCGTGTGATAGGTTGTGTTAAATCCTCGCCTACGAGACTTTCGGGAATAAGCTCTTTGTCATAGGCTACTTCAATTTCATCAGATGCCCATTCGGATATTTCAGAACCGAAAGAAGAAAATACATTATCCCATTCGCAGATAAAACCTACATATTTAAGTGCAAAGTGGTCTTCTTCTCCCGGAAAAGTATTGTCACCAAACATATCATTCCACTTAAAGCGTTCACTACCCCAAACTGCTGGATTTGCAACATTATATATGTGAACATAGTCTTCATCCGAGCTTGCTTTATGTTGATTATTAGGTTCACCTCTGTCCCAATTTGAATATTCGTATGTTTCTCCAGTTATCCAACTTGGACCTCCTGCTGTTCTCATACCAATCCAGTATTGCTTTTTTTGACCATCTTCCAACAATATTTCTATAAAATCCTGTTCTTCTTCGCCAGTAATGGTTACCAAATGTCCGCCCAAATCATTACAATATTCTTTTGCTTCTTCCCAAGTCATACTATTATCAAATACTTTATATGTATGCCCATTATATATCCCCTCTGCTATCGGGGTACAACTTTCGTTTGCACGCACCATAAATGTACACATACTAAAGAGTACACATAGAGCAACAATTAAAGTGGTAATTTTTTTCTGCATTTTTAGCCCTTCTTTCATTTTGGTAATATATTTCATTATACCATTATAAAGGCTAGCCGTCAATTAAATTTGCAAAATTTGTCATTTTGCCGATTTGGAAGTTTTACCACATCTATATTATTTTCTCACCAAATGCGAAAGAACCAGCGTAAAAACGTTGGTTCTTTTGCTTTGTACACGATTTTAACAAATCATTGAAATGTTTACGAAAAAGTAGTCAGGAGTTATATGCTTCGGTCTTTGCAGCTATTTTTATCTCTCATTCATATCCTTATAGTCCCGATGAGGGAGGATGGCCTTGTATGCCGGGCGGATGATTTTTCCGGCGTTGACCAGTTCTTCAATCCGATGCGCACTCCAGCCTGCCATACGCGCAATGGCAAAGATGGGGGTGTAAAGCTCCCGGGGCAGACCCAGCATATGATACACAAAGCCACTGTAAAAGTCCACGTTGGCACTGACGCCCTTGTAAATCTTTCGTTTTTCGGCAATCACCTCTGGGGCGAGCTTTTCAATTTTTTCGTACAACTGGTATTCCCGATGGAAGCCCTTTGCCTCGGAGAGCTGCTCTACGAACTTCTTAAAGATATCCGCTCTGGGGTCGGACAGGGAATAGACCGCGTGCCCCATGCCGTAAATCAAACCTGCCTTGTCAAAGACTTCGCCTGCAAGCATCTTGCTCAGGTAGCTGCGGATTTCGCCGTCATCGTTCCAGTCTTTGACGTTCGATTTAATATCCTCAAACATTTCCACTACCTTAATATTAGCACCGCCGTGCCGGGGACCCTTCAAGGAACCGAGTGATGCTGCGACTACGGAATATGTGTCCGTACCGGAGGAGGTCACCACATGGGTGGTAAAGGTGGAGTTGTTACCGCCGCCGTGCTCTGCCTGAAGTACCAGTGCCAGATCCAGAAGCTTTGCCTCCAGCTCGGTATAGGTGCCGTCCGGGCGCAGCAGATGCAGAATGTTCTCAGCCGTGGAGAGCTCTGCAATGGGCTGGTGAATGAACAGGCTCTTTCCCTTGTGATAATGGGAGTATGCCTGATAGCCGTAGACCGAAATCACTGGTAGCAGGGCGATCAGCTCCAGGCATTGCCGCAGCACGTTGGGAACGGAGATATCGTTTGCACGGTCGTCATAGGCATAGAGAGTTAACACCGAACGTGCCAAGGTGTTCATCATATCCGGGCTGGGTGCCTTGAGAATCATATCGGTGACAAAGTTCACCGGCAGAGTGCGGTACTCTCCCAAAATACGGGTGAAGTCCCTAAGCTGTTCTTCGTTCGGCAGCTCGCCGAAGAGGAGGAGATAGGTGGTTTCCTCAAAGCCGAATCTACCGTCCTTCAAAAACCCCTTCACCAGCTGCTTAATGTCGTAGCCGCGGTAGTACAACTCGCCGGGGCATGGAACCTCCTTGCCATCAACCACCTTGCTGGAGACAATTTCGGAGATTTCAGTCAGTCCCGTCAAAACCCCCTTGCCCTGCAGATCACGCAGACCGCGTTTGACTTCGTACTTGGTGTAGAGCTCCGGAGCGATTTTGTCATTTTTCAGACATAATTCCGAGAGATGCCGTATATCCTCGGGCAGTCTGGAAATTTTTTTGTGCAGCATGCGCTATCATCCCTTTCTTCATTTTTTCTTTCCTTCACGATTGCATATATCTAGTTTACCATAATCTTTGGTTTTGCACAAGTAATTTTTTCCAGGGTTCATAAAAAGTTTACATAATCCAGAAAATTCGACCCTTATATATGTTTTTTTAAGTACATCACTACGTATAGAAAATGATAGGTTATGATTTTTTGAAAAATATATAATTTTTTTCAAAAAAGGGGTTGACAAATAAGAGGTACTCTGCTAATATAATAACAGTAATCATTATCACTATTGATTAGGAAGGTTGAGTGAGATGAAAGTTTCTGATGGAACCAAGAACAGTAAGCAGCGCACTGCGATTCTCAATGTTTTGCAGGGTACCACCAGTCATCCCACAGCAAACTGGATTTACGACGCAGTACGGAAGGAAATCCCAAACATCAGCCTGGGGACAGTCTACCGCAATCTGGCAAAGCTGACAGAAGCGGGTACCATCCAGCGGTTGGATGTTGGGGATGGGATGGATCGGTTTGATGCGAATTTTCATCCTCATTACCATCTGTTCTGCAACGGATGCAAGCGGATGATGGATCTGGAACTGCCCTATGATACAGACTTAGACAAAATGGCAGCGCAGATTCACGGCGCAGAGGTAGCGTGCCACAATCTGATTTTTTATGGTCGGTGCGGCATCTGCCTCAGACTTACCAAAGAAAAAGATTAACGAATTATATATTTATTTTATGGAGGTAATTTATTATGAAAAAATGGGTTTGTAGTGTATGTGGATATGTTTATGAAGGTGAAAATCCCCCTGAGAAATGTCCTCAGTGTAATGTTCCGGCTGACAAATTTAAGGAGCAGACCGGCGGTTTGAATTGGGCGTGTGAGCATGTCATTGGCGTAGGTGCCAAAGATCAGATTGAAGCAGACGTTTACGAAGGTCTCAAGGCAAACTTCGAAGGCGAATGTACCGAGGTTGGTATGTATTTGGCAATGAGCCGCCAGGCTATCCGCGAGGGTTATCCCGAGGTTGGTGAGTTCTATCACAGAGCTGCCCTGGAGGAAGCAGAACATGCGGCAAAGTTTGCAGAGCTGCTGGGTGAAGTGGTTCACGCTGATACCAAGAAGAATCTGCAGCTGCGTGCAGAAGCAGAGTGCGGTGCTACCGCGGGTAAGTTTGAACTGGCAAAGAGAGCCAAGGAACTGGGCTACGATGCCATTCACGATACCGTGCATGAAATGGCAAAGGACGAGGCTCGACACGGCTGCGGCTTTGCAGCAATGCTGGAGCGGTACTTCGGTTAAGGTTTAAAAACACAACAAGCGTATTGCAGGGATTGGGATTTTCCAATCCCTGGCCTTGTTAGAATAAAATTAAAAAAGAGGAGATGATTGTACCATGAAGAAGAAGCTTTCGTTATTGACAGCAGGTGTTTTATGTGCGGCAAGTATTGCCGCAGGCGTTGCTGCGGGTGGAGTGATTCAGGAAATTAAGGCGGAACTTCGTCAGGACTTCATTGTTGAAGTTGACGGGGTTGTCAGAGAATTTGAAAACGTAGACGGAGAGCGAGTGTACCCCATTCTTTATGATGGTACAACCTATCTTCCGGTCAGAGCCATCGGTGAGATCATGGGTAAAACGGTTTACTGGTACGAGACCGAAAAACGAATTGCACTGCAGGATAGCACTACAACGGTGACAGATGCAGATGTAATCCTTGATGGCTCCAAAGGTGATACCCAAGCTGCGGCCATGCGTACCAAGACTGAAAGATTCAAGCCGGTAACAGACACGGCGGACTTCATCAGCGAGGAACGCGCTAAGGCAATTGCTTTGGAAAAAGCCGGGCTTGGTGCAGAAGGTGTCATCTTTCAAAAGGTAAAACTGGAAAGAGACAATGGCGAGTGGTACTACGAGGTTGAGTTCAAAAAAGATCGTATAGAATATGATGCGGATATCGCAGCGATCGATGGTCAGATACGCGCGTGGGAAATTGACCGAGACTGAAAGCAAGACGTGCGTTTGCGTCCCTGATGCCCCAAAGCATCAGGGGCTTTTCTATTTTCAATAAATTTTATGCCAAACACATTTACAAATTTGAAGTTCTATGGTAACATAATATAGTAGATTTAAAGGAACAAATTTAATCATGTAAAATGGGGGCGAGCTTAGTTTGAAAAAATGGTTTTTATGCCTGATCACTCTTGCAGCGGTTTTTCTAGGCGATTCCGGTGTCTTTGCCCGGGAAATATGTTATAAAGAGATAGAGCTTGGTATGCCAAAGACCTACCCTATCTCAGAAATTCGGCTTGCCGGTGAGCAGGATGAACTCGCGGACCGATTGGCCGCTGGCTGGAGAGCTATGGACGAGAACATTGATGTCATGGGTTTGGAACTTTATGTTGAGGATTTTGAAGAAATAAGCGATAGATATGTGCGCATTCTCTTTGACGAAAACCCAGAGCTTTATTATGTAGACACCACCTGGCTTGGATATTCGTATTATCCGGATGACGGCCTTATTGTCAGTCTTTGTCCCCGATATACAGAAATAGAACAAGACGCTGTCAATGCAATGCTTTCTGCCATTGATGATGCAACCTGTGAGATCCTTTGGAAGATTGATGAGGATATGTCGGATTTTGAAAAGGTTATGACTGTGCATGACTATATGGTTTTACATTATGCATACGACGAGAGTTTAGTAGAGAACACCATTCGAATCATGGTGTCAAAGACCGGCGTTTGTCAGTCCTATGCCATTGCTTTCAATCATTTGATGAATCAGTTGGGTATTCCCTCGACGTTTGTTACCTCGAATGAGATGAAGCATGGATGGAATCTGGTTCAGATTGAAGGAGAGTGGTATCACATTGATCTAACCTGGGATGATCCCGTTGCCGATAAGTTTGCCCAGGTGCGGCATACCTATGCCTTGCTCAGCAGCGAGGCAATTCAAAATCTTCCTGACAAGCACTATGGATTTGATCTTGCCGGATTAGAAGCAGATTCTACGTTGTATGATAAGGCAGATTGGCGTGATAATACGGCGGCAATCGTATTTTGCGATGGTATGTGTTATTGGGTCGAAGATGACCATATTATGCGTGAAGATGGTGAGAAAATTTATAACGACCTGGACGGCGGCGATAGAAAATGGAATGTAACAGAAACGCAATACTTTCCCAGCGGTCTTTATGCAGGACTTGCGGCATATAATGACCGTTTGTATTTTAACACCGATACTGCCATTTGCGTTTATGATCCCAAAACTAACAAAGTAGAATCCCTGCAGGAAATTGTAGGAGTCTGTGGATTGTTCATTGACCAAAATGAGTTGAACTACTGTAAATATCATGGAGACAGCCAGCGTTTCCTAAAGGCAGGTAGCGTCACCTTGGAAGAATGCAACCATCGGCAGGTTATTTTACATAGTGATAATCATACGGTAACGGGATATGCAGATGCTCACCGTGAGGGCAATGAGATTGTGGTTGAGCTCCATAAAAAGACCAATGATGTCGTTAGGGTGATTTCTTTTAGCAATACCGGCTGCCAGACAAAGGATATTACCGATGCAGGAGACAGCGAAGTCACCTTTCAAGCAGGAGAGACCCAAACCCTGTTTTTCTGGGATGAGAACCTGCGCCCCTTGTGTCCCAAGGCAGTGATCAACCAATAAAGAACGGGAAAGAAAAAGGCCCTTTACCCCAACTGTTGACAAAGAACCAAAAAGTTCCGGACAGAAACCCGTCCGGAACTTTTTTTGTTTATACACTTAAATTCTGGCAACGCCGCTTTGGCGTGCGGCTTCTGCCACGGCGGCGGCAACGGTTTTGCCGATGCGTTCATCAAATGGCATAGGCAGAATATATTCCTCGTTCAGCTCTTCGTCGGAAACTAAACCGGCAATGGCGTAGGAGGTAGCCATCTTCATGGCGTCATTAATATCGCTGGCGCGAACGTCCAGCGCACCCCGGAAAATACCCGGAAAGGCAACCACGTTGTTGATCTGGTTGGGGTAGTCGGAACGTCCGGTTCCTACTACCCGTGCGCCGCCCTCCTTTGCTAGGTCGGGCAGAATTTCAGGTACCGGGTTTGCCATAGCGAAAACAATGGGGTCCGCCGCCATGGATTCCACCATTTCCTTGGAAATCATGTTGGGAGCGGAAACGCCAATGACTACGTCGGCACCCTTCATGGCGTCTGCCAGGGTACCGGTCAGGTGTTCTTTGTTGGTCACCTTGGCAATCTCCTTATGGGCGTCACTCAGGGTTTCGTCACCCTCACAGATGATACCGAAACGGTCGCACATAATCAGGTTGGAAAGCCCCAACTTCATCAGGTGGTTGGCAATGGCAGTACCCGCCGAGCCTGCCCCGTTAATGACACACTTGATGTCTGCCATCTTTTTGCCGGTGACCTTCAGGGCGTTAATCAGTGCCGCGCCCACCACAATGGCGGTACCGTGCTGGTCGTCATGAAATACGGGAATGTCGCAGATTTCCTTAAGGCGCCGCTCAATCTCAAAGCATCTGGGGGCAGCAATGTCCTCCAGATTGATGCCGCCGAAGCTGCCGGAAAGCAGGTAAATGGTACGGACAATTTCGTCTACGTCCTTGGATTTGATGCAGAGAGGAAAAGCATCCACGTCGGCAAACTCCTTAAATAGGGCACATTTACCCTCCATAACCGGCATACCTGCTTCGGGACCGATGTCACCCAGACCCAGAACGGCAGTGCCGTCGGTGATAACCGCAACTAGATTCCAGCGGCGGGTTAGGTCATAGGATTTGTTAATGTCCTTCTGGATTTCCAGACAGGGCTCTGCTACACCGGGGGTGTATGCCAGAGACAACTGCTCCCGGTTCTTCACCGGAGTACGGGAGATAACCTCAATTTTCCCTTTCCATTCGCTGTGTTTTTTTAAAGATTCAGCTTTTATATCCATTTCTATCAGTTCCTTCCTACATAATCGACGGGGTTTGTTTTTATTCCTTACCGCTCCAGCAATAGGTGCAGAGCTTGCAGGGCTCTAAGCCAATGGCCTTGATTAAGCCTTCCAGAGACTGAAATTCCAAAGACGCAAACTGGAACTTCTCGCAGATGGCCTCGCGCAGCTTTCTGCCGCGCTCGGTGGAGGAATCGCTGTATTCCTCCAGGTGCTTAAAGCCCTCCTCGCCTTCCAATTCCATGATGGTCTTTCGGGTCAATAAATCCATTTCATCATTGCTGCGGGAGAAGTTCAGGTATTTACAGTTGTACATGATAGGGGGGCAGGCAGAACGCATATGTACGCCCTTTGCCCCGTTGTCGTAGAGAAATTCTACAGTTTCACGCAGCTGGGTGCCGCGGACAATGGAATCGTCTACAAACAGCAGTTCTTTATCCTTAATCAGGTCATGAATGGGAATCTGTTTCATCTTGGCAATCTTATTGCGGTCCTTCTGGTGGGTGGGCATAAAGCTTCGCGCCCAGGTGGGGGTGTACTTCACAAAGGGACGTGCGTAGGGGACGCCGCTCTCGTTGGAATAGCCTACGGCGTGTGCTACACCGGATTCGGGGACACCGCTGACAGAGTCGATGCCAAGGGTATTTTCTGCCTCGGCGTCGTGCTGCGCCATAATCTGGCCGTTGCGGTTACGCATGACCTCTACATTGACACCCTCGTAGGTGGAGGTAGGATAGCCATAATAGCTCCACAAAAAGGAGCAGATTTTCATTTCCTCCCCTGGGGGTGCCAGCTGGGTGATGCCCTCGGTGGTAATCTCTACGATTTCGCCGGGACCCAGTTCCTTCTCATCGGTATAGCCCAGCTTCTGGTAAGCAAAGGACTCAAAGGAAACGCAGTAACCGTCCTCGCCCTTGCCCACGAGAATAGGCAGACGACCTACACGGTCGCGCGCCGCAATGAGGGAGCCATAACTGGTTAGAATCAGAATAGATGCCGTGCCATCAATGGCTTCCTGGGCAAAACGGATGCCGTCTGCAATGTTGTCCTTTTGGTTCATCAGGGCGGCAATCAGGTCAACAGAGTTGACGCTTCCGCCGGTCATGGTGTTGAAGAAGCTATTACCCGGGGTCAGGTATTGTGCAATCAGTTCTTCGGCGTTGTTGATGACGCCAACCATGCTGATGGCGTAGCTGCCGAGCCGGGAGCGAAATAGCAGGGGCTGAGGGTCGAAGTCGCTGATGCAGCCAATGGCAGCAGTGCCCTGCATTTCTTCAAAGACCCGCTCAAACTTTGTACGGAACGGGGAGTTCTGAATGTTGTGAATTTCGCGCTGGAGCCCAAGCTCTTTATCGTAAGCGGCAATGCCTCCGCGCCGTGTGCCAAGATGTGAATGATAGTCCGTACCAAAGAAGACGTCCGAAATGGCGTCATGCTTGGAGACTGTTCCAAAAAAACCTCCCATAGGTTGACCTCCGTTTTCATTTGATTTCATACAATACAACAGAAATTATACAATATTTTCTGTAGCAATGCAATACTAAATTTTTATGGAATATAAATCAGAATCCTTGCCAAATTCGTGGCTTTATGATAAAATTATTGGGAAAGATGGTATGTGATACCTACATAAAGGAAGGGGAGTCCTGTTTATGAAGATACTCTCTCAGAAAGTGTAGCTATGAGTCTTACCTGTTCGAAAAATGCGTTGCTCCTTGTGTTGCAAAGAGACTACGATGCTGCCAAAAAGGCCATCAAGATTGATGGAGATGCACACTAGCTTGATTTGATTATGGATAACCTCAACGCATTTGCACTTGCCGGAAATGCAAAATTCAATATTGTGGAACCGTAAAACTATCAAACAAAATTATGCAGAAGCAGGAAGGGTGCGGCATTTATGATATATAAAAAATTTCAGGGCAAGGATATCTCTGCCTTAGGCATGGGAACCATGCGTTTTCCTGTGATGGAGGGCGATAATAGCCAAATCGACGTGGCTGAGACCGCCCGGCTGGTGGACTATGCCATGGGGCAGGGGGTCAACTATTATGATACTGCCTGGGGTTACCACGGTGGAAATTCCGAGCTTGTCATGGGTAAAATTCTTGCTAAGTACCCCAGAGAAAGCTTCCACCTTGCAGATAAGTTTCCCGGTTATGACCTTGCCAACCTGGATAAGGTGGAGGAGGTCTTTGAAAAACAACTGGAAAAATGCGGTGTTGATTATTTCGACTTTTATCTCTTTCACAATGTCTGTGAAATGAATATTGACGCGTATCTTAATCCCAAGTACGGCTTGATGGAGTATTTGCGTAAGCAGAAGGCAAGCGGCAGAATCCGGCATCTGGGGTTTTCCATCCACGGCGGCATGGAGGTTATGCACCGGTTTATGGATGCCTACGGGGAATACATGGAGTTCTGCCAGATTCAGCTGAACTATATTGACTGGGAGTTCCAGGACGCCAAGGCAAAGGTAGAGCTTCTGCGTAAGTGGAATATCCCCATCTGGGTCATGGAGCCTGTCCGGGGCGGAAAGCTGGCAAAGCTCTCTGCCGAAAATGAGAGGATTCTCAAGGAACTTCGCCCGGAGGAATCCATCCCTGCATGGGCGTTTCGCTATCTGCAGTCCTTCCCGGATGTGGTGGTGACCCTTTCGGGCATGTCCAATGAGGAACAACTAAAGGATAACCTGAAAACCTATGCCGAGGAGAGGCCCTTGAACGAAAAGGAGCTGGCATGCCTGCTGGAGATTGGCGGCGGTATTCTTGCACATATTCTGCCCTGTACCTCCTGCAAATATTGCCTGACTCATTGTCCACAGGAGCTGAATATCCCAAAACTGCTGAAGCTTTATAACGAGCATCAGTTTACAGGCGGCGGCTTCATCGCACCTATGGCACTGGAGGCGATTCCTACAGAGAAGCACCCCGATGCCTGTATCGGCTGCCGCAGCTGTGAGACGGTCTGTCCCCAGCAGATAAAAATTGCGGATGCCATGGCAGACTTTACGGATAGATTGCGCATGTAAGACGCAGAAATTTCAAACTTTTTTTAGAAAAACCCTTGACAAAGGCGCGAAACTGTGGTAATATATCTCCTGTGATGCGGGAGTGGCTCAGTGGTAGAGCGTCACCTTGCCAAGGTGAACGTCGCGAGTTCGAATCTCGTCTTCCGCTCCAGAAAAAGTCCTATTGCATTGGCAATAGGACTTTTTGATTAAATACGGTCGAGCATTACCTTGAAGGAGGTACTAGCCATGAAGCTGGTCAAAGCCATGTGTAATTTCTATCTTTCCCATATGG
>JAXJVM010000074.1:0-15044 GCA_036308515.1 Clostridia bacterium | reverse complement strand
TTGCGAAATCGTTCTCTGCAGTACCATCGTACAGCGACGAAAACGATTTCACAAAATATACCTTCCTTTTTCAACATCTGCCAGCGTGTCGATAGGTTTATCGACACGCTGAAACCCCACCCATTGGTGGGGTTTTCTTTTTGCCTAATTTGCACAAAGACGGAAAAAACTAATCGAAAAAATTAGACAGTTTTTTGTTGACGAAACCCAAAAATCGGTGTAAACTGGCACAAAAGATGAGATGCTTCAAAAAATGGCGTACCGAGCCGAAAGGATTGAAGGAATTATGACCCTGAAACCTCCAAAAAGAACCGGTAAACTACTGACCATCGCCTTCCCGTGTTTTGTGGAACAACTGTTGGTGGCACTGATGGGCATTATCAGTACCATGATCGTGGGGCATCTCGGCAGGGATGAGCTGACTGCCGCCACCATGAGCAATACCATTGTGAACTGGCTGCAATGTGTTTACACCGGTCTTGCCACTGGCTCCACCGTCATCATTGCCCGTATGTGGGGCAGCGGCGATAAGGCAGGAATCAAGCAGACTTTTATGCAGTCGGTGTTTGTGAACACCGGATTGGGAATTTTAATCATGCTCTTTCTGGTGGTCTTTCAGGATCAGGTAATTCAGCTGCTCTTTTCTGGTGCCGAGGAATCGGTCAAGGCGTGTATGCGGATTTACTTCCGTCTTGCTATGATTGCTATGCCGGCAACGGCACTGTGCAACGTGATTGCCGCCTGCCTGCGGGGTGTAGGGGATAATAAGACGGCACTGTACTATACCTCTGTCATGAATATTTTCAACGTCCTTTTCTCCTATGGGCTGATTTACGGTGTCCCTGTGCTTGGTGTTCCGGCAATGGGCATTACCGGTGCAGGTATCGCCCTTGTCCTAGCGAGGTATCTGACGGTTGTCATTGTCCTTGTTTACGTCATGGCAACCCACAAGCCCGTCTTGCCGGAGCGATTCCGGTTCCGGTTTGATAAAAGCTTGCTCAAACGGGTGCTGAATGTGGGGATTCCCTCCGCGACCGAGCAGTTCATCTTCAACGGCGGCTTTGTAATTCTGCAGTCCCTGCTGGTGGGCTTTGGTACCGTGTTCCAGGCGGCATACCAGGTAAGTGCTAACTTCAACAGCCTGATTTGCGTTCCTTCCCAGACCATGAACGTTGCCATGACCGCATTGACCGGGCAGGCATTGGGATGTGAGAGCTATCGGATTGCCAAGGAGAACGTCCGTGCGGCGCGGTTTTTGTACGCAACCGTGTTCAGCGTCATTGGGATTCTGGTATTCCTTTTTGCCAAGCCCATTGCCCATATGTACACCGAGGATGCCGCGGTCATCGGCAGTGCGATATTCTTCATTCGGGTGTTCGCTATGGAATCCTTTGCGGTAGGATACTTCCAGAGCATGACGGGTGTGCTTCGCGGTGCCGGAGATACCCGATATCTGCTGATAACCAATACCGTAGGCCTGTGGCTGGGTCGGCTGTGTGCCACCTGGGTGCTGGCAAAATATATCAGCCCCTACTGGGCACTGACTATCGGTCTTAGCCTGGACTTCTTCACCCGTGCGGTTATGTATCACTTCCGTGTGGAGAAGGGCAAGTGGATGAGTATTAAGGTATAACAACCCCACGAAACATAAACGAAATCAAAGATTTCTACGTTTCGGGGAACATTGAACCATGACACACCGCAGCAGCGGAGCTGTGCTCTGTTGCTATGGAATGAAAATCCGTTGGATTTTCTGTTGATATGGTATAACAGATTGCAGAACCTGCGGGTTCTGCAATTTTTTTTCTTGTAAGAACGGCGAAACTATGATATACTATATAAGATTAAGATGAAAAGGAATGACGGCTATGGCAGCGAGGATTGCAACTGTGGACGCCGGGAGTCTTGCCGCCCAGGCAGGACTTCGGGTGGGAGATACTATTTTATCCATCAACGGTATCGAAATCCACGATTATCTGGACTATATGTATGCCTCCTGTCAGGAGGAGGCGGAAATCATCCTGACCGACCGAAAAGTTGTGGTTGACAACGAGGATTATATGCCGCTGGGGATAGGGTTTGATACCCTGCTGATTGACCAGCCCCGCTCCTGCCATAACCGCTGTGTATTTTGCTTTATCGACCAGCTTCCCAAGGGAATGCGCGAGACCTGCTACTTTAAGGACGACGACTACCGTCTGTCCTTTCTGCAGGGCAATTACGTCAGCATGACAAATATGCAGGAGGCGGACGTGGAACGGATTCTGCGGTATAACCTCCCCCGCATCAATGTTTCGGTACACACCACCAACCCGGAGCTGCGGCAAACCATGCTCCATAACAAGCGTGCCGGTGAGGTACTGGGCTACCTGAAACGGTTTGCCGACGGCGGACTGAACCTCAACGCCCAGATTGTCCTCTGCCCGGGCTATAATGACGGTGCAGAGTTGGACAGAACCCTCAAGGACTTGAGTGACCTGGGCTATAGCATGGAGAGCATCTCCATCGTCCCGGTGGGACTTTCCGACCATCGACAGGGGCTGGCGTCTCTGACGGGCTTTGATAAGCAGTCGGCACAGGCAGTCATTGACCAGGTAAGCAAATGGCAGGCGAAGTTTTTAGACACCCTTGGCACCCGTTTGGTGTACTTAGGTGACGAGTTCTATCTTATGGCAGAGGCTCCCATGCCGGCGTATGAGGACTATGAGGGCTTTCCCCAGCTAGAGAACGGAGTGGGTCTCTGTGCGTCTTTGAAGTATGAGTTCGGCGAGGCGCTCTCCGATGCCAAACACCGCCTCCCCAAGAGGAAAAAGACCATCGCCACCGGAAAGAGCGCCCTGCCGCTGATGCAGGAGCTTACCGGAATGCTGGAGGGCGCGCAGATTTCGGTGGTTGCCATTGAGAATCGCTACTTTGGTGAGAACATCACTGTCACCGGGCTGATTACCGGTCAGGATTTGATTGCTCAGTTGCAGGGTAAGGAAATCGGCGAAGAATTGCTGATTTCCTCCGCCATGCTCCGGCATGACGAAGCGGTGTTTCTGGATGATACCACAGTGACCCAGGTGGCAGAAGCCCTGGGTGTACCCGTGACCGTGGTGCCCAATGACGGATTTGAACTTTTAGACGCCTTACTGGCGTAAAGGAAAGAGAAGGTGAACGACTATGAAACCGGTAGTTGCAGTGGTGGGACGCCCCAACGTGGGTAAGTCCACCTTGTTTAATAAAATCGCAGGCAAGCGGATTTCCATTGTGGAGGATACCCCCGGTATCACCCGTGACCGCATCTATGCCGAAGCGGAATGGTGCGGACGGAGCTTTACCCTGATTGACACCGGCGGTATCGAGCCGGACAGTAAGGACATCATTCTGTCCCAGATGCGGGAGCAGGCAAACATGGCAATCGACATGGCGGACGTGATTCTGTTTATGGTCAATGTCCGTGAGGGTATGACCGCTGCAGACAAAGAGGTGGCGGCAATGCTCCAGAAGTGCGGCAGACCCACTCTACTGGTCTGCAATAAGGTGGATAATCCCGGCAATCCCCCTATGGAAATGTACGAGTTCTATAACCTGGGTGTGGGTGACCCCTTCCCTGTGTCCTCTATTCACGGACTGGGTGTGGGGGATTTGCTGGACGAGGTAGTTTCCTATTTTCCGCCCGAGGATGAGGGAGGAGAGGAAGAGGACATTATCCATGTTGCCATCGTGGGCAAGCCCAACGCCGGCAAGTCCTCTCTGGTGAATCGTATCCTGGGCGAGAACCGTGTGATTGTCAGCGACATTGCCGGCACCACCCGGGATGCCATCGACAGTACCTACGAAAAAGACGGACAAAAATATACCTTTATTGACACCGCAGGTATGCGAAAGCGCGGCAAAATCAACGAGGATGTAGAGCGTTACAGTGTGGTTCGTGCTCTGGGCGCCGTGGACCGTGCGGATGTGTGCTTGATTTTGATTGACGCCACCGAGGGCATCACCGAGCAGGATACTAAGATTGCCGGCTATGTCCACGACCAGGGCAAAGCCAGTATTGTAGTGGTGAACAAGTGGGATTTGGTAGAAAAGGAAACCAACACCATGAAGAACTTCCAGAACCGGGTCAAAGAGGGACTGAATTTTATGATGTACGCCCCCTCGGTGTATATCTCTGCCAAGACCGGGCAGAGGGTGGACGGTCTCTTTGACGGCATCAAGGCGGTGCTGGCAGAGAACACCAAACGGATTTCCACCGGCGTGCTGAATGATGTCATCAACGAGGCAATCGCTATGGTACAGCCCCCCTCGGATAAGGGCAAGCGGCTAAAAATTTACTATGCCACCCAGGCAGGGGTGAAGCCCCCGACCTTTGTATTGTTTGTGAACAACGCCGAGCTGGCGCATTATTCCTATATCCGGTATCTGGAAAACCAGCTCCGCGCCAAGTTTGGCTTTGAAGGAACTCCCATTAAGTTCATTATCCGGGAGAAGAATAAGAAGGATAATTAGGAGGAACACATATGGAATGGATTTGGATTCTGGTATCGGCGGTTGCCGCATACCTGATTGGCAGTATCAGCACCGCAATTCTGGTGGGCAAACTTCTCTCCGGGGACGATATTCGCTCCCACGGCAGCGGCAACGCAGGGGCGACCAACGCCCTGCGTACCTATGGTAAAAAGGCGGCACTGTTTGTGCTGCTGGGTGATGTGCTCAAAGCCATCGTAGCAGTGGGCGTTGCCCGTCTGCTCTGGTCTTTGAATGGTATGACAGAGGACGGCTGGCGGCTGATGCTCTATGCCGCAACCATCGGCGCAGTGCTGGGACATAACTTCCCGGTTTACTTTAAGTTCCGGGGCGGCAAGGGCGTGCTGGTGTCCACCGTTGCCATTTTCTTTGCGGATTGGCGTATCGGACTTTGTGTGCTGGTGATTTCTCTGCTGATTATGATTCTCAGCCGATATGTGTCTCTGGGTAGTGTGCTGGGGGCTGTGGCTTATGTGCTCCTGGTCTGTGTGTTCCATTGGAGCGACTGGCTGCGGCTGGTGCACACGGTGATTCTCTCCGGGTTGCTGATTTATATGCACCGTGGTAATATCCAGCGGCTGCTCAGCGGTACCGAGAACAAGCTGGGTCAAAAAAAGCAGGGCTGAAAGGAGCAGAGTTATGGCAAAGGTAAGTATCATAGGATCCGGAAGCTGGGGCACGGCAATTGCCATCATGCTGGCAGAAAACGGCCATGAGGTCACCCTCTGGTCGTATTTCCCGGAGGAAAGCGAAAGCCTGAAAAAGCATCACGAAAATATCCCCTTTCTCCCCGGTGTGAAGATTCCCGAAACCGTGACCTTCACCTCCCGGATGGAGGACTGCGTCCCGGCGGATTTGGTGATTACCGCCTCGCCCTCCCACGCCATGCGTAATACTGCAAAGGCACTGGCAAAAGTGGTAACACCGGGACAGGTGATTCTGAATATTTCCAAGGGTTTGGAGGAGGACACGCTGGCAACCCTCTCCCAGGTGCTGGAGGAGGAGCTTCCCCACTGCGAAATCGCAGTCATGTCCGGACCCAGCCACGCCGAGGAGGTCTCTCGGCGGATTCCCACCACCAACGTAGTGGCGGCAGAAAGAGAGGAAACCGCGTACCTGATTCAGGATATTATGATGAATAGCCGGTTTCGTATCTATACCAACCCCGATGTGCTGGGAGTAGAGCTGGGCGGCTCCTTAAAGAACGTCATTGCCCTCTGCGCCGGAATCCTAGACGGAATGGGTTTGGGTGATAACACCAAGGCGGCGCTCATGACCCGGGGCATTGTAGAGATGGCACGGCTTGGCACCGCCATGGGCGCCAAGGCAGAGACCTTCCACGGTCTCTCCGGCATCGGTGATCTGATTGTCACCTGTACCAGTATGCACTCCAGAAACCGCCGTGCCGGAATCCTGATTGGACAGGGTAAGTCGGTGAAGGAAGCCCAAACAGAGGTCAAAATGGTGGTAGAGGGTGTCAAAACCTGCCGTGCCGCCCATGCCCTGGCAGAAAAAATTGGTGTCGAAATGCCTATCGTCCACGAGGCGTATCAGGTGCTCTTCGCAGGAATGCCTCCCCAGGAGGCAGTTTCCCACCTGATGGAGCGGGACCGCAAACACGAAAGCGAAAAAGCCTTTTTGACCATGGATTAAATAAAAAAGAAGCATCACTACGATGCTTCTTTTTATGTGCCTCTACAGAATGATACAAATCATACCGCCGCTACCCTCGTTGATGATTTTCTGCAGGGTTTCCTGCAGCTTCATCTGCGCATCGTCCGGCATTCGATAGAGCTTGTTGTGCAGCCCCTCGTTGACCAGCTCGTGGAGGGACTTGCCGAAGATATTGGAATCCCAGATTTTCTTGGTGTCGGTTTCGAACTCGTTGAGCAGATAGTGCACCAATTCTTCCGATTGCCGCTCGGTGCCCACAATGGGACTGACCTCGGTCTCGATGTCTGCCCGTATCATATGTATGGAGGGGGCACTGGCTTTTAGGCGTACCCCGAAGCGGCTGCCCTGCTTGACGATTTCCGGCTCCTCCAAGGTCAGTTCCTCTAAGGACGGCGTTACAATGCCGTAGCCCTTCTGCTTGACCTCCATCAGTGCCGAGGAAATCTTGTCGTACTCCTGCTTCATGGCAGACAGGTCACGCATAAGCCGCAGCAGCTCCTGGCGATCCTCAATGGCAAAGCCGGTTTGCTCTTCCACCGTGCGGTAGAACAAGGACTCCGGCACGGTGACACTGATTTTTACCACGCCCTCGCCGGCGTCAATGGATGCCACTTTTGCGGAATCTACAAATTCGCACTCGCCAAGCTGCTCCGGCAGCCGCATCACATGGGAAATCTTCCGGATGTTCTCGGCACTGTCGAAGAAGGCGTCCCGAATGGCACAGGTAACCGGGCTGTCCTCTGCCAGGGAGAGTACCCACCGGGGAATGTCAATACCCACCTCTTTTAGGGGGAACTCGTAGAGAATCTGCTCCATGACCGTGTTGATGTCCTGCTCGGTCATTTCCTTGCAGTTCATAGGTAGCACGGTGACGTTAAACTTGTTCCGGATTTCGTCGCAGCAGGCAAGGGTCTGGGGATGGTTGGGATGGGTACTGTTGACCAGCACCACAAAGGGCTTGTTCAGCTCCAGCAGCTCCCGGATAACCCGTTCCTCTGCCTCCCGATAATCGCCCCGGTCAATGCCGCAGATACTGCCGTCACAGGTCACCACCACCCCCACGGTGGAGTGCTCCTGAATGACCTTCCGGGTGCCGATTTCAGCCGCCTCTGCAAAGGGCATAGGGGTATCCGACCACGGGCTCATAACCATACGAGGCATCTCGTCCTCTATGTAGCCGCCGGCACCGTCTACGATGTAGCCCACGCAGTCAATCATCCGCATCTTAAAGGCGGCGGAATCCCCCACCGAGATTTCCACGGCTTCGTTGGGAATAAACTTCGGCTCGGTGGTCATAATGGTGCGCCCACCGGCACTTTGGGGCAGTTCGTCCATGGCGCGGGTGCGTTTATAGTCATTGTCCATTCGGGGCAGAACCACCATATCCATAAACTTTTTAATAAAGGTGGACTTCCCCGTGCGAACCGGCCCCACAACGCCGATATAGATATCGCCCTGGGTTCTGGTGGCAATATCTCGGTAAATATGATTGTAGGTTTCCATAATCTACCTCCTCAGAATGGTACATTGTTTATACAATTATATTGTGTGCTTGTTTCTATTATGCCCCTTGGAAAAAACTTTTTCTTACAGTCTGCTTCCTAGTTGATAAAAGAGCAGGGTGACCACATAGGCAAGTCCCGTCTGATAGCCCAGGGCAAACAAGGTCCATTTTAGACTGCCCATTTCCCGACGAATGGCACCCATGGCGGCAACACAGGGGGAACAGAGCATATTAAACAACAAAAAGGCATAGCCGCTGAGGGGAGTAAACACTCCACCGAGTCCGTTGCCACCATATAGGATGTTCAGGGTGCTGACGATGTTCTCCTTGGCGGCAAGGCCGCTGAGGGTGGCAACCACACTTTGCCACTGCCCAAAGCCCAAAGGCGCAAATAGCGGTGCAATCCGGCTTCCAAGGAAAGCGAGCATACTGTCTGAAGTCTCTACCAGGTGAAAACCCAGGGAAAAATTGGACAAAAACCAGAGAATGCCGCAGGCGAGGAAGATGACTGTGCCTGCCTTGCCCACAAAGGCATGAAGCTCGTTTTGGACGTGCTTTGATACATTCGTGATGCTGGGCAGGCGGTAGGGGGGCATCTCCATAACAAAGGGTGCAGGCTCGCCGGCAAAGGCTTTGGTTTTCTTCAAAAGTGCCCCCGAGAGGAACACCATGAAAATCCCCACAAAGTATACCGAGATTGCCACCCAAGTAGAGCCATGAAACAACGTCCCGGCAATCAGGGCAATAATGGGAAGCTTGGCACCACAGGGTACAAAGGTGGTGACCATAACAGTGATTCTCCGGTCGGCCTCCCCTTCAATGGTGCGACAGCTCATAATGCCCGGCACGCCGCAGCCGGAGGCGACCAGCAGGGGGATAAAGGACTTGCCCGAAAGCCCGAACCGCCGAAAAATGCGATCCAGGATAAAGGCAATCCGCGCCATGTAGCCGCAGTCCTCCAACAACGCCAGAAACAGAAAGAGGATGCAAAGCTGGGGCACAAAGGCCAGCACCGCCCCCACGCCGCGGATGAGCCCGTCCACAAGGAGCCCTGTGAGCCAGTCTGCCGTGCCAAGGGCAGACAAATACCTGGTGCACCAAAGACATAGCTGCTCCACCAGCCCTTCCGTCCACCCAGTGGCTTGTGCGCCTATGCCCTGCATGGATATGGCATAGATACCGCATAGAATCAATGCGAAAATGGGTAGTGCCAGATATCGGTTGGTAAGGATATTGTCCGCCTTGTCAGAGATGGTGGAGCCTGTCTTAGGGCGCACCACGCATTGGCGCACTACTGTGGTAATATAATCGTAGCGTTCGTTGATAATGATGCTGGCACCTTCGTCACCGTATGCCTTTTCGCACTGGGCGATGATGGCCTCTATTTGTGCTTGCTTTGACCGGCTGAAATCCAGATCTTGCATAACCCGTTCATCCCGTTCCAAGACCTTCATGGCAAACCATCGCCGCAGCTGCGGCTCTGTTTTAGCAGTCATGAGGGCTTCTATCCGGAAAAGCGCCTCTTCCACCCCCGGTGAAAACCGGAAAATGGGATGGCTGCTATGTCCGAGCTTGGCGGTGCGTACCGCTGCCTCGCTGAGTGTCGTAAGCCCTGTCCCTTTCAGGGCAGAGGTGGGAACAATTTCACAGCCCAGCATCCGTCGAAGCTTTGGAAGGTCAATGCGGTCACCCCGTTTTTCTGCCACGTCCATCATGTTCAGGGCAATTACCACCGGAATCCCCAGTTCGCAGACCTGGGTGGTGAGATAGAGATTTCGTTCGAGGTTAGAGGCATCCACCAGATTGATGATGGCATCCGGGTGCCTATCAAGTAGATAATCCCGAGTGATCACTTCCTCTGCGGTATAGGGGGAAAGGGAGTAAATCCCCGGCAGGTCTGTCACCTCAACCCCCTTGTGATTGCGCAGCTGCCCGGTTTTCTGCTCCACGGTCACGCCGGGGCGGTTGCCAACATATTGGCGGCTCCCGGTCAGGGCGTTGAACATGGTAGTCTTTCCGCAGTTGGGATTTCCTGCAAGGGCAAGAGTCATTGGCATGATAATCACCTCATTGATACCTATGCCTTGTCCGCTGCCTGTATGCCTTGCCCCTCTGACAAAATCCGCCTTGACATTATCGCTAAAAAGTGATACAATAACAACATTGAAAAACGCAGGCGTAGTTTAGTGGCAAAACATCAGCTTCCCAAGCTGAGGTTGTGGGTTCGATTCCCATCGCCTGCTCCAAAAAAGAACGACTATTCTGATAGAATGGTCGTTCTTTTTTGTGTTTGTGTCCGTAAGGACACAATATTATTACGAGTAAAGCGAGTACTTCATTTGACTGTTTTCGGTCAACATCATGTTATTTTAATCGGACACAAAATGAAGTTAAACCTTTGGTGTAAATGATGTTACCTGCGGCAAATGATGTATTGCTTCGCAATAACGATGTTGCACTACGTGCAAATGTATGATATAATCTGTTTTGAGGTGATTTCATATGAAGGAAGATAAGCTTGGTAATTTATCAATGGAATTATCTGTTGAAGTTTTAAATTTAGTTAAGGATTTACGTAATAAGAAAGAAAATATAATATCAAACCAAATAGGAAGTAACCGGCGTAGATTTCATGTCGAAAATGGGTTTCGAGGAAATAATTATTCCTAAACAAAAATACGTAGTGTTTGAAACGAAACACTGTAGTCATCCGATAGAAGAATATATAAATATCCGGCAGAATTTGGTTACTGATTGGATGCCATCATCGGGGTATCAATTTGCGAATAGTCCTGAACTTGCGTTACTTCACTGGCGACCGATAGTAGATAAAAACAACCGTTTTGTAGAAATATGCATACCAATTGAGAATTTACGTTAGTTTGTATACGGATGTTTATTGTTGCGTGTTTTACTATATAATCGTTGAATTTGCACCCCCTGACTTCAAAATGCACCCCCTACCCCCTGTTTGCACCCCCTAAATGTCATTTGCACCCCCTATGGTAAAATTCTATTAAAATATACGCTATTACCCAAAATAAAAATCCTGTCGCAAGACGGGATTTTTGCTTTGTATGATTTATTTTTGGAAGCCCAAAAATTTGAGACTATTTCACAGGCATGGGTAGAATTGACATGGGCTATGTGTCTGTGATACAATAAGAGCAAGAAACAGAAGTGTGATAACATGGGACAAAAACTCATTCGGCGCAAGCCGGTTTGTAAAGATTATCTTTGGGGCGGCACCAAGCTGCGCACCGAGTTCGGTAAGGAATCCGACCTTGCCAAGCTTGCAGAAAGCTGGGAGCTTTCGGTACATAAGGACGGTCAAAGTATCATTGCCGACGGTGATTTTGCAGGTAAGACCCTAGGGGAATACATCGAAGAACAAGGTTACGAAAGGCGACACGGTTTTTGTCCCGGCAATGAATGAGGAAATTTCAGTCAGCGGCAACTGCGAGCTGGTAGTTTCCTATGTGTAAGGAATTGTATGAGCACCTGCCGGCATAGCAGGTGCTTTTGCCAGCTTTCACCATCTGTTTGATTTATAAGGAATACGCTCTCGGTCAGGGAGCGGTTAGGGAGGATTTTACGTTATGCAGCTTTTTCATGATTCACAGGATACCAACTACCGCACCCCTTTTGGGGCAGTGCCCACCGGTACTACGGTAACCCTCCGGCTTTCGGTGACGGAGACCCAAACCGTTCCGGAGGTCTATTTGCGGTTGTTTGACGGTGAAGAGGAAGCATA
Source organism: Clostridia bacterium (assembly GCA_036308515.1). Lineage (GTDB taxonomy): Bacteria > Bacillota > Clostridia > Monoglobales > Monoglobaceae > Ructibacterium. The sequence goes on along the minus strand of JAXJVM010000074.1, from coordinate 3,603 downwards.
TATCCCCATGCATGCCGAAGCCAAAGGGATGCAGCTTTATGCCGCCGACCTTTCTGTGGGGGAGAAGCCCCGGCTGCTTTGGTATGATTTTGTGGTAAAAAACGGCAGCGAAACTCGGTACTACTGTAACAGCAAGGATAGTCTGGGAGGTATCGGGCAGACCACCGAAGCCCCTGCCACAAATAGCTATCAGATTACCGTTTATCATAAGGACTACCGTACACCGGCATGGTTCCGGGACAGAATCATGTATCAGATTTTCCCCGACCGGTTTTACGGGGAGCACGAAAACGGCGAAATTTTTAAGAAACGCCCGGAGTATGCCATCCATTACGATTGGTATGAGCCCCTTGCCTGCCACCGCCACCCGGTGGAGGACGGCCCTGCCTGTGATGACTTTTACGGCGGTAACCTCAAGGGCATTCAGGCAAAGCTTCCCTATCTCCAGTCTCTGGGCGTGGGAGTTCTGTACTTAAACCCCATTTTTGATGCCTATTCCAACCATAAATACGATACGGCAGATTACAAGACCATCGACCCCATGTTCGGCACAGAAGAGGATTTTTCCGCCCTCTGCGCCGCAGCAGAAAAGCTGGGTATCCGCATCATTCTGGACGGAGTGTTCAGTCACACAGGTGCGGACAGTATCTACTTTAACAAATACGGCAATTATGGCGAGCACCAGGGGGCGTATCGGGATTGGAACTCCCCATATCATAGCTGGTACCAGTTCACCGACTTTCCTAGTTACCAAAGCTGGTGGGGCTGCAACAACCTCCCCAACGTCAACGAGATGGAGCCGGGATACCTGGACTACATCCTCCGGGATGAGGACGCAGTGGTAAAGAAATGGCTGCAAAAGGGCGCCTCCGGTTGGCGGCTGGACGTGGCGGACGAGTTGCCGGATGCATTTATCCAAATTCTTCGCAGGGAGGTGAAAAAGACCGACCCAGAGGCAGTGATTATAGGCGAAGTCTGGGAAGATGCCTCCAACAAAACCGCTTACAGCGTTCAAAGGGAGTACCTGCTTGGGCATGAGCTGGATAGCGTTATGAACTATCCTTTTAAGGATCAGGTGCTGGCATTTCTCATGAACTGGACGGACGCCGGGGAGATGAACCGGCGGATTCTGTCCCAGATAGAGAATTATCCTGCCCAGACTCTGTATGCCCTGATGAATATTCTGGGTACCCATGACACCATGCGTGTCAAGTCCCTTCTTGGAGGTATGCACGAGGATTGCGGCACCAACCGCCTTTCTTCCGGCAGGGAGGAACTGGCGACGGCACGCTTAAAGCTGGGTGCTTTTCTGCAGATGACCTTTTACGGCGTTCCCTGTATCTATTATGGGGACGAGGTAGGCATGGAGGGCGGCAAGGACCCCTACAACCGCGGCACCTATCCTTGGCGGCACGTGGACAGTGAGCTTCGGGAGTGGTACCAAACCTTAGGACAGCTGCGGAATCAAACAACGTGCCTGAGGAGCGGCTATTTTACCCCGGTTTATGCTCAGGGGGATGTGTATGTCTATGCCCGGCATTTTGTGCAAGGCAAGAATCCCTTGGGAGAAACAGGGGATTATACCTTTGCCCTTTGTGCCGTGAACCGTGCCTTTGAGGGACGGACGGTTGCGGTTAACCTCTCCCGGTTTGGGGGCAAGGTGTTGACAGAATACTTCTCCGGTGAGGAGATCCCGGTGGAGGAAGGCGTGGAGATTTCTCTCCCGCCCTTGGGGGCAAAACTATACTTTCCCAAAGAAAGGCGGAACGGTAAATGAAGAAGTATTCGCGTTGGTTGGCTCTGCTGATTGTATGTGTGGTTGCACTGCTGGGGCGGTTCATTCCCCCGGTTGAGAAGCCGTCGCAAAAAGCTCCCGGAGACGTGGTGCGTACCCACTTCATTGATGTGGGACAGGGGGATTCGGAATTTATTGAGCTTCCCGGCGGTAAAACCATGTTGATTGATGCCGGCGAACAGGGCAGCGGCCCGACCGTGACCCATTATATTCAGGAGCTGGGATATGAACGCATTGATTATGTGGTGGCAACCCATCCCCATGCCGATCATATCGGGGGTATGGCAAAGGTGCTGGTCAGCTTTGATATCGGTACAGTGTATATGCCCAACAAGGAGCATACCTCCAAGACCTTTGAAACCATGCTGGACACCATTGAGAAGAAAAAGATTCCCCTTTATACTGCCAAAGCAGGAGTTGCCGTGCTGGAGGAGGGGGATTTGCGGATTGAGATTCTCTCTCCGGTGTCGGATTCCTATGAGGACTTGAACAACTATTCTGCCGTGGTGAAGATTACCTACGGCATGAGCGGACTTTTGTTCACCGGCGATGCGGAGAAACTGGTGGAAAAAGAGATTCTTTCTGACAATTTGCAAGCCCAGGTACTCAAGGTGGGGCATCACGGGGCCTCAACCTCCTCCGGTGAGGAATTTTTGCAGGCAGTTGCGCCCCAATACGCGGTGATTTCCTGTGCCAAGAACAACGAATACGGCCATCCCCATAAGGAAACCATAGGGGCGCTGAACAAAATTGGGTGTACCATCCTTCGCACCGACCAGATAGGAACGGTGGTGCTGGATGCGGATGCAAACGGCGCAGTTGCGCAGGTGGAGTAAGGAGGAAGCAGTATGATTTTAGATCGCATGGAGGGCGATATGGCAGTTCTGGAACTGGATAACGGCGCGCTCGTCCAGGTTCCGGCAGAGCTTTTGCCGGTTGGGGCAAAGGAGGGAGACTGCCTCCGCCTGGTAGTGGATACAGACGCCACGGAGGAACGCCGTCAAAGGATTAAAGAGAAAATGAATCGTTTGTTTCGGGATTGACAAGCACCAAAACCGCCGATGGTCATATGGTATACTATAAGGAATTTCGGATTCCGATTGCAAAAAGGCGGTGGCGGTCATGTGGAAAAAAAGACAATGCGGTTGTCGGCGGAAGGGCTGCCGGCAAATCGGGTTGATTTTAGTTTCACTGGGGTTGGGTATTTTTCTGGCACATATCATACCCTATTATCTGCTCATTACCTTGCTGGGGATAGCGTTGATTGCCCTGGGAATCTGGAACCTGATGGGAAAATAACTATCCTAACCATGACGCAGAAAGGAGCGCGTGTTTATGCAAATTGTAGTTGTCAAAGCCCCGAAAATGCTGAGAGGAATCCTTCGTATGATGTTCAAAATGAACCGCAGCGATTAGAACGACAAAAAAATTCCCCATCACATTAGCCCGAGTGTTCTTAAGGACGCTCGGGCAGTTTTATCCGCCATAAGATATAGCTTTTTGCGTGATGGGGATTTTTGTTAACAGGATTTGAAATGTCAAAATATTTGTGCATAATCATATAGTCGGAGCAATCCGATAAAGGTAAGATTTCTTAACGGTGAGTTCACCGGCGGTTGTGCCACTCCTTGAAAAGGAGGTGGCTGTTATGAGAAAGTACATAGTAAGAATTTTATTTCTGACTGCTGTATTTTTAATAACATTTGCTATAAAAGCAGAATAACCGCCTCCTGCTAAAGTTGCGGTTATTCAAAAACGTATACTTTGGCACAACCGTTTGAGATCTTGCCTTTTCTATATCTATGATA
>JAXJVM010000073.1:0-12021 GCA_036308515.1 Clostridia bacterium | reverse complement strand
TCAATGAGCTTCACCAGGGGCACTCGTTGGGCAAAGAACATGGACAAGCCCTCTTTCACGTAGGACATAGGAAAAGGACGCACCGTATTCTCTGCCGAGGACAGACAATAGGCACAGTGAAAAGGACAGCCACGGGAGGTTTCGAAGTAGAGAATTTTCTCCCGGTTTTGGGCAATATCTTCCATCGTATAGGGCTGGGGCACAGTGCCCAAATCCAAAGGCTCCCTTGGAGTCAAAGGCACATCCCGAAGCTGCAGCCCGGCAATGCCATTGAGGGACTTTCCATGCTGCAAGGCCTGGAGCACTTCCTTTAGGGTTGCTTCGCCCTCACCTACCATGACCCCATCCAGAAAGGGGTGGCGGCAAAGCACCGCCTCTGCCCGGTATGCCGCCTCGGGGCCTCCAAAGAAAATACGGCAATGGGGCAGTGCCGTTTTCACCATTTCTGCAAGCTTCACAGTAAGCTCCATATTCCAGATATAACAAGAAAAGGCATACACCTCCGCCCGCTCCGCCAGAAGCGCGGCGTACATATGCCCTAAGCTATCGTTAATGCTGAACTCTTGGATTTGTATGTCAAATTCCGCATTATACTGTTTTAAATACCGCAATGCCAGAGACGCATGGGCGAATCTGGCGTTGAGGGCAACAAGGACGGTTTTCATAGCTTCTTGCCCTTGAGGGATTCCCGGGTGCCGTCAGGGCGTACCACCTCAATGTTATCCAGTTGTTTTTTCAGGTTGCCGCGAAATGCCGCAATATACTCCTGACGCAGCTTCTGCTGCTCGGCCTTTTCCGCTTCGCTCAAGCCGGTTTCTCTGGACTTGCGTGCCAGTTCATTGATTCGGTCTATCTTCGTCTGTTCCATAAATTCCTCCAAAAAAATCAATACCTCTGTTATCGCTAAATAACTCCTTCGGAGTAGCAAAATTGAGTTCGCCGTCAGGCGAATTTAGCTGAATAGATTTAACTCTGTTAAATCGTTCTATGATTTTGTCAAGTTAGGGACAAAAAAAGATTTAGTGACGTTCCTTCAGCTTCTTTAGAATGTCATTTATATTTGATTCGTTTGTAACACCGGGATAATCCTGTTCAAAGTCTATCACAATCTCTTTTAAACGTTTTTCCTCTGCATTTGTAGAAGCATACACTTCCTCATAATTACCGGTCTTGATCGCATCTTCAATGAACTTCTTTGAGTCGTCAGGGAATTGTTCCCAACCCCCATACAGATTATTTACAGCATCATTGATAGTCTCTAATGAAATAGGTTCTCCTTTTTTCTCATGCTCTGCAAGGATACCAATAATATCTGATAAATCATTTTTGTATTTTCTGCCGGAACGAAGTTTCATCGCTATCAAGTATTCAGATGCTATTGTACGAATTTCCAAAACATTAGAAAATGTCCTGTAATGTACTGATACTTCGTTTAATTTAGGTGAATAAGAACCAGTACGCATAAAGTCCGTATTGAGCCATCCATTAGGCAATTCGTATTTGTCTCCAACTCTGTTTATAGCGTCTTTCATAGAAGATGCAGCATGTATGATTGCATCTACATCAGTTGTCATATCTCGAAAGCCATAATTAACAAGTATTGCTGCACCGCCAATCAAAATAATTTCAGCAGGCATAGATTTTCCGTTAATTTTTCTGAACTCTTTTGCAAGTTCCTTCAAATAAGTGTCAAGATTTTCTTTAGTAAAAACACTTTTATTATCAGATGACATTGCGCACCTCACTTTCTACGATATTAAATCGTCTGAACTCAGGAATAGCGTCACGATAGGCTTTTTCTTTTATATCTACGCTTTTTGATACAGCAAAGGCAGTTAAAATACTAACCGGATAAACTGTTTCTTGCAGCTTGCATTTTCTTATATCGTTATAATCTGCACAAACAGGAACATTATTTTCTCTGCTTATATAATCAAGCATAGCAAGCAAATATAAACTTTCGGGATACCACTCTTTATCATATAATTTGCGAACTTCATTATTTTCAAGCGTGTCTATGATAAATTTAATATCTCCCTTTTCTTTTACCTGATGGCAAACATTACTCTTATATAATTCAAAACTGCTTCTTGTTTCAAAGCAAGGTTCAAGCAATGTTTCCATTGATACATCAAGTTCTTTTGCAAGTTTATATATTGTTTCAGCAGTACATTTCTCAAGCTGCGCTTTGCCACTTAATATATCTGTTATTGTTGTATAAGGGATGCCGCTATTCTTCGACAAACGATAGCGAGTTATATTCTTATCATCCATTATTCTTTGGATTGTCATAGTAATCTACCCTCTTTCAATATATATTATATCGGTCGACCGAGATAAAGTCAATAGATTTTGAAAAATTTATAAAAAAGTGATTTTATCACATCAACCTCTAATCCCACTCTTGGGGCAAAAAGAGGTACACTTTTTTGAAACAAGCAAAATTGCGCACTCTTTGCACGCAATTTCCTATGTTATAAAAAAACTTGTATATAGTTTCTACCATATACAAGCCTTTTAATCGTTTCTCAGCACATCAACGCAGATAGTTTTTGTCCCTAACATTTCAAAGTTTAAAATCAGTGAACGATTTAGATGCGAAGAGTTAACTCTTTATATTTTTGAAAATATCTTTTTCCCAATTCACGGCATGAAACCGAATTAAAGTGCAGACCATCTTCTTTAAGCGCCAAGCCATCAACACATGCAACTTCGCAACACGGAATTTCATTCTTTAACTCATGTAATAACCGATTCATTTTTTGAGGACCGTCTCCCAAATTCCATTCATCTGATATTTTTTCTGAAATTTCGCCTATTATCAACGGTAATTTTTCTGCATTTAGCTCTTTTCTGAGTTCAGTCGTGGTATTGAGAAAATGTGCACGATATTGTTGTTTATCAAAATCCCGGCAATCGCTTTCTCCTTGATGCCAGATAATTCCTCCCAATTCAGATGTACGCATTGCTAATTTCGTCATCATAACTGCATGATCAAACAGAATTTCTCCCGGTTGCCATTGACTGATTTTTGTACCGCCATCAGCACACGGAATCAGCCCCACCTCTGATTTTGTGAATTTTGCCACTTCATCTGCAAAACTGGCTGCCAGGCTAATGCCGCTATGAAAGCGAATCGTAAAAATATCTCTGTCCGGATTAACAGGTTCGCTCATCGGTTGCCACCTGCCCATACGCAGCATATAGCACATCTTATTTTCAATTGGATCAACATCTTTCAGTTCACCTCTACCTGCCATATTGGATTGACCAATCATAAGAAATGAAATAATTTTATTATCGTTTTTGCAAATACCATCTTTAATCATTATCAACACCCCAAACTCATTATGTAATTAGATGACAGGAATGACACGTCTTGTTTTAGCTGAATAGATTTAACTCTGTTGAATTTATTATAACATCAGTGAACGATGTAGTCAATGTGCCATACATTTACATTGTAGGGCACAGCCTTCAGGATGTGCCGAAAGCGGTTCGTCGGAAACCGCCGAACCCTACAACACATTGTGTATAACAACTGTACATTTAGATGCCGCAGGCAATTTAGCTGAGCTTGCTCAATTTAGCTCGCGTTAGCGAATTTAGCTGAATTCAACTTCGTTGAATTCATTATAACATACCCATGCCGCTGAAACAAGCATAAATTTTCTTCTTTGACAAATACTAGTCAAAAAAGGAGGAACGTTATGCAATATACCAAACAGGAATATCAGCAATATCTCGAAAAAAAGTCCCCGAACAGTCCGCTCATAAAGGATGTGATATTCGCCTTTCTCTTTGGCGGTGCCATCTGCACTGTGGGTCAGGTCTTTCTGAATATCTATAAAAATGGTCTGCATCTGGATACCGAACAGGCAAGTACCGCCGTCAGCATCACCATGATTTTTCTGGGAGCACTGCTCACCGGGCTGGATATCTACTGTAAGCTTGCCAAATACGCCGGTGCCGGTACCATCGTCCCCATTACCGGCTTTGCCAACTCCATCGTCTCCCCGGCGATGGAATTCAAAAAGGAGGGCTTGGTGCTGGGGCTTGCCTCTAAGATGTTCGTCATTGCAGGTCCGGTGCTGGTTTATGGCATCACCGCCTCGGTGGCAGTAGGGGTGGTTCGTTATATCATGCAATGCATAGGAGGTTAAGACCATGAGCAAACGAATGGGAAAACAAACGGTGAAACTGGAAACCCCGGTGACCATCCTCGCCTCTGCCGCCATTGCCGGGCAGAAGGAAAAGGACGGCCCCTTGGGGGATTACTTTGATGTGACCATGGAAAACGCTGAATGGAACGAAGAAACCTGGGAAAAAACCGAGAGCAAAATGCAGAAGGAAGCCGTCAAGCTGGCAGTACAAAAGGCAAGACTTGACCTTTCGGACATGAACTACGTTCTTGCCGGTGACCTGCTGAACCAATGCATCGGCGCAGGCTTCGGGCTTCGGGAGCTGAACATTCCTTTTTTCGGCATTTACGGTGCCTGTTCCACCATGATTGAGGGATTGAGCCTTGGGTCGATGCTCATTGACGGCGGCTTTGCCGACCATGTTGCCGCCGTAACCTCCAGCCACTTCTGCACTGCAGAGCGTCAGTATCGGATGCCGCTGGAATACGGCGGTCAACGCACCCCCACGGCACAGTGGACGGTGACCGGCTCCGGCTCGGCGGTATTAGGAAAGGATGGTACAGGCCCTGCAATCACCCACATTACCACCGGAAAGATTATGGACATGGGCGTCAAAGACGCCAACAACATGGGCGGAGCCATGGCACCTGCCGCCTTTGATACCCTAGCGGCACACTTTCGGGACACCGGGCTGACCCCTGCGGACTATGACCTGATTCTCACCGGGGATTTGGGCACGGTGGGGAGAGAGATTCTCGTTGACCTGATGCATCAGGAGGGCTGGGACATCTCCGACAACTACAACGACTGTGGCTGCATGATTTATGACATCGACCGCCAGGACGTCCACGCCGGCGGCAGCGGCTGCGGCTGCATCGGCTCCACCCTGTGCGGCTATGTTCTCACCGAAATGCACCGGGGAACCTGGAAGCGGATTCTCGCCATCGGCACCGGTGCACTGCTGAGCACCACATCGGGACTTCAGGGGGAGTCTGTACCTGCCATTGCCCATCTGGTTGCCATCTCCATGGGCGGAAAGGAGTAACAATATGCAATACTTCAACGCATTCTGGGTAGGGGGACTTATCTGTGCCATCGCCCAGGTATTGATTGACAAAACCAAGCTGACCCCGGCACGGATTCTGGTACTCTTTGTGGTAGTGGGTGCGGTACTGGGAGGCTTTGGAATTTACCAGCCCATTGTCGACTTTGCCGGAGCCGGAGCAACGGTGCCCATTGTAGGCTTTGGCAATGTGCTGGCACAGGGTGCCATCAAAGGCGTGCAGGAGAACGGCATCTTAGGCATCCTCACCGGCGGCACGAAAGCCGCCGCCGGAGGTATCACCGCCGCCATTGTTTTCGGCTTTCTCATCGCCCTGATTTTCAAGCCAAAAATGAAATCATAGCAAGAGAGGCGTTTGCTCCATGCAAACGCCTCACTTACCATTTATATCCTAAACCGATAGCCCGCACCCCAGACGGTCTCGATGTATTTCTTGCCGTCGGGGTCTTTTTCGATTTTCTCGCGGATGCGCTGAATATGTACCGTCACAGTGGACACGTCACCCATGGCATCAATGCCCCAGAGCCGGTCAAAAAGCCGTTCCTTACTGAACACGATATTGGGGTTCTCTGCCAGAAACAGCAGCAGTTCAAACTCCCGTACAGGCATAGAGATTTCCTCTCCGGCAACATAGACCCGGTGGGCGTCCTTATCTATCCTCAAATCCCGAATCTGGATGACACTGGACTTCTTTTGATTGGTTTTGCTTACCAACTTTTCGTACCGGGAGATATGGCTCTTGACCCGTGCCACCAGCTCCGAGGGCGAAAAGGGCTTGGTCATATAATCGTCAGCCCCTAAGCCTAAGCCACGCACCTTGTCGATGTCCTCGTTCTTTGCCGACAGAAAGATAATGGGAATGTCCTTGACCTTTCGCAGCTCACTGCAGACCGAAAATCCGTCTCGCTTAGGGAGCATAATATCAATAATCACCAGCGCATAGTCCTCGTTGAGCGCCAGCTTCAGTCCGCTCTCTCCGTCTGCGGCAATATCGCAATCAAAGCCGCTGACCTGCAGGTAATCCCGCTCCAGCTCGGCAATGCTTTTATCGTCCTCGATGATGAGTACCCTCATGACTGCATCTCCTTTTCTCTAACAGGGAGCAGAAGCATCACTTCTGTTCCCTCGCCCTTTTCACTGCGAATCCAAATCTTTCCTCCGTGGTCCTCTACAATCCTCCGGCAGATGGAAAGCCCAAGACCGTTACCGGCAATCTTGCCGTTCCGGGAGGGGTCACCCCGGTAAAAGCCCTCAAATACCCGTTCTAAGTCCGTTTCAGAAATTCCGATTCCCGTATCGGCAAAGGTCAGCAGCACCCCGTGCTCGGTGACCGTGCCGCCAATCCTCAGGATACCTGCGCCCTCTTTTTTGTACTTGATGGCATTGGTAATCAGGTTGGAAAACACCCGGTGCATCGCGTCACTGTCCAGCTTCACCATACAGGGCGTATCCGGCAGCTCACACACCAGCTGCATGGCATTGGTGGACAAATCCAGCTCTGCCTCCTCTGCCACGGTACGCAGAGCACCAAACACGTCCGCAACGGTAAAGTGATAGAGCATCCGCTTCATTTCCAGCTTGGAATACAGAGACAGGTTCTCTGCCATAAGCTCAATGGTGTTTGCCTTGGCGTAGATGGTCTTTAAGTACCGGGTTTGCTTCTCGGGGGTATTGGCAACCCCATCCAGGATGCCCTCTACATAGCCACGGATGGAGGTCACCGGGGTTTTAATATCATGGGAGATATTGGCAAGCATCATCTTGCTTTCCCGCTCCTGTTCCAGTCCTTCGGTCACGGTGGTCTGCAGTCTGTGCCGAAGCTCCTCATATGCCTGGCAAAGCTCCTGAATCTCCCGGTCACCGGAGCCTACAAACTCGTAGGTCAAGTCCCCGTTTTGCAGATACTCCATAGCGGTGTTCAGCTCCCGAAGGGGACGCACCACACTGCGGTATAGCCAGAGAACCACCGCCGCGCCCACACCAAGCACCCCAAGAATGGCAATCCCTGCCCAGAGCAGCAGAAAGCGTCCCACCAGAGGATTGGAGCTAGCAATACCTCCCGGCAGGGAAACCTGCACCGTGGGCTGCAACAGGGAAAGCATCGCCCATAGCACAACCCAAAGGAGCAGAATCAGCACCGGGGGAAGCACCAGAAGCAATGCGCCGCCAATGAGGAATTTACGCTTGACAGACATGGTATCAGACCTCGCGTTTCATAAACAAAAGATAGCCGCCGCTGAAGAAAATCAAGCCATAGCCCAGAAGCAATGCAATCTTGGAGAAGATTGCCCCCATCGGGAGCAGATGTCCCAGCCAGAGTCTATGCCAGGTGAGATACCCGGTAAACAACAAGCCGCTGAGGTTGGGAATGGCGATTCCTGCAACGCACAACACAATATATACCATTATACACAAAAACATGGTCATTGTCGAGCCTTTTTGACACTGATTTATAAACGCCGCCATGAGAATCAGGACAATCAGAGGAATCCAGTCTAGCAGATAGGCAAAAAAGGCATAGCCCACGCCGCCAAGGCCTCCCCCTGCCAGAAAATCCATGACGGTGGACGCCAAAAACAGTCCCATCAGATACACCAATACCAGCACCGCTACCGCTCCAATCTTGGCGCAGTAGATTTTAAACCGATGCACCGGGCGCAGCAGGGTAGCCTTGATGGTTAAGTCCTGAAACTCTGCCGCAAACAGGTCACAGACCGCCATCATGGAAACCAAGGGAATCCAGATATTCACAAAGAGTCCCATCATGGCCGAGGCGGTGTTTAAACCGGTCAAATCCAGACTGCCGTAAGAGATTCTGCCCATCAACACCTTGATGAGAACACTGAGCAGGCTGACTCCCATGCCTAAGGCAAGGAGCACCCAATATTTTTTTCGCCGGGCAAGCTTTGCCCATTCATTCATCAAACACGCTGTAAACTGTTTCACAGAACTACGCCCCCTCTCTTGTCCCGTACCACCGCCAGAAAATAATCCTCCAGGGTGGGCTGATACTGCAGGGCGTGCTCTATGGTGTCAAAGGTCAGCATTTTCCCCTCGTGGAGCACCGCCACCTTGTCGCAGGTCTTTTCCAGCTCCGAGGCAATGTGACTGGATACCAGAAAGGTCACACCCTGCTCCTTGGCAAGCTTGGTGATAATCTCACGCACCTGGATGATGCCCTCAATATCCAGACCGTTTGCCGGCTCGTCCAGAATGACCAGCTCCGGCTTAGCAAGCAGTGCCAGGGCAAGCCCCAGCCGTTGCTTCATACCAAGGGAGAACTTACCCACTTTATCCTTGCGGTAGCGTTCCAGATGCACCAGATTCAAAATGTACATGATGCGGTCATCGTCTATGTCCGTGTAAAACCTTGCCGCCATTTTCAGATTCTGCCATGCGGACAGGTTTCCGTACAGGGCAGGCATCTCAATGAGACTGCCGACCTTTTGCATGGCAGTTTCAAAATCCTCCTGCGTATCCGTGCCAAAGAGCTTCACCGTTCCGGCATTGGGGGTACTCAACCCGGTCACCACACGCATGGTGGTGGTTTTGCCGGAGCCATTTGGCCCCAGCAAACCTACCACCTCACCGCGGTGGACGGTAAGGCTGACGTTCTCTACCCCTCTGCCGTTTTTATAGAGCTTTTTCAGATTTTGTATCTCTAGAATCGGTTGCATATACTCCACCTCCTATTCCCATGTTCCATTTTCACTTTCTACTTCAACGGTCATCCGGTTCAGATACTGCAGGTCGGGGATGGAGTTTAAATCCAGCTTTTCCATGACAGTAGTCCCATAATCGGAGGCACTGCCCTCGATGGTGAAGGTGAGGGTATGCCCCTTGCCATCGGCATCCACCGCAAAGACAGTGGCTATCCCCTCTGCCGCCGTGGGAAGGCCGTCTGCGTTCACAGTCATGGTACCGCTGACAGAATCAAGATAAGGCTCACCGCCGCTGAACATACTGCTATAAAGCATGAAATCCACACCGCCATCATCGTCCTCTTCTACATAACGCATGGAGGTTTTCATATTCTGCACCAGCAAAGATACCCCCGCAGTGACCACATCGGGCATCTGGTTCCCCTTTAAGTCGATGGTATAGGTGCGGTTTCCCTCCTGAGACTGTGCAAGCACAAAGTTGTTCTTCAAGTCCCCCACAAAGGTGTCACAGAGTGCCTCCAGGAAGTTAATGACCTTTTCTCCGGTATCGCCCATTGCACCAATCAGGGAATCGTTGGTACCGGCAGAATTGTAATCCGTATACACGACGTTATAGCTGTCGCCGTTTCTACTTTTACTTTGGGAAACGATTTGTCCGTCCTGATAGATTTGGCTCTCGGTATAGAAACCATCATCCGGATAGGCGTTGACGACTGTGGAGGTATACCGTTTGGGGTTACCGCCGCCGTTGACTTTGTACTCCGCCTCTATGGAGCTGATGGAGTTACCGTCCAGGGCAACCTCCATCTTGTAGTGCATACTGTAATTGTCTTTATAGAGAACTTGCTTCAGGGCGTTTTTGCAGACGCTATAACCGTTGGCGTTGTCGTAGTTGGCAAAGACCGCCGCCGTCAGGGTAACCACACCCACCGCCAAGCAGATTGCCGATTTGAACCATTTCTTTTTCTTCATCCTGCTTCATCCTTTCTTTTCCGGACGTCCTTGATAACTATACTATAAAGCCCCTTTCTTGCTATTGTATACACAAAACATAAACACTTTCTAAACTTTTTAAATTTTTTTATAAATAGAAATCTAAGGGTTTACGAATGGCAAAAGACGTGATATAATAGTAAGAATATAAGTTAGATAAGGAAGTGAGACAGATGCCGATTAAAGTACAGGACAATCTTCCTGCCATTGAGACCCTCAATCAGGAGAATATTTTTGTCATTACTGAAAAACGGGCATTGACCCAGGATATTCGACCCTTAAAGATACTGATTCTGAATCTCATGCCCACCAAAATTGCCACAGAGACCCAGCTTCTGCGTGTTTTGGGCAACACGCCGCTGCAGATAGATATCAGCTTTATGCACGCCCACACCCACGAATCCAAGAACATCTCCAAAAGCCACCTAGAGACCTTTTACGGCACCTTTGCGGACTACAAAGACCAGAAGTTTGACGGCTTGATTATCACCGGTGCACCGGTGGAGACTATGGAGTTTGAAGAGGTGGACTACTGGGAGGAGCTTTGCGAAATCATGGAATGGTCCAAGAGCCACGTGACCTCTACCTTCCATATCTGCTGGGGTGCACAGGCGGCACTTTACTACCACTATGGCATCAAAAAGTACCCGGTGGAGAACAAAGTTTTCGGGGTGTTCCCCCACCATGTAGTACCGGAAAAGAAGCACAAAATGCTGCTGCGCGGCTTTGACGATACCTTCTATGCCCCCCATTCCCGGCACACGGAAATCAAAGCAGAGGACATTCAGAAGGTTCCCGAGCTGGAAATCCTGGCAACCTCCCCGGACGCCGGGGTGTATATTGTCACTGCCAAGAGCGAACGGCAGTTCTTCATCACCGGCCACTCGGAGTACGATGACATCACCCTTGCTACCGAGTACTTCCGTGACCGGGACAAGGGGTTGGATATTCAGGTGCCGGCGAACTACTTCCCGGAGGATAATCCCGACAATCCCCCCAGAAACACCTGGCGTTCTCATGCCAATCTCCTCTATTCCAACTGGCTGAACTACTTTGTTTATCAGACCACACCCTACAATATTGAGGACATTGACGATAAAAGAAACGCATAAACTTAGTACAAAGGAGTGGATTTGCCATGTATCTCATTGAACTTTTGAAAACCATTGTCTTAGGAATTGTGCAGGGCATTACCGAATGGCTGCCCATCAGTAGTACCGGGCATATGATTCTGGTGGATCAGTTTCTGCCTCTGCACCAGAGTGCCGACTTTATCAACCTCTTTCTGGTGGTGATTCAGTTCGGGTCCATTCTGGCAGTGGTAACCCTGTATTTTCACAAGCTGAACCCTTTCTCTCCCAAAAAGACCGCTACGGAGAAAGCCGACACCTGGGCGATGTGGCTGAAGGTGCTGGTGGGTTGTGTGCCGGCGGCGGTGATTGGGCTGCTCTTTGATGACCTGATTAACCAATACACCTACAACCCCTGGGTGGTTGCGGCGGCGCTGATTGTCTACGGTGTGCTCTTTATTGTAATCGAACGGCAAAACAAGACCCCGAAGATGAATTCCATCCATGCTATGAGCTACAAAACCGCCCTGCTCATTGGTGCCTTTCAGGTACTGTCCCTGATTCCCGGAACCTCCCGTTCCGGCTCCACCATTTTGGGGGCGGTGATTCTGGGATGCTCCCGGTTCGTGGCAGCGGAGTTCTCCTTCTTTCTGGCAGTTCCCGTCATGCTGGGGGCGAGCCTGTTGAAGGTGGTGAAGTTCTTCCTGGAGACCGGTGCCGGGTTTACACCGGAGCAGCTGGGGATTTTACTTACCGGTATGGTGGTTGCGTATCTGGTGTCCATTGCGGCAATCAAGTTCCTCATGGACTACATCCGCAAGCACGACTTTACTGCCTTTGGCTACTACCGCATCATTGTTGGTATTTTAGTGATTTTGTATTTCCTGATTTCCGGCGCACAAGTTGTGATACGTTAAAAGAATGTCCGCCTATGGGGTGTACTCTAAAGGACAGTAATATGAAAAGGCTGAACGAAATCAATCGTTCAGCCTTTTATCGTAGGGTTCGGCGGTTCCCGACGAACCGCTTTCCTTATCTTCTTTCTTTGATTTCCGCTGCGATATCTGCTACGAACTGATCTACATCTACTG
>JAXJVM010000072.1:0-4598 GCA_036308515.1 Clostridia bacterium | reverse complement strand
GTTGATGAGTGTGATAGGCAAGAATAGACGATAATTTGTCTTTTACCTTTTGAATATGTTCTGCAGCAATACTTAAGTCGGTGGCTTGACCTTGCATTGCACCCAAAGGCTGATGAATCATAATTTCACTGTTGGGCAGTGCAAAACGCTTGCCCTTGGCACCTGCTGAAAGCAGGAATGCACCCATAGATGCCGCCATACCTACACAGATGGTAGATACATCCGCTTTGGTATACTGCATGGTATCGTAAATCGCCATACCGGCAGTTACAGAGCCGCCGGGGCTATTGATGTAAAGGTTGATATCTTTATCCGGATCCTCACTATCAAGAAAAAGCAACTGCGCAACAACCAGGCTGGCGGTTGCATCGTTCACTTCGTCAGACAAGAAGATAATTCTGTCTTTCAAAAGCCGGGAAAAAATATCATAGGAGCGCTCACCTCTGCCGGTCTGCTCCACAACGTAAGGAACTAAACTGCTTCTGAAATTATCCATGATACTTCACTTCACCTTTCTGCCCATGGCATAATTTGTAGACTCGGCATGGGCGACCATAAGCTACATTATCCGTCCCCAATACGGAATAACTGTGCAAAAGGTTGACCTGGATAATATATCCAAACCAACCTTATTGTATACACTATTCCCTCAAAATTAGCAATTTTCTGCAGCTTATTTAAAACTTGCGTTATCAACCAGGAACTTCACGGTCTTTTCCCCTTTGATCCGTTCTCTAATGTCATCCTCCTGGATGTACTTTTTCACATCTTCCAGCTTCATGCCGCTGCTTTCTGCCGTCTTTTGATATTCCTTTTCAACCTCTGCATCGGTTGCTTTGATATCCTCAAGCTCACAAACCTTTTCCAGAATCAAAGAGGTCTTTACGCGCTTACCAGCTTCTTCCTTGAACTGCTCCTTGAGCATATCCATGGTGGTACCGGTATAGTTCATGTACTGCTGCAAATCCATACCCTGATAACGCATCTGCATATCAAAGTCACGAATCATGTTCTGGATCTGATTTTCAATCATCTCATCGGGAATGTCAATTTCAGTTGCTTCGCAAACTGCGTTAATGACGTTCTCTTCAGTCTCATGCTGTGCCTTTTCTTTATTAGCAGCAGACAACTTCTCCTTGGTGTCCTTCTGGAGTTCTTCCAGAGTGTCAAACTCACTAACATCCTTGGCAAATTCATCGTCCAGCTCGGGCAATTCCTTTACCTTGATGCCGTTGATTTTTACCTTGAACACTGCATCCTTACCCTTGAGTTCTTCAGCGTGATATTCCTCAGGGAACTTCACATTCACTTCAACCTCATCGCCAACATTTGCGCCGATAAGCTGATCTTCAAAACCGGGAATAAACTGACCGGAACCGATGGTCAGATCAAAGCCTTCACCCTTGCCGCCATCAAAAGCAACGCCGTCAGTGAAGCCCTCAAAGTCAATGTTTGCCACATCATCCTTCTGTACTGCACGGTCCTCAACAGGAACCATTCTGGAATTTCTCTCACGCAGCTTTTCAATCTCAGCATCTACGTCCTTTTTCAGGGTACGGTGTGTTACCTTGGTAGCAGCAATGCCCTTATAAGTACCCATCTCAAATTCCGGCTTTACTACAACCTTTGCAGTAAAGGTTACACCACTTTCTGCGCTAATTTCACCCTTTAAGTCGATTTCGGGTTGAGCCACAGGATGGATGTTATTTTCATCTATCGCTTTATCATATGCATCAGGAAGCACAATGTTTATTGCATCTTCATAAAAGATTTCTTTTCCGTAATATCTTTCAATAATCTGACGGGGTGCTTTACCCTTCCGAAATCCCTGGATGTTGATTTTGCCTACATTTTTACGATAGGCTTTTTCTACTGCCTTTTCAAATTCCTCGGCAGAAACAGAAAATTCAAAACTTACAACATTCTTGTCGACTTTTTCTACTGTGCTCATTTACAACATTCCTCTCTACTTCTATAAATACACCGTAATAGTATAGCATATGTTTTTCAAAAAAGCAAGGTTTTTCTTGCATTTTCTTTGTTTTTTATCACTGAATTAACATCGGGGTGAAATCCAGGTAATCACACGCCACCAGCTTTAGCTTGACGCCTTGCCAAATCCCCTGGGGCGCAAAACGGTGCGCCGCTGCATGCAGATGCCCGAAAATGCACTCCTCCACACCATATTGCTCCATAATGTCCAGAAATCCCGGAGTAATACCATCCGTGTCTACCGGCGGATAATGCATAGCACATAAAATTTGTGACGGTTTCTGCGCCGCTGCCGCTTCCAGAGATAATAACAGTCTCTGGCGTTCCCGCTCATAAATTTTCTTATCCTCGCCGTTGGAATCAGGGTGCGGAATGGTCCAGCCCCGCGTGCCACAAATTGCAGTGTCCTCCCACAAAAATGCAGTGTTTTTGAGAAAGTGCAAAGTATCAAATCCCTGTTCTGCTACATACTTTTCCATTTTATTGAGGGTTGTCCACCAATAATCGTGATTCCCCCGAAGCAACAGTTTCTGTCCGGGCAGGCGATTGAGATAGGTGAAATCTGTCTTGGTTTCCTCCAAGTACATTGCCCAAGAGATGTCACCGGGTATCAGTACCAAATCCTCAGGCTTCACTACGCGGTTCCATTGCACTTCCATGCGTTCCGTGTAGTTTTCCCACCGGGAACCAAACACATCCATGGGCTTTTCACCGCTAAGTGAAAGATGTAAATCAGAAATTGCAAAAATTGCCATTTAACCAAATCCTTTGTATATTTCTCAAATCCTTTGGCATACTAAAATTGTGTTTACAAGATGATTCTTGTACTTCTCTTACACGTGGTATCCGCTCGCAGATACCGGAATCACAATCACTTTTATGCGAGCAGAAAGGGAATGGAATCAAAATGGAAACAAACAACACAATTCAGGGCATTATGTGCAGTGTACAACAGTGTGCTTATCATGCCGAAGGTGACAAGTGCACCGCCGGCAAAATTGAGGTTGGCTCCGGTCAAACCTGCTGCAGCTCCTGTGATACAGAGTGTGTCACCTTTAAGCCCAACAAATAAGTTTACTTCCCATAGCGGGACAGGATGCAGCCTACGGGATTTACCCGTAGGCTGTCATTTTTTATTTGGAAGATTTTTTTGTTTGCTCTTTCTCGTCAGATGCCTTAGGGGCAATGGTCTTTTTCGTTTCTTCAGCTTTTTTAGCCTTTTCAGCCTTCTTGGTCTCTTCAGCTTTTTTAGCCTCTTCGGCCTTCTTCTTGCGGGTTGCAGCTCTCTTTTCAGCAGCTGCTTTCGCCTTTGCTGCTTTTTCTTCCTCCGCCTTTGCCAGCCGTTCCCCAACGTTCAGTACATCCTTTACCAGATCATACATAGCGTCTTTTTCGATGGCACCTTCAAACCGACGGGCTTTATCCTTAAGTGCTGCCAAAGACTGGGGAATTTCCATGCCGCTCTTTGCATGCAAACGGTCTACCAGCGTAAAGTCATCTGCATTGGTATCCTCACCCAATGCAGAAAGTACATCACGGTTAAACTTATAGGGGCTTGCGGTAGATGCTATGACCGTCTTAGTGGTATCCCCGGTCTCAGTGACATACTGCCGGTATACATCAGCAGCAACCGCCGTATGAGTATCCAGGGTATAGCCGGTTTCATCAAAGGTCTTCCAAATCTGAACCTTCGTGAAATAATCATCACAGCAACCGCCCCAGAACAGGTCAGTAACCTTTTTGTGCAGGGTCTTGGTCAGTTGGTATTTACCGGACTTTTTCAACTTATTCATCATGGTGGTAACCTTCTTGTCGTCCTCATCACAAAGGTCAAAGAGCAGACGCTCCAAGTTGCTGGAAATCAGGATGTCCATAGAAGGAGACACAGTGGGATAAAATTCACGGTTGCGATTGTATTCACCGGTGCGGATAAAGTCGGTCAGAACATTGTTCTGATTGGATGCACAGATGAATTTATGAATAGGTAATCCCATCTTATAGGCATAGTAAGCTGCCAGAATGTTACCAAAATTACCGGTAGGCACACAGACGTTGATTTTCTCACCCATCTGGATTTCTCCGCTCTCTACCAAATCGCAGTAAGCCGAAATATAGTAGACAATCTGCGGAACCAAACGTCCCCAGTTGATGGAGTTTGCAGAAGACAGGGTATAGTCCGCCGTCTTCATTTCTTCTGCAATCTTACTATCCGTAAAGATTGCCTTGACACCGTTCTGGGCATCATCGAAGTTTCCGTAAATGCCAGAAACGAAAACGTTATCACCCTCCTGGGTCATCATTTGCAGTTTCTGCATATCGCTGACGCCGCCGGTGGGATAAAATACGCCAATTTTGGTGCCGGGTACATCCTTAAAGCCCTCAAGTGCCGCTTTACCGGTGTCACCGGAGGTTGCTACCAGAATAACAACTTCCTTCTTCTCACCGGTTTTCTTCATAGATGTAGTCATGAAGTGAGGCAGAATCTGCAGTGCCATATCCTTAAAGGCACAGGTAGGACCGTGCCAGAGTTCCAGAATATAGCTGGTGTCGCCCAGCTTTACCACCGGAGCCACCTTGTCACTACTGAATTTTCCGTTGCCATAGGC
>JAXJVM010000071.1:0-6492 GCA_036308515.1 Clostridia bacterium | reverse complement strand
TTGAGGAGAAGGGGGACCGCTTTAGCGGTGGATGAGGTGGAATGACCTTGGCTCCTACCGAAAGTTATGTATCATAAGCAAATCCCAAGAAAAACATCGAGTTTTCCTTGGGATTGCTTGCTTTTTGCGAAATCGTTCTCTACAGTACCATCGTACAGTAACGAAAACGATTTCACAAAATATACCTTCCTTTTTCGGCATCTGCCAGCGTGTCGATAAAGCATCGACACGCTGAGCTGATGCTATGCATCAGCTCTTGTTCTATTTTAAGGTATCTTTTACTTTTTTTGAGACTATTTCATAAATGGGCTTCATGGCAAAGTCCTTACCCATATAGATTTGGTCAGCAATGAGTGCCTGATAAATCAGCATTCCTAAACCGTTCAAAGTGGCAAACTCTCTCTTTTGTGCCTCGGCCAGCAGGTTGGTGGTATCGGGATTATAAATTAAATCGGAAACCAGGGCGTTCTTGGGCAAATGGTCCAAAAAGGAGAAGTCTGCAAAGTCTGAATCCACGCCATGCATCCCCAAGGGTGTACCATTGATGAGAATATCACAGGATTCACATGCCGCCGCAATGGTGTCTGTGGTCATGACCTCAGCGGCGATATCCGCTTGAACCTGGGCTTTGACCATAGCACAGATTTCTTCCGCCTTGGATACCGTCCGGTTTAAAATCCGTATGGACTTTGCGCCCTGCCATGCAGCTTCCAGTGCCAGGGTACGCACCACGCCACCGGCTCCCAGAATTACCACCCGGCTATCCTTGAATCCATATCCGGCACCCTTGAGTGCCTCGGTATAGCCGCCGGCATCGGTGTTATAGCCGTAGAGCTTGCCATCTACCACCTTCACCGTATTTACCGACTGAAACCGCTGTGCCACCGCGTCCATCTCATAGAGATACGGCAGAATATCCACCTTGTGGGGCATGGTTAGATTAAAGCCGTTGATGTTTTTGTCCTTAGCATAAGCAAGGAACTGCTCCAGTTCCCCCTTTTTCACCTGTACCTTTTCGTAGGTATAAGCAACCTCCAGGGCATCCAGCGCACTGCTATGCACCGCCGGGGAAAGACTGTGGGAGATGGGGTCACCGATAACCGCTAAATTAAGCATTCGTTTTCACTTCCTCCAGCAAGTAGTCCATAGCCAGGGTGTAGCCCCGAAATCCCAGGCCGCAAATCTGACCGATGCAGGCAGGCACCGTCACCGACTTGTGCCGAAATTCCTCACGCTTGTGGATGTTGCTCATGTGCACCTCCACCGTGGGCAAACTCACCGAGGACAGGGCATCCAGAATGGCGTAGCTATAATGAGTATAGGCGCCGGGGTTAATAATAATGGCATCGCAGCTGCCCAGGGCATGATGGATAAAGTCGATGATCTCGCCCTCGCTATTGCTCTGGAGAACAATTGCCTCAGCGTTACGTTCTGCAGCGTAGTTTTCGATATACTGCTCCAAATCCGCATAGGTCTGCTTGCCGTAGACCTCCGGCTCTCGGGTGCCCAGCATATTAATATTCGGTCCGTTAATTACCATGATTTTCATAAGCTTGTACCTCTTTCACTATAGTTTTCAGGGTCTCTTCGGGGGTACCCGTATTTGCAATGCGGATATCCGCCCAAGCTACATACAGATCATATCTCTGTTCATAGAGCTTCTGCAAGCGTTGCTTGCCCTCTGCCAGCAGAGGTCGGGTCTCCGTCTGCACATCACCCATGATATGCTCTAAGGGACGGTCGATAAAAATCACAAGTCCGTTCTTGGCAATGGGGAGGTTTTCCTCTCTGGTGACAATGCCGCCGCCGGTGGCAATGACCTTGCCGCTGGTCACCGATGCCCGAAAGGTCTCGGTTTCTAAACGCCGGAATCCCTCTTCCCCCTGGGTCTCAAAAATCTCCGGGATGGGTCTGCCTGCCGCATCTTCAATGGCGGCATCCAAATCCAGAAAAGGCAGCCTCAGTTCGTCTGCCAGCCCACGTCCGAGGGTGGACTTTCCGCAGCCGGGCATGCCAATCAGAATCAAATCTTTGTTCACGGCTTATTCCTCCGATTCCTTGCCCTTGTAGTTACCAAGCCAGGTGAACTCCTGAGTTCCCTCAATGACCGAGTTTGTCACCTCTCGCACGGAGGTTTCCAGCAGATTCCCGGTGTAGTCCGCAAGGAACATATATTCAAATGGCTTGTTTACAATGGGTCTGGATTCCAGCTTCAGCAGGTTCAGCCCTGCCTGTGCAAAGCACGCCAGCAACCGCGGCAACTGACCGCTCTCATGGGGGAGGGTAAAGGCAATGCTGACCTTGTTGCAATTCCCCTCCACTTCCGGCTGCTCGGCAATGACCGCAAACCGGGTGGTGTTGCTTTCGTTGTTGTTGATGTTCTCTGCCAAAACCTCAAGCCCCAGCAGCTCCGCATTCCGCTTGGCGGCAATGGCAGCCAGAGACTTGTCCTGCTTCTCTGCCACGGCTTGGGCGCTCAGGGCAGTACTGTAATATTCCTCGCAATGGACGTCTCCTAAGCCATGTAAAAAGTCACCGCACTGCAGGATGCCCTGTTCGTGAGAATAGACCGTTTTGACATCCCCAAGGGTCGCCCCTTTAACCCCCAGCAGGCAATGACGGATGGCGATTTTCTCCTCACCCACAATATAGCAACCGTGGGCAAGCAGCAGTTCCATCACCTCGGCAATGGTGCCGGTAGAGGAATTTTCGATAGGCAGTACCAGATAGTTTGCCTTACCCGCTTTCAGGCTTGCAAATGCCTCCGCAAAGGTCTTGGCTGAAAAGCGATTGGAGCTTTCGCCAAAATAGGAGATTGCCGCCTCTTCACTATAAGAGCCCTGACTGCCAAAGTAGCAGATGACAGGATCTTGAATCCTGGGCTTCGCCTGTTTTAAAAGGTCGTCAATGCGCACCCGGTGCTCCTGTCCGGAAAGCTCCCGGGTCTGGCGTACCCGGCTGATGGACATGATGGTATTGAAGAATTCGTAGACCTCCTGCTTCATATCCCCGTCTCTGCCCAGTTCTTCTAAAAGCTTGAGTTTATTTTCTAACACCTGCCGCTCCCGGGAGGCATCCAGCACCGGCATCCCTACCGAGCGTTTATAGTCCGCAACCTTGCTGCAAAGCTCCATCCGCTCTAAAAACAGTGGCAGGAGCTGACGGTCAATGGCATCAATGTTTTGTCTTAACTGTTCCAGTTCGTTCATGGTAACACTTCCTAAAAAACTATTTTGTCAGTAGCATATCTAAAAGGGTGATGGCTGCACCTGCCTCCACCACACACGCCGCCCGGTGGGCAATGCAGGGGTCATGCCGCCCGTGTACCGAAAGTTCGGTATTCTCCATGGTTTTCAGATTCACCGTCTCTTGGGTCTGGGCAATGGAGGGGGTGGGCTTGATTGCCACACGGAACACGATAGGCATTCCATTGGTAATGCCGCCGTTGATGCCGGCATTGTTGTTGGTTTTGGTCTTGATGGTGCCATTTTCGGTATAAAAGGGGTCATTTGCCTGGCTGCCGGTCATGTCCGCAAAGCCGAACCCTGCACCAAACTCAATGCCCTTGACTGCCGGGATGGAAAACATCATGGCAGAAAGCCGGCTCTCTGCCGAGCCGAAGAAGGGCGCACCCAGCCCTGCCGGAACCCCGATGACACCGCATTCTACCACGCCGCCCACGGAGTCCAGTTCCCCTTTCTTCTCTAAAATCCGTGCCTGCATCTGCTTTCCGGCATCCATATCCAGCACCGGGAACTGACGATGGGTCACCGTCTCTAAGGTTTCAGGGGTTAAGTTCACTGCATCAAAAGGCGTATCTGCAATTTCTGCCACACGCAAAAGATGGCTGCCAATGGCAACCCCCTGGGCTTTGAGCACCTGCTTGGCGATGGCACCGGCAAACACCAGCGGCGCTGTGATTCTTCCTGAAAAATGACCGCCGCCACGATAGTCATGGCTGGCACCGTACCGGGTGAACCCGGTAAAGTCCGCATGTCCCGGGCGTATCAGTTCCGGGGTGTAGTCCTTAGAACGGGTATTGGTGTTGTAAATCACCCCAGCAAGAGGCGTTCCAGTGGTTTTGCCGTTAAAAAATCCCGACAGAATCTTTACCTCGTCCGCCTCGGATCTAGGGGTGGACAGAGAATTCTTTCCCGGTGCCCGGCGTCCCATTTCCCGGCGGATTTCTTCTAAATCCAGTTCGGTTCCTGACGGAATCCCGTCAATCACCACACCGATTGCCTCGCCGTGGGATTCGCCAAAAATACTCAACCGAAAACTGTTTCCCCATGTATTCATGCTTTTTCCTCCGTGATGGTAGTTTTTGCATCAAGCAATACGCTCGGGCCTGCCTGCAATTTGGCATATACCTCAAAGAAGTCCGGATAGGACTTGGTGACTGCCTCCCTGGCGCCGGTAATGGTAACCTCGCCCTCGGTGCGGCAGGCCGCAATGGCAGCCGCCATGGCAATCCGATGGTCGTTCCAGCTGGAAACGGTAGTGCCGTTGAGCACATCCGTGCCTGTAATCTTCAAGAAGTCCACGCCTTCTTCAATGTTGGCACCCAGCTGCCTCAGCTCGCTGGTGGTTGCGGTAAGCCGGTCGCTCTCCTTCATTCGAAGTCTGCCGGCACTGTGAATCAGGCTTTCGCCCTTACAAAAAGAACATAGCACCGCCAGAATCGGCACTAAATCCGGAATTTCTCTGGCATCAATGCGAATGCCGTGCATGGTATCGGTGCGCCGCACCTGTACCGTTGTGTCGTCGATCTGCTCCAGCTTGGCGCCGACTTCCTTAACCAGCTCCAGAATCTTTTTATCGCCCTGCAGGCTTTCCATATTCAAACCGGTACAACGCACATCGCACCCCAGTGCTCCTGCTACCAGGAAGAACGCCGCCTGGGAATAGTCGCCCTCGATGGTGTAGTTCCGGGAATGGTAGGTTTGACCCCCGGGAATGATAAACCGCCGGTAATTGTCATTCTTAATGACAATGCCGAAGTCACGCAGTACCGCCAGGGTTAAATCCACATACCCCTTGGATTCCAGCAGAGTGGTCAGCTGGATTTCGCTATCCCCCTGTAACTGGGGCAGAGCAAACAACAGACCGGTGATAAACTGGGAGCTGATGTTCCCAGGCAGTTTAAATAAACCGGGCTTCAATTCTCCCTGTAAACGGATGCAATCCTCCTGCTGCACGCAGGTGATGCCTTTTTTCGCGAATAACTCTATGTAGGGCTTCTGGGGCCGCTGCATAAGACGCCCACGGCCGGTCAGGGTAACCTTCCGCCCGGTGAGTAGTGCCAAGGGAATCAGAAACCGCAGTGTCGAGCCGCTCTCACCGCAGTCCAAGGTAATTTCTTTAGGTAGCGGCTTCTTGCTGCGGCCGGTAAAAGTCACTTCACCCTTTTGGGTGTTGATACGAAACATGGAGCCCAGCTTGCGCATACAGTCCAGAGTCGCCTGAATATCCTTGCTCATTGCCACATTGCTGATGTGGCAGGTACCGTCCGACAGTGCCGCCGCAATGATTGCCCGATGGGCAACGCTTTTAGAGGGCGGCACCTGTACCGTCCCCTGCAGCATTTTGGGTTCTATGCGAATGATGTCCATATATTGATCTCCTTTAAAGCTGAAAATCTGCCTTGTTGATTTTTGATATCACAACCTCGCCAATCTCCTTGAGAAGAATCAGATTGATTTTACTTCCCTCACCCTTCTTGTCCACCGCCATGGCGTCACGCATAGCCTGGGGCGTCATGGCCACCTGGGTGGGAAGCTGGTACTGCTTGAGCATCTTCTCCATCCTCTCCGCGGTACCCGGAGCGGTGATACCTTGGGTCTCGCCGTAGGCACACGCCATTTTCATACCCACGCCCACTGCTTCGCCGTGGGTATAGGTCTCGTAGTTGTACTGCTTTTCGATGGCATGTCCGAAGGTATGACCGAAGTTCAAAATCATCCGCTCTCCGGTGTCCAGCTCGTCGTTCTCCACAACCTGACGTTTGATATCACAACAAGTATAAACGATTTCTCCGATATTTGCAAACAATTCTTTCCTGTCTTGGATATTTTCTAGTTTTTCAAACAGGGCAAGGTCCCGAATGGCACCGTATTTGATAACCTCTGCCATGCCGTCCGAGAATACCCGGTCGGTGAGTGTTTCCAGACACAGAGGGTCAATCAGCACCATTTTGGGCTGATAGAAGGCGCCTACCAAATTCTTGCCCCGGGGCAGGTCAATGGCAACCTTGCCGCCCACGCTGGAATCCACCTGCGCAAGCAAGGTGGTGGGAATCTGTACAAAGGGAATTCCCCGAAGGAGGCTTGCCGCCGCATAACCGGTCAGGTCACCTACCACACCGCCACCTAGGGCAATTACCAAATCCGCACGGGTCAGCCCAAAATCCAGCATCTCGTCATAAAGCCGGAACAACTGCGCCTGACACTTGCTGCTCTCTCCTGCCGGAATCACAATGGTTTTCACCGTATA
>JAXJVM010000070.1:0-3789 GCA_036308515.1 Clostridia bacterium | reverse complement strand
GTTCGTTGGGAAAAAACCACCCGTCCGTTCTTGAGAAGTGCGGAATTTTTATGGCAAGAGGGGCATACTGCCCATGCTTCCGCTGAGGAGGCACAGGCGAGAACCATTCAGATGCTGAATGTCTATGCGGACTTCTGTGAAGAGGTTCTGGCAATTCCTGTGATTAAGGGTCAAAAGACTGAAAAGGAAAAGTTTGCCGGTGCCCATGAGACCTATACCATTGAGAGTATGATGCACGATGGTAAGGCATTGCAGTCCGGTACCAGCCATAACTTTGGCGATGGCTTTGCCAAGGCTTTTGGGATTCAGTACCTAAACGATAACAACGAGATGGCATATGTTCACCAGACCTCTTGGGGCATGTCCACCAGAATCATTGGTGCCATCATTATGGTACACGGTGATGATGCCGGCTTAAAGCTGCCCCCCAGAATTGCACCCATTCAGGCAGTGATTGTTCCGGTGGCGCAGCATAAAGAGGGCGTACTTGATCGTTGTAACGAGTTATATGACCAGCTTTCAGAGAAATTCCGCATGAAGATAGATGCCAGTGAGAAGTCCCCCGGTTGGAAGTTCAGCGAATACGAGATGCGCGGTGTTCCTGTCCGTATTGAACTGGGACCGAAGGATATTGAGAAGAACCAAGCGGTTCTGGTGAGCCGTGTGGACAGAAGTAAGACCTTCGTATCGTTGGATAACATCGAAGAGGAACTGGAGAAGCTCCTGGAGAAGATTCAGGCGCAAATGCTGGAAGCAGCAAAGAAAAACCGAGAGGAAAAAACTTCTTCGGCTGCAACCTACGAGGAATTTAAGCAGATTATCGAAGAAAAAGGTGGCTTTGTCAAAGCAATGTGGTGCGGTGACGAAGCTTGTGAATTGAAAATCAAGGAGGATACAACTGCAACTTCCAGATGTATTCCTTTTGAGCAAGAGCAAATTGCAGATTCCTGTGTTTGCTGCGGAAAGCCTGCAACCAAGATGGTTTATTGGGGTAAGGCATACTAATTTTTAAAAAATCATACCGGAGGTGACCTAAGAATGTGGCTGACTAACTTTTTTCAATCTATTATGAATCAGCTTGCCGTGTTGAGGATTACGGATCTGATTGACATTCTTGTGGTATCCTATCTGGTATACAAAGCCCTAAAGTTCATTCGTGATACCAAGACGGTGCAGCTGCTGAAGGGAATCGTCCTGATGGTGGTTATCACCCAGGTCAGTGCACTGGCGCATTTGAACACTCTACATTATATCCTGAGTAATGTACTTCAGCTTGGGTTGATTGCCTGGCTCATTGTGTTCCAGCCGGAGCTTCGTCGAATTTTGGAACATCTGGGACGCAGCACTGTGAGCAAGTGGTTTAACTCCAAGGGTGAGTTTGATGAGAATGTCATGCAGATGATTCGCGAAATTGCCCACGGTGCTCAGGCACTGGCAAACAGTCGAACCGGTGCCTTGATTGTTATAGAGAATGAGGACAATATTTCGCCGTTGATTAGCTCCGGTGTCGCTATCCATGCAGAACCCACCAGTGAATTGTTGGAGAATATCTTTGTTCCCAATACACCGCTCCATGACGGCGCGGTGGTAATGCGCGATACAAAGATTGCACTTGCCGCTTGTGTCTTACCGCTGTCCCAGAACCCCAATATCCGTCAGGAGTTGGGAACCCGGCATCGGGCAGGCTTGGGGATTTCTGAGGAATCGGATGCGGTTGTTATTATTGTGTCAGAAGAAACTGGCAATATTTCTGTTGCGTATCAAGGGGTTCTTGAAACCGGTTTTGGGGAAGAATCCCTGCGTGAGCGGGTGATTGACTTCCTTAGCGCCGACCTTTTAACAAAGAATGACTCTGATGGAAAATTCGATTGGAGAACGATTGTGAAAAGGGGGAAGAATGAGTGAAAAAAATTTTTGAAAACGACAGAATGCTGAAGGTCGTTTCGGTGGTTATTGCCGCAATGATTTGGTTGTATATCATTATCATTCTTGACCCTGCGTATGAAGTTACGGTACGGGATTTGCCCATTCAGTTCATCGGAGGGGAGCAGTTGAACGCCAACGGTTTGAGCGTGGTGAACGAATCGGATACGGCGATTACCATTAAGGTGCAGGGAAGCCGAAAGAAGTTGGGCAGAAATAACATGAAGTCCATCATTGCCAAGGTTGATCTTTCTGCCATTACTGCAGAGGGAACCACTGCTCTGCCGGTGGATGTGGTAGTTCCCTTTGAAAATCTGGGAATTACCGCCCAGGATCCCTATACTGTGGATATCAAGGTGGAACGTTTGGTTGAGAAAACTATGAATATTGAGATTAAAACCGAGGGTTCCTTAGCAGAGGGATATATGGCAGGACCTATGCATACAGAGATTGAAACCGTGACGGTGAAAGGACCGGAGTCTGTTGTAGGGAAAATTGCCCGTGCAGCTGTGGTGCTTAATTATGGAAATGCGGATGTGGATATCGACAAGGAATTGCCCATTCGTCTTTACAATACCGAAGATAAAGAAATTAGTGCCAATGATTCTATTCTCAATCGGATTGAAAAAAACATCAGCCAAACAAAGGTGCATTGCACGGTAGTCAAGCTGAAACGAGTAGATGTGGTTGCCGTTTTTGATAACGATAATGAAAACAAAATCCAGAATGAGCTTTCTTACAAGCTGAGTCCTTCTACGGTACAAATTTACGGTGATGAACAGATAACCTCACAGATTTTCCAAATCCGGACTGAGCCGGTTTCTTTCGAGAAGCTGGTCAGCAATCAGAAAACAAAGGTAAAGCTGGTTGTTCCGGAAGGAGTAAAGGTGCTGCAGGATATTTATGAAGTAGAGATTACCTTAACTGCTAAACCGGAAAACTAGAAAACGGGTGATTCCATGAAAATTGTCATTCATACAATCCAAATGCCCATTCAGCATACCCAACGTGATGTCATTGAAGCCGCACAAGAAATTGTGCGGCTCCGTTGCGTTCAGGCAAAGGATTTTTGGATTTATAAGCAGTCTATTGATGCCAGAAAAAAAGACAATATACACTATGTCTATTCGGTGGGGGCAACCGTGCCTGATGGAACCCACTGTGACGGCAAAGTGATTTGTCCCTTGCCAGCAGGCGCTGGGGAACCTCTTTCCATTCCTAAGGTTTCCCTAAAGGAACGTCCGGTGGTAGTGGGCATGGGTCCTTGCGGACTTTTTGCCGCTTATGTTCTGGCAAGGTCAGGCAATCCCCCTTTGGTACTGGAACGGGGTGAACCGGTAGAGAAGCGAGCTAAGACCGTGGAAGCGTTCTGGAACGGTGACAAGCTGAATCCTGATTCCAACATCCAGTTCGGCGAAGGCGGAGCAGGGACCTTTTCTGACGGTAAGCTCAATACCCGTATCAGTGATCCGCGTCAGCGATATGTGTTGCAAACCTTTGTTGACCACGGGAGCCCGGAGGATATTCTCTACCGCGCCAAGCCCCATATCGGGACGGATAAGCTGCGTGGGGTTATTGCCTCCATGCGTCAGGAAATTCTTCGTCTTGGGGGCGAAATTCGCTTTGAAAGCTGCTTAACAGGGATACGCTATCGGGAAGGCAAGCTGACTGAAATTGAAATCGACCATGCAGAAAGCTTGGCTTGCTCCTGTCTAATTCTGGCAATCGGACATAGCAGCCGAGATACCTATACCATGCTGGAAAGTGCCGGCGTGTCTATGGAAGCAAAGCCTTTTGCGGTAGGTGTTCGGGCGGAGCATAAGCAACAGATGATTGATAGACTGCAATACGGCGATGCCGCAGGAC
>JAXJVM010000069.1:0-2872 GCA_036308515.1 Clostridia bacterium | reverse complement strand
TCCAAATCCTGTGCTTAAAGAAGATGAAGTTTTGATAAAAGTTGAATATGCGGCTTTAAATCGTGCAGACCTTATGCAAAGAGAGGGTGACTATCCACCGCCAGAAGGCTGTCCTGAATGGATGGGGCTTGAAGTTTCAGGCGAAATTGTTGAAATGACAGAGGGGGCAAAAGAAAAATCAAATTACAAAATCGGCGATAAAGTATGTGCACTGCTTGGCGGTGGCGGTTATGCAGAATTTGTTTCTGTCAAATATGATATGTGTATGCCTGTGCCGAAAAATTGCACTATGGCGGAAGCTGCGGCGATTCCCGAAGCATTTGCAACGGCATACTTGAAGCTATTTATTGAAGGTCATGCTAAAGTAGGAGATACGCTACTTATGCAAGCAGGTGCAAGTGGACTTGCCAGCGTTATTATACCTATGGCAAAAGCCTTTGGCTTGCGTGTTATTACAACGGTCATAAGTGCCCCTGAAAACATTCAGCATCTTGGTGCTGACCTTATAGTTGACACAAGAGTTCAAAATCTGCCTGAAATACTTAAAAAAGAAGAAACGGAAGGCAGGGCTGTTGATATTGCTATTGACTGCCTTGGCGGTCAAAACCTTGGGGATTGTCTGCCCTATGTAAAATATGGATGTCGTTGGATAGTAATTGCAGCTCTTGCAGGAGCAAATACAACCATTGACCTTAAAAATATTTATAAAAAGAACATCAGAATTGTTGGCAGCACACTTCGTTCACGCACTCCTGAAATGAAAGCTGAAATTCTTTCCAAGCTTGTCAATGAAATTTGGGAAAAGGTAGCGGACGGCGATATAAAGCCTACTGTATATAAAGTTCTCCCAATTACAGAAGCTGAAGAGGCGCACGATATTCTTTACCGTGGTGAAAATACAGGCAAGGTCGTACTAAAGGTACAATGAAGATTGTAGCATTAAAGTACGGAGAATCCGTATTCGGTGAAAACTATATTTTAAAAGGCGGCAGAAAAGATGTTCTTTTGCCGATTTCATTTACAATTTATTTGATTGATGACACATTTTCATTAACGGAGAACGTAATGATTAAAAAAATCGGCGGTCATTCCATCGGTTCCTGTATCGTTTTAGCAGATAACTATGTGCTATGCGGCGATGAATGCTATTAAGAAAAATGCTTAACGAACAAAATTTGTACAGGTTCATCCTATAACAAAGAAGAGAGTGAAAAGTTTATCGTAGAATTCAGCAAGAACAAATACATTCCTCTATTGTTTCATGATAGCAAAATTTTGCAAGGAAGGTTAGGATATTCTATTATTAAAAACTAACTATTATAATCAAGATGGTAATCCAATAAGGATTATCTTCTTGTGCTTTTTATGAATATTCTTTCTAACACAGAAAAATATATATTTAAAATCCATATTTGTCAACCGTTACTTAGTAAGTTCATAATTTTTCATCTAGGTTTACAATTCACCCAAAATCATAAAAAACACTTGCGCATACGCCCCATCAGTGCTATAATGTATAGGTTAAATTAGCGAAATTTTACATTGACCATAGAGAGGAGCGATTTTCGTGGCGAAAGAGCTGCCAAAAACCTACGACCCCAAACAGGTCGAGGAACGCATTTATCAAACTTGGATGGAGAAAGGGTACTTTCACGCAGAGGTGGACAAGACCAAAAAGCCCTTTACCATCGTCATTCCTCCCCCCAACGTCACGGGACAGCTGCACATGGGACATGCTCTGGATGAAACCTTCCAGGACATTCTAATTCGTGCAAAACGGATGCAGGGCTACAATGCTCTGTGGATTCCCGGTACTGACCATGCCGGTATTGCCACCCAGATTAAGGTTGAGGAAGACCTGCGTGTCAACGAGGGTCTCACCCGGTATGACCTGGGACGTGAGGATTTTCTGAAGCGCGTCTGGGCATGGAAAGAAAAATTCGGTGACCGCATCATCAGCCAGATTAAAAAGCTCGGCTGCTCCTGCGACTGGGACAGAGAACGGTTTACCATGGACGAGGGCTGCAGTAAGGCGGTCAAGGAGGTTTTTGTAAACCTCTACGAAAAGGACTTGATTTATCAGGGCAACCGCATCATCAACTGGTGTCCCAAGTGTGCCACTGCCCTGTCTGATGCCGAGGTAGAATACGCTGAGCAGGATGGCTTCTTCTGGCACATCAAGTACCCTCTCAAGGATGGCAGCGGCTTTGTAGAAATCGCCACCACTCGTCCCGAAACTCTGCTGGGTGATACTGCCGTTGCGGTAAACCCCAACGACGAGCGGTATAAGGATTTGGTTGGCAAAATGCTGGTTCTGCCCCTGGTTGGCAGAGAAATCCCGGTGATTGCCGATGACTATGTAGACATGGAGTTCGGAACCGGCTGCGTAAAAATCACTCCGGCACACGACCCCAACGACTTTGAGGTTGGTCTGCGTCATAACTTAGAGCAGATTAAAATTCTCAACGACGATGCCACCATCAACGCCTACGGTGGCAAGTACCAGGGCATGGATCGCTACGAGGCGAGAAAAGCCATGGTTGCTGATTTGGAAGCAGAAGGTCTGCTGGTGAAGGTGGTTCCTCACACCCACAATGTCGGTGAATGTTACCGCTGCGGTACTACAGTAGAGCCTATTACCTCCAAGCAGTGGTTTGTAAAGATGGAGCCGTTGGCAAAGCCTGCGGCAGATGCAGTCATCAACGGCGACACCAAGTTCGTCCCCGACCGGTTCTCCAAGACCTACCTCCATTGGATGGAGAACGTTCATGACTGGTGTATCTCCCGTCAGCTCTGGTGGGGTCACCGTATCCCGGTCTGGTACTGCGACGACTGCGGCGAAACGGTCGTCAGCAAGACGGCTGTCGACGTT
>JAXJVM010000068.1:0-2071 GCA_036308515.1 Clostridia bacterium | reverse complement strand
CTGCGACGGCGAATGGGGCGAGATTTCATGTGATTTTGAGAATGGCACAGCGGAGATCCTCCGGCTTGCCGATTGGGACACGATGACAACAAATCGCTTTGCGAACAAGGCAATAGCCTATCTTCTGAACTGTGAGAACGAGAAACTGCCAACGGAGACAATATTTGCCTTTGAATCTTAAACATATCAAACAGAAAAAACGCTGCAATTTCCATCACGTAAGGAGAAATTTGCAGCGTTTTTTCTATTTGCGGTTTTCTTCAATCCATCTTACAGCAAAATCTACCAGATCCCGCTGTTTCATCAGACGGATTGTGCCATTACCAAGCGATGCCTTGTGGATGGGACACGCATTTTCAAAAGCAGTTCCGATCTCATTAAAATCTTCACCATCTACAAAAAGTGTTTCGTACCGCTTCCAGACACGATGACCATTTTCCATGACCGCACTATGTTCGATACTGTTATGCTTACCGGGATAATCTGCCCGGACATCTGCCAGATGCAGCGATGTATTTTTGTCATATCCCACGCCAATCAATAAAACCAGGCCATCCAATTCATATAGTTTTCCAATAGGTGAGCCGTCTCCAAAAATATTGGAAAGGTCATGGGCAGCGGTCAAGTATTCAGCATACTTTCCCCATGCAGCCACAGAGCGGGCCGGATGATCGCTCCGTAGTGCGCCTGGCCATTTTCGGAACATTTCAGCAACGGCACCCATCGTGTTTGTAGGGGTAATCTCTTTGTTATATGCTGGCCAATTATCCCGTATCAATTGCCACCAATCTTCCGGTTCCTCCCAATGAACGCCTGTAGTGGGATCAAGGTTTTTCCATGATTGCGTAGGCATCATAATCGTTCCTTCGTTACCGACTGCTTCTATAAGTGCTTCGATTACCATCTGCGCTCCGCCGCAGACAAATCCCAAACTACTCAGAGAGGTATGAACCATGATCGTTTGTCCTTTACTTACCCCAACGCTGAGCAGCGCATCTAAAATATCTTGTTTTAATACAATTTTTCTTTCCATATGATAATCCTCCATTACTTCATGACGCTTCCAACTGGTTCATCCATTTTCGTCTGCGAAATACGATCAACGAAATGCCAAAGCGAATACACTCCTCAAGTGACAGTAGAAAATATACATAAGGAATGGACAACTTCCAGACGAATGCACTTAAAAGCCCCAAAGGAACACCAAAACACCATGTACCGACCATATCAATGAACATGACATATTTTGTTCGTCCACCACTTCGGATAATTCCGCCGCCCAAAATCATATTGAGAACCTTAAACGGAACTACAATGGCATAGGCAAAGAGAATCTGCATTGTCATAGTCTTTACAGCATTATCTACCTGATAGATTCCCACATAAGCTTTGCTGGCAATCATTACAATGACAGATAGAAGTGCTGAGCCAATAGCACCGTAGAGCATCAGCTTTTTCGCTGACCAATAGGCCTCCTCGTTTTCACCACTGCCCAGGTGTTTTCCGATGATCACACTTGCCGCTTGAGACAATCCGCACAACGCACCGATCACCAAACCCTGGATGGGGTTTGTCAAAGTCATAGCAGCACTGGCATCGGTACTCATGTGCCCGTAGATGGCGGCATAGACATTTTCCCCCAGACTCCACACCACCTCGCATACCAGCAAAGGCAGCAGCATAGACCAATACTGCCCCCAATTCATTCGGAGTGTTGCAGTGGGTTCTCCTTCGTTGGATTTCAAAAGGAAACCATTTTGGGAAAGCATTAGGAGCATCAGCAGAAAATTGGCACATTGGGAAATTACTGTAGCAAATGCCGCACCACGCACACCCATGGGTGAGATCCCCAGCTTGCCGAAAATCATAATGTAATTCAAGCCGGTATTCAACAACGCTGACAGAACACTGGCATATAGGGGAAGCCGGGGCTTTTCCAAACAACGGAACACTGTGGAAAGAAGGGTTGCTCCAGCCATAGGAACAAAAGTTCCGGAAATCAACATCAAATATTCTGCTGCCGCCTGACGGGTCTGCACATCCCTGGTATAAGCTCCCATGATCTGATTTG
>JAXJVM010000067.1:0-5063 GCA_036308515.1 Clostridia bacterium | reverse complement strand
ATTTATTTCTTGGCGGAGAAGGAGGGATTTGAACCCTCGCGCCGCTTTCACGACCTACACCCTTAGCAGGGGCGCCTCTTCGGCCAACTTGAGTACTTCTCCGAATATAAAATATGAAATTGTAGATACATCTTGGAAAGAAAAGTGGCGGAGAGGCAGAGATTCGAACTCTGGGTGCTTTCGCATCACTAGTTTTCAAGACTAGCTCCTTAAACCACTCGGACACCTCTCCAAGCACATACAGTGCCGCATCGGTGCGACTTAAAAAGTATAGCACATCTATAAAAGATTGTCAAGGCTTTTTTGGAAATTTTCCGAATAAAATCATTTTGTAAAAAATTCCCTCGTCAAAATCGCAAAAAAAGGACATAACTATCGGTCATTTTTAAAAAAATTTGGGAAAACACTTGATTTTTTCGTCATAGTGGTTTAGAATTAGAATATCTGTAATATAAATTTAATATGCATATTTTGTGCTTGTTAAATTTAGGCGGTTGCCTGCGAGTAGGAGATGAAAACTTGCTTTATTACAGAGTCAAACAAATGTGGAAACATCTTGCGTCAAATGCGCTCAAAGGTCTCTTTTTACTGGGTGTCGGGGCTATGCTTACGGCGACGCTCAGTGCGGTTCCAGAACTTGCGACATTGGGGAGCGGCTCGGCGGTTGCAGCCGAGGTGCAAGGCCCTATGCCGGTGCTTGGACCGGAGGAAAATCCCTTTGCTGCAAGCGGTTCCTTTACCGAACCGGCAAAAGGGGTGTTAACCTCGGCATTTGGTTCCCGTTGGGGTAGACAACATACAGGTATCGACATCGGCGGTGATGCCGGGTCAGACATTCTTGCTTCCGATAGCGGCAGAGTGGTATATGCCGGATGGGTGGATGGCTACGGGAATTATGTTGCTATTGATCACGAAAATGGCTTTCAAACAGCTTATGCACATTGTGACAGCCTTGTGGTCTTTGAGGGAGAGTATGTGATGCAAGGGCAAAAAATTGCCTATATGGGCAGTACCGGAAACAGTACCGGTCCCCATCTGCATTTTGAGGTAAAGAAGGACGGGCAGTATCAAGATCCTCTTGATTACGTCCTCTACTGACACAAAGTTTTGAGAAATTTCCGGGGGTGGAAGAAGAACATGGGTAAGAAAATCCTTGTTGTTGATGATGAAAAGAGTATTGTTGATATTTTGAAGCTGAATCTTCAAAATGAGGGCTACACGGTTTACGAAGCATATGACGGCGAAGAGGCGGTGCTCAAGGCAACCAATCTGGAGCCGGATTTGATTTTGCTGGACGTGATGCTGCCGAAGCTGGATGGTTTTTCAGTTTGTAAAAAAATCCGGGAGACCTCGTCGGTACCGATTTTGATGATTACAGCACGTGAAGAGGAAGTGGACAAGGTTCTGGGACTGGAGCTGGGCGCTGATGACTACGTTACCAAGCCCTTTAGCGTGCGGGAACTCATGGCACGTATCAAGGCGAACATGCGCCGTACCGAGATTGAACCTGCGCAGCCTGAAGCGGATAACGATATCGTAGATGTGGGTTGCTTCCGCCTAGATTGTAACCGCTATGAGCTCTATAAAAACGGGCAGCTCATTGATCTGACCGTCCGTGAATTTGAGCTGATTAAGTTCCTGTCGGCACAACCAAATAAAATTTATTCCAGAAAAGCATTACTGGAATACGTTTGGGATTATGAGTATTATGGCGATGTCCGCACTGTTGACGTAACTGTCCGCCGTGTGCGCGAGAAGATAGAGGACGATCCCTCTCAGCCCCACCATATTATGACCAAGCGTGGTGTTGGTTATTACTTTGCCGTTTAATAGAAAGAAAAGCCGGGCATAGGTCCGGCTTTTGTTATGGAGGAACTTATGCTGAATGTAACTGTTGTATGTGTGGGAAAAATCAAGGAGAAGTATTTCACCGATGCAATAAAAGAGTACCAGAAACGACTGGGACGCTACTGCAAGCTGGAGATTGTTGAGGTTCCTGATGAGCCTACGCCGGATAACCCTTCGGAACGGGAGAAAAATCTGGTGCTGGAAAAGGAGGGGGATAGGATTTTAAAGAAAATCCCCGATTCTGCCCATGTGACCGCCCTTTGCATTGAAGGTAAGCAGATGTCCTCGGAGCAGTTGGCGGACAATCTCTCGTCTTTGGCATCCTCCGGAGTTAGCCATCGGGTCTTTGTTATCGGCGGCTCTATGGGCTTGAGTAATGCAGTCAAATGCCGCGCGGATGTAAAGCTGAGCTTTTCGCCTATGACCTTTCCACATCAGCTTATGCGTGTGATACTGCTGGAGCAGATTTACCGCGCCTTTAACATCAGTCAGGGTGGAAAGTATCATAAATAACGGCACCCAACGGGTGCCGTTATTTATACAATAATATTTTGAAACTCTGCGCCAATCAGCTCCTGCAGATAGTGGGGTGCAAGCTCAATCTGTGCACCAAGTCTGCCGCCACTGAAAAAGATAGTTTCATGATTCAGTGCGCTTTCGTGTACCACGGTTTTGAACTGCTTTTTCATGCCCAGGGGGCTGCAACCGCCCCGGACATAGCCGGTCAGGGGCGTGATGTCTTTTACGTGAATCATCTCCACGGACTTTTCGCCAACGGCCGCTGCGGCTTTCTTCAAATCTAGTTCTTCTGCCACGGGAACAAGAAAGACGTAGTGGTTTTTGCTTTTACCAACGGTAACCAGAGTTTTAAAAACCTTATCCACCGGTTGTCCCAGCTTTTGACTGATGGAAACGCCGTCCATAAAGCCGCTGCTCTCATAGAGCAGTTCCTGATATGGGATTTTGTTCTTTTCCAGATACCGCATGGCATTGGTTTTGGGGGCTTTCTTCATGGAACTACCCCCGAATCTGCCCGTTGCCGGTGATGACGTACTTGGTAGAGGTCAGCTCGTTGAGCCCCATGGGACCCCGGGCGTGAATCTTCTGAGTACTGATGCCGATTTCAGCGCCAAAGCCGAACTCGAAGCCGTCTGTAAACCGGGTGGAGGCGTTAACGTAAACGGCGGCGGCGTCCACTTCGTCCTGGAATCGCTGAGCGGCTTCCAGATTCGTGGTAATGATGGACTCACTGTGGCGGCTATTGTACTTGTTGATATGGGCGATTGCCTCGTCCAGCGTTTCTACTACCTTGACCCCAATCTTGAGGTCGAGATATTCCGTGCCCCAATCCTCTTCGGTGGCAGGAATGGCATTGGGATAGAGTGTGCATACCTGCGCATCACCCACAATGGTGACGCCCAAATCCGCCAGGGCGGTCAGCATATCCGGCAGGAATTTTTCTGCAACGGACTGGTGCACCAATAGCTTTTCCTCGGCATTGCAGACCGAGGGGCGCTGAGTCTTGGCGTTGATGACGATTGCCTTTGCCATGTCCAAATCTGCAGATGCATCTACATAGACGTGGCAGTTGCCGGTGCCGGTTTCAATGGCAGGCACGGTGGCGTTCTCTACTACGGCGCGAATTAAGCCAGCGCCACCTCGGGGAATAATGACGTCAAGGTAGTCGTTCAGCCGCATAAGGGCGGTGGCACTTTCCCGGCTGGTGTCCTCAACCAGGTGAATAGTTCCCTCGGGTAGACCTGCGTCATAGCCGGATTCCTGCATGACCTTGACGATGGCACGGTTGGAGGAGGCTGCCTCCTTACCGCCACGCAAAATCACGGCGTTGCCGGATTTGATGCACAGTCCGGCGGCGTCTGCGGTGACGTTAGGGCGTGCCTCGTAAATGATACCGATAACACCCAGGGGTACCCGAACCTTACCGATTTTTAAGCCGTTGGGTCGCTTGGTTTGGTAAAGCATCTCACCAATGGGGTCGGGGAGTGCGGCAATCTGCTCAATACCCTCTGCCATGGCGTCAATGCGGCTCTCGCTTAAAGCCAGACGGTCAAGGAGACCTTTATTCATGCCATTTGCCTTGCCTTGTGCTAGGTCTTTTGCGTTCTCGGCAAGGAGAAATGGTGTCTCCTTGCGCAGAGCTGCTGCCATAGCCAGCAGCGCACGATTTTTTATTTCTGTGGACAGGGTTGCCAGCTTATACGATGCCTCTTTGGCAGCCTTGCCTTTGATGTTCAATTCTTCAATTGCAGTCATTCTTATCAACTCCGAAAAATTATTTAGGTTGATTATATCATGTTTTTATGGTATAATCAACAGAAAATTCAACGAATATAAGGAGATTTCACAGATGCTTTTTGATACACATGCCCATTTTGATGACCCGCAGTTTGATGCAGACAGGGACGAGGTGCTCCGGGGATTAAAGGATTTGGGGGTTGGCAAAGTTATGGACATTGGCGCCAGCCTTGACACCACCCGAAAGGCTATTGAGATTGCCGAGAAGTATGATTTCGTCTATGCCACCGCCGGTGTGCACCCCAGTGAGACCATTGGTATGACGGAAGAGAATATGGAGGAGCTTCGCCGCCTTGCACTGGCTAGCTCCAAGGTGCGTGCTATTGGTGAGATTGGGCTGGATTATCACTATGAGGATACCAATCCCGAGGAGCAGCAGCACTGGTTTCGGCGTCAGTTGGAGCTGGCAAAGGAGCTGGATATGCCGGTGGTCATTCATGACCGGGATTCCAAGGGAAAAGCTATTGAAATTTTAAAAGAAATGGGAATCACCAACGGCGTGATGCATTGTTTTTCCGGCAGCGCAGAGATTGCAAAAGAACTGGTAAAAATGGGGTTCATGATTTCCTTTACCGGTGTGCTGACCTTTAAAAATGCCAGACGTGCGGTGGAGGCGTGTGCTGCGGTTCCCCTGGAAAGGCTCATGGTGGAAACCGACTGCCCCTACATGGCACTGGAGCCCCACCGAGGGGAGCGGAACTTCAGCGGTTATGTTCGCTTTGTGGCAGAGAAGATGGCAGAAATCAAAGGGGTTTCCTATGAAGAACTAGTACGGATTACCACCGAGAACGCCGAACGGTTTTATAGAATATAAAAGAAAACCCCGTCACAAATGTGGCGGGGTTTCAGCGTGTCGATAAACTATCGACACGCTGGCAGATGCCGAAAAAGGAAGGTAT
>JAXJVM010000066.1:0-3383 GCA_036308515.1 Clostridia bacterium | reverse complement strand
TTATACTCATTATGCAACAACCTTCTTTCGTGATTTTTTGTTTTGTGGTAAAAACTATTATATCACTTTTTTAGGTTGTTGTCTTTTTTTATTGTAACATATCTATTTTAACAGAACAGCACAGGGGAAAAATAATTCCTTGCTTTCTATTCCCATTTATGATATACTGGCATCAAGGAATAATATAAACCTATCTAATTGGGAGGAAATGAACATGAAAAAGAAATTATTGGCTTTGTTACTAACCGGTGGTATGGTATTCTCCGGTGTTTCTGCCTTTGCAGCAGCAGAGAACATCATCATCAACGGTGTCAACGTGGAAATCCCTGCTGACATGGGTTCCATCAAGGAAAAGGACGAACGCACTTTTGTTCCGGTTCGCTTTGTATCGGAATATCTGGGTTATGCTGTTAAATACGGCAACACCACCATCAATGGTAAAGTTCAGGAAAGTGTCACCATCACCGGTGCTGACAGCACCTCCTATTTGATGCTTCGGGATGACAAGACGTTGTACGTACTGCCCGGTCTGATGGGCGGCGCAGGCGGCCCCATTAACATGGACACCGCTGCATTCATTGACGATACCGAGGATCGTTTCTATGTTCCCATCCGCTTCCT
Source organism: Clostridia bacterium (assembly GCA_036308515.1). Lineage (GTDB taxonomy): Bacteria > Bacillota > Clostridia > Monoglobales > Monoglobaceae > Ructibacterium. The sequence continues at coordinate 2,762 of JAXJVM010000066.1, read as the reverse complement.
GGCAGAGGCAATCGGCTATACCGTTGGCTGGGACGATGCAACGCAGACTGTAACCCTGGACAAAGTTGCCGAATAATTCCTAAGGAGACTGACTATGAAGTTAAAACACATCATTGCCGGAGTCTTGGCAACCATCATGACTTTCTCCGCCGTTTCTGCCTTTGCGGCAGCGGAGAGCATCATCATTGACGGACAAGCTGCTGAAATTCCTACGGATATGGGCTCCATCAAAGAGATGGATGACCGCACCTTTGTACCCATTCGCTTTGTTCTGGAATATCTCGGTTGTCATGTGGACTGGGATGATTCCAACCACGCGGCAACGGTTACTACCGAGGACTGCGCCTATATCATTCAGGAAAATAACCCGATTTTGTTTCAAATTCCCTATACCGCCACGGAGAGCATCAACCTGGCAATGGACACGGTACCGTTCATCGACCTGAACGAAAGCCGGATGTACATTCCCATCCGCTTCCTGGCAGAAGCAATCGGCTATACCGTCGGCTGGGACGAAGCTACCCAGACCGTGACGCTTACCGGCGCAGAGTAACTGTATCGAACCGAAACAGCCCTCGCTTGTAGTTATCTACAAGCAAGGGCTGTTGTTTTATCTTTAGAGCATTGATATGCCCGTCATACCGAAAAAAGCAGATTCCTTTCGGAATCTGCTTTTGTATGTGCTCACTTACTATTTGGCGAACTTATCGTGGATAACCTTCACAGCCTGGTCTGCCTTATTGATGTTGATCAGGACAGAAACCTTCAGCTCGGAGGTAGAAATCATGTGGATATTGATATCCGCATCAAAGAGTGCCTCAAACATACTTGCGGCAACACCGGGGTTGTTGACCATACCTGCGCCAACGATGGAAACCTTACTCAGGTCATCTCTGTGGTTAACTTCCTGGTAGGGGATAACTTCTTTCAGTTCTTCAATAACAGAAAGGGTCTTTTCCAGATTGCTCTTGGTAACAGTAAAGACGATATCCTTGTTGCCGTTATGACCGATAGACTGCAGAATCATATCTACGTTGATTCCCTCTTTTGCCAGAGCGGAAAATACTTTAAAAGCAATACCCGGAGTGTCCTCCAGACCGATAATAGCAATACGTGCAACGTCATTGTCTCTGGTGACGCCTCTGATTAACATTTTTTCCATGGTTGTTACCTCCTTAACGATAGTGCCGGGCACTTTATGAAAACTAGATTTTACTTCAAGCTTAACATTGTATTTCTTCGCCATTTCCACCGAGCGATTATGCAGAACGTTAGCACCCAGGCTTGCAAGCTCCAACATTTCATCATAGGTGATTTCTTCCAGCTTTACTGCATCGGGAACGATTCTGGGGTCTGCGGTATAAACACCGTCTACGTCAGTGTAAATCTCGCACTTATCCGCACGGAGTGCTGCGGCCAGAGCCACTGCAGAAGTATCACTTCCTCCACGGCCGAGGGTGGTGATGTCATCATATTTATCCAAGCCCTGGAATCCGGCAACCACAACAATCTTGTGCTTGTCAAGCTCAGACTGAATCCTCTCCACGTCGATCTTGTTGATTCTGGCGTTACCGGAAACGGCATTGGTCTTGAACCCTGCCTGCCAGCCAGTCAACGAAATCACGGGGTATTTCATTGCCTCAATTGCCATTGCCAGCAGAGAAATGGAAATCTGCTCACCACTGGACAGAAGCATGTCCAGTTCACGCTTGGAGGCGTTGGGGTTGATTTCATTCGCCTTTTCAATCAGGTCGTCGGTGGTATCGCCCTGTGCAGAGACTACAACTACCACTTGGTTTCCCTCGTGGGCAGTCTCAACCACACGGTTTGCCACATTCTTCACTTTGTCTGCATCGGCAACAGAGCTGCCACCGAACTTTTGTACGATAAGAGCCACTTCTTATCCCTCCTATTTCCTATTTGAAACCGGATTGCTCCGGATGTTTTGTAGATTAAGACTCACAAACCACTGCGCCGTCATTGTCCGCCTTGAGCATATGCAGATTCCAGTCCTTCATACGACCGGTAAGCACTGCATTCATCTCCCGGGCAAAGTCAGCCTCCTGATCTTTATGAACGATTGCCACAATGGTGGGACCGGCACCGCTGAGATATACCCCTAAGGCACCTTTTTCATAGCAGCTTTGAAACAACCTATCCATATTGGGAATCAGTCGTTTACGGTAACGCTGGTGGAGCTTATCTCCTACGGCTGCCCGAATATTTTCGTACTTGCCACTCATGAGGCTGGCAGCAAGCAGAGCACTTCGACCGGTGTTATATACCGCATCACGCATGGAAACCATACGCGGCAGCACACTCCGCGCCTTTTTGGTCTGGAGATAGAAGTCCGGAACCAATGCGGCGAACCGCAAATCGTCCTTGACCTCTGTTTTGACATAGCAGATATCGTCGTTTTGCTTCACGTTGATGGTAAAACCACCCATCAGCGCCGGTGTAACGTTATCTGCGTGCCCTTCAATCTCCGCCGCAATATTCAGCAGGGTTTCCTTGGAGAGGGTTTCCCCCGTCAGGACATTTGCCGCCAGCAGACCGGATACAATACCTGCGCTGCTGCTGCCCAGCCCCCGGGTAACCATGACGTTATTTTCCAAGGTCAGATGCAATCCCTTGGGCTGGTAGCCCACCTTATCAAAAACCGCTTTCATAGAGGTATAGACCAGATTGCGCTCGTCCTTTGCCAGGAACTTCGCAGTGTCATCCAGGATATCAATGACAAGTCCCTCACCGGTTTCCTCTGC
>JAXJVM010000065.1:0-5623 GCA_036308515.1 Clostridia bacterium | reverse complement strand
TCAACGGAAAGTGCTGAAGTGGACTCATCCATGAGTAACACCTCTGCCGTGCTATAAAGTGCTCTTGCAATTGCCATTCTCTGGCGCTGACCGCCGGAGAGCCGGCTGCCGCCCTCACCCAGTTGGGTATTTAAGCCATCCGGGAGGCTTGCAACCTCATCCGTCAGGCAGGCGGTGTGCAGAACCTCTTTCACACGCTCCATATCGGGATTTTCGTCAAAAAGGGTTATGTTCTGAAGGACACTGCCGGAAAGCAGCAGAAAGTCCTGCGGAACATAGGCAAACAGTTTACGGTAAGCATCCAGCGAAACCTGGGTTCCGTCTGCCAAAACCGCCGCAACCGTACCGTTGCTGGGTTCCAGAATCCCCAGCATCAAATTCAGCAGGGTACTCTTCCCGGCACCGGATTTGCCGCAGATAGCAGTCAATTTGCCTTTATCAAAGCTTCCATTGGCTTTTTCAAGCACGGTACCCTCTCCGTAGGAAAAGGTCAGGTCGCAAATTCCAATGGAAGTCATTTGCTTATACAAGTTTTTGGGGTCTTTTTGCGCCGGAATATTCTGCTCCGGCAGGGTTTCCAGTTCCTCTAACCGTTCTGCGGATGCGCAGAAGGAAAGATACTGCGGAAACAGTGACGCCAGTTGTTGAAAAGGTGTAGAAATATCCGACGCCAGTCCAAGCACCGCGGTCAGTGTACCGAAGGTAATTGCTCCGGTAAGAATCCGCCATGCGCCCCAAGCCAACACCGCGTAATAGCCGGCTGTCATTGCCACATAGAGACAAACGCTGGCAACAATGCTGATGTTGTTCTTTTTTATGGTCAATCGGTAGGATTCCGCCTGGGCTTTACCCAGTAGGCGGAGAATCATGTTATGTACCGAAAACGCCTGTATCACAGAGAGGTTTTGTGCCGATTCCTGTATAAAGGAACGGATGACACCCTCGCTCTCCCGGCTTTTGTGGAAAAGGTCGCCTGTCTTTTTGCGGTAGACATATGCTGCAAGGAGCATCACAACCCCGGCTACCAAACACAGAACTGCCAATATCCAATCCAGAAGCAGCAATGCCCCGAAGCTAAACAGAATCCGTGCCGTAATAGATAGCAGAGACGGAAACATTTCCGCCACGCCGTCTGCCACAATGCCGGTATCGCCGGAGAGACGATGTACCAGCTCACCAGAGTGGAACCGGTCTGCCGCAAGCTTGTGCTTATGCAGGAACCTTTCAAATAGTTCCGACTGCAGCCGAAACCGCAGCGAAGCCGATGTATGGACATGGAGCACAGTGATTCCCACTTGCAAAGCCAGTTGGAGTAAAATCACCGCACCCAACACGAATCCTATACGGAGCAAGCTGCCGGATGCCTGTCCGGTCGCCAAATCCACCACAGTTTTAGAAAGCAAGGCAAGGTAAACACCACATGCCGATGCACCAATTCCAAGGATGGAAAGCCCTACCACTTTACAGCGGGAGCCGCGCAAAAACTTGAGATAAAAGTTTTGCTTCATAAGTTACCCCCACACGCGCCAAAACACAGCCTCTGTTATTCATCCAGAAGCTGATGCTCTCTCAGCATATTGATAAAAGCGGATACTGCTTTCTCAGCAAGGGCATGGTCAATACCATACTCCTCCGCCAACGCCGCAATAAGCTCCTCTTGGGTAGCGTCTTCTTCCAGACAACTCCAGAGGTATGCCCCGGTGTCATTCAAAGACACCATGGCACCGACTTCTTCATAAGTACCATCATAGGGAATCGCCGTATACTCACCTGCAATTTTTTTCAATAAAAAGCCATGTCTGATGCGCATAACGTCCCCCCCGGTGCATAAACCCACACAAATATGTAGGCATCCATTTTATCGCTGAAAGTGTTTTCAAAAGGAATCTGCAACAATGAAAACAAGCCCTATGGATTCTCCGACAACACAATAACTGCGTTTTACCATGAAATCACGGGCTGAAAATACAAAGCTGCTTTACCTGCACACGATAAAATATTCCTTTTCTTTAAGATTATATAGTTTTTTTAAGTATATGTCAAGGGTTTTCTGGTAGGAAAAATAAAAAATCTTACAAAAATTCTTATAAAAATTAATATTTTTTTGTCAACCCATCCACCCCATGGATTACGGCTTGATCCAAATGATATTTTGGTTCCGGCGAAACCAGGTCAACTGCCGCTTGGCATACCGCCTGGTTTCGCGTTTTATGGTCTCCACCGCTTCTTCCAGGGTACAACGCCCCTCCAGATGGGCAATCAACTCTTTATAGCCGATTGCCTGCAGGGATGTGGCAGTTTTCGGGATGCCTAACTCCAGGAGATGCTTGACCTCTTCCAGCAGCCCTTGCTCCATCATAATATCCACCCGCAAATCAATGCGACGGTAGAGTTCTTCCCGGTCTCTGTCTATGCCGTAGATGGCGGCCTCATAGCAGGGCTCCTGCCGTGCCGCCCGGTCATATTCTGCCTTAGACATACCTGAGGTTTTGATAATCTCCAGGGTGCGAATGACACGCTTCAGGTTATTGGGATGAATCTGTTCTGCCGCCTGAGGGTCTGCCGCCCTAAGAAGGTCATGGACGGCATCCACGCCCTGCTGCTCTGCCAACTCCTTAAGTTCCTGTCGGTAGGCATCGTCACGGGCATCATCAGAAAAGGTAATGCCATTGATCACACTATCCACATAGAGACCGGTGCCGCCGCAAAGAACGGGGAGCTTACCCCGGGACAAAATATCGTCAATGCAGGCTTTGGCATCAGTCACAAAGTCCGCCACGCTATAATTTTCCGCCGGGTCAACAAAGTCTAGCATATGATGGGGGATTCCCTGCATTTCCTCCCGGGTAGGCTTGGCGGTGCCGATGGTCATTTCCTTATAAATCTGCATAGAGTCACAGGAAACAACCTCTCCCTCCTGCTCTTTAGCAAGGTTGATGGCATATCCGGTTTTTCCCGATGCCGTGGGGCCGACCACACAGATGATTTTTGGTTTTGCCATGGCTACGCTCCTTACAACTTCCGTTTGAATAGTTTTTCGATTTCGGTTTTGGTGAAGGAAATGCGGATGGGTCTGCCGTGAGGGCAGGTTGCCACACGTTCTTCCTCCATATCGAGCACTTTTTGTGCCAAGTCCTGCATTTCGGCATAGGAAAGGCGTTTATTTGCCTTAATGGCTCCCTTACAAGAAATCATATCTAATGCTCGTTCCTCAAAATCTGCCACGGGACGTTTGGTCTGGGCTTCCATGGCATCAGAAAGCTCCAGAATCAAATCCCGGATGACAACCTCATCACCGGCAATGGGGCTACCATGAACAATCACTGCGTTTGCGCCAAAGTCCTCAATCTCGAACCCGAACCGAAGAAACCGCGGGAGATGCTCCATGACGGTTTGCTTTTCCTGATGGTCCAGATTCAGCACCATGGGGCTGAGCAGCATCTGCGAAAAGTTCTCCTGCTTGAGATAGGATTCCTTCAGGCTCTCAAACCGCATCCGTTCGTGGGCGGCGTGCTGGTCGATGAGGAACATTTCCTCCCCCATCTGGCAGACGATATAAGTATCAAATACCTGCCCCACCACCTTGAGCTCCGCTCTGGGTATCTGTGATAGCACAACCTCTTCCATGACCTCCTGTTGGGGTTGGGAAGGAGTTTCTTCTATTATATTATCTATCTTGTCGTTAATACCTTTGTTCTTTTCTGCCGCCTCTTCCAGAAGTTCTTCCAGCACTGTCTCCGGAGACTTTTGGGGTTCTTCCCGGAAGAAGGCCACCGCCTGCCGTTCCTTGGGGATGGTACTTTCCATATACTCCCGTACCAGCTTGGGAGTAACCCGCATTGGCTCCTGCCGAGGCGTCACCGGTCGTTCCGGTGCTTTGGACTTTGGCATTTCTCCTTGCTGAGTTTTGGGCTTTGTAGTCTCTTCCACCGTTTTTTGGGGCTCTACCGCATAAATCGCATTGCGCACCGCATGGTACGCCACATCATAAATCTGCTTTTCGTTGGCGAACTTCACCTCGGTTTTTGCCGGATGGACATTGACGTCCACCAACTCCGCAGGGAGGGTAATCCGAATCACAAAAAAGGGGAACTTCCCCACCATGACCGTATTGCGGAAGGCTTCCTCTGCCACCTTAGCTACCACGTGATTTTTCACGTATCTGCCATTGACAAAGAGGGTTTGCCGGGTACGGTTGCCCCTGGAAAGCTGGGGCTTCCCCACCACACCGCTGATATGAATATGATCCTCCGTATAGTCCACCGGGAGCAAAGCCTTGGCATGATCCAGGCCATAGATTTGCAGAATCACGTTTTCCAGTTTGCCGTCCCCTGAGGTGGCAAAAATCTCCTTGCCGTCACAGGTATAAGAAAAGGCGATATCCGGGCGTGACAATGCAATTCTCCCCAGCAAATCCGCCACATACCCTGCCTCGGTGGAGTCCTTTTTTAAGAACTTCATCCGCGCCGGAATGTTGGCGAAGAGGTTCTTGACCACCATGGTGGTACCGTCAGGGCAGGCAATGGGTTCTTTGGCCGCCGGAACACCATGGGTCATGGTGAGATATACCCCTTCCTCGGCATCGGCGGTTTTGGTAATGACCTCCACCTCTGCCACAGCGCAAATACTGGCAAGTGCCTCGCCTCGAAAGCCCATGGTTCCGATACGATATAAATCCTCTATCTCAGTGAGCTTGCTGGTGGCATGGCGCAGAAACGCCGTTTCCACCTGGTCTGCCGGAATACCGCTTCCGTTATCGGTCACCCGGATATAGCCCACGCCGCCCTTTTTGATTTCCACATCAATTTTGGAGGCACCGGCATCAATGGCATTCTCCACAAGTTCCTTTACCACTGCCGAGGGGCGCTCTGCCACCTCGCCGGCGGCAATTTTATCCGCAACCGCTTGGGACAGCACTTGTATCTTTGCCATGGGGTTCACCTCTTTCTAACTTGTATACTTTATTGGTTCTTTGCCTTTGCCTGTAGGTCAAAGAGCTTGGTTAACGCCTCTACCGGCGTCATAATGTTTAAGTCCATTTCTTTTAACTCGGTCAAAATGGGGTTTTCGGCTGCGCCAAAGAAGTCCATCTGGCTAGTTTCCTCAGGCAATTTATGGGAAACACGGGTTCGGATTTTGGCTTCCGAAACCTCCTGCTTTTCCTCGCTCTCCAAGGACGCTACAATTTCCGCCGCACGTTTGGTAACCGACTTCTTCACCCCTGCCAACACCGCCACATCCACACCGTAGCTCTGGTCGGCACCGCCGCGGATGATTTTACGCAGAAAGCTGATACTGTCGCCTCGCTTCTTCACGGCGATGCAGTAATTCTTCACGTTGGGGATTTTTTGCTCCAGTTGGGTGAGTTCATGGTAGTGGGTGGCAAACATGGTCTTGGCACCGCACTTTTTCGCATCGGCAATATGCTCCACCACTGCCCAGGCGATACCCAGACCGTCAAAGGTGCTGGTGCCACGTCCGATTTCATCCAGAATAATCAAGCTTTTGTCGGTAGCGTGGTCGAGAATATAAGCTACCTCGTTCATCTCTACCATAAAGGTACTCTGTCCGGAGGAAAGGTCGTCCGAGGCACCCACACGGGTAAAGATACGGTCTACAATAC
>JAXJVM010000064.1:0-1653 GCA_036308515.1 Clostridia bacterium | reverse complement strand
GAATGCTGCGCACTATTGACATTCCTCATAATTTGCTTTTAAGAATAACTATGGGGTTTAAGGAAAACTATATATTATTTTTTGCTGTTGATGTAACATATGTTTGACAACTACAGAATATTTTATGAACTTTTTTTGAAAGAAATACTATACAACCGCAGAAAATTATGATACACTTAAGGGTATATCCTACGGAAAGACGAGGTAACACCTATGCTTGCCATCATTGACTATGGAGCCGGGAATCTCCGCTCCGTGCAGAAAGCCTGCGAAGCCGTGGGCACTCAGGCACAAATCACATCCGACCCAAAGGAAATTCTCTCCGCTGATCGGGTCATCCTCCCAGGGGTAGGCGCCTTTGGGGACTGTATGGGGAGCCTTGCAAAAAGCAACCTCATTGACACCATTCATCAGGTCACCGCACAGGGGACACCCTTCCTGGGCATCTGTCTTGGAATGCAGCTGCTCTTTTCTGCCAGCGAGGACTCTCCCGGTGTGGAGGGTCTAAACATATTTCCCGGGAAAATCGTAAAGATTCCCCAAACGGAGGGCTTTAAGATTCCCCACATGGGCTGGAATTCCCTGAACTTCACCAAGGAATCCCCCTTGTTCCACGGACTTGGGGATAACCCCTTTGTCTACTTTGTACATTCCTATTATATGCAGCCGGAGGATCCCTCCATCATTGCCGCAACCACGGAATACTGCGGTACCCTCCCTGTGGCACTGAGCCGCAAGAACATCTTCGCCACCCAGTTCCATCCGGAAAAGAGCGGCGACGTGGGGCTGACCATTTTAAAGAACTTTACCCAATTCGGAGGTGACCGGTAATGTACGCCAAGAGAATCATTCCCTGCCTGGACGTTCACAACGGACGTGTGGTCAAGGGAGTCAACTTTGTCAATTTGCGAGACGCCGGTGACCCGGTGGAAATCGCCAAAATCTACAACCAAGCCGGGGCGGACGAGCTGGTGTTCTTAGACATCACCGCCACCCATGAGGCACGCGCCACTGTATTGGATATGGCACGCCGCGTGGCAGAGACCGTGTTTATTCCCTTTACCATTGGCGGCGGCATCAAGACCGTGGAGGACTTTCGTTTGCTTTTAAAAGAGGGCGCAGACAAAATTTCCATCAACTCCTCTGCCATCCGCACCCCGGAGCTTATCTCCAACGCCGCCGACAAGTTCGGCCGGCAGTGTGTGGTGGTTGCCATTGATGCCAAGCGCCGTCAGGACGGCAGCGGTTGGAACGTCTATGTCAACGGCGGACGGATTGACACCGGCTTAGACGCCGTAGAATGGGCGATGAAGGCCGACAAGATGGGCGCCGGAGAAATCCTGCTGACCTCTATGGACTGCGACGGCACCAAGGCCGGTTATGACCTGGAGCTGACACGCACCATTTCCGAAAACGTTTCCATCCCCGTCATTGCCTCCGGCGGTGCCGGAACCATGGAGCACTTCAAGGACGCCCTCACCGAGGGCAAGGCAGACGCAGCACTTGCCGCCTCCCTCTTCCACTTCCGGGAAATCGAAATCCGGGATTTGAAGAGCTATCTGGCAAAAGAAAATATCCCTGTTCGGTTATAAATACAAAGGAGACCCTGTGATATGTAAATCACAGGGTCTCACAGACTGTCGAAAAAGTCGG
>JAXJVM010000063.1:0-5357 GCA_036308515.1 Clostridia bacterium | reverse complement strand
GTGGACATACCCCAAGAGGTCTGATGAACATATGCCATCTCATTGTTATCGTTCAGGTACTGAATGCCGAAAGCCTTAGCGAAGCCATCGCCAAAGTTATGGCTGGTACCCGACTGCAGTGCCTTACAGTCATGCATCATGCTCTCAATGGTGTAGGTCTCATGAGCACCGGCAAACTTTTCTTTCTCGGTCTTTTGACCCTTGATTACCGGAATGGCCAGAACCTCTTCACAGAAGTCCGCATAGACATTCAGCATTTGGATGGTTCTCGCCTGTGCTTCCTCTGCGGTAGCATGGGCAGTATGCCCCTCCTGCCATAAAAATTCCGCACTTCTCAAGAACGGACGGGTAGTTTTTTCCCAACGAACCACGCTACACCATTGGTTATAGAGCTTTGGGAGATCCCGATAGGAACGAATTGCCCCTGCATAATGCTCACAGAACAAGGTCTCGGAGGTAGGGCGTACACACAGACGTTCCTGCAGCTTCTCACTGCCGCCATGGGTAACCCAAGCCACTTCGGGCGCAAAACCCTCTACGTGGTCTTTCTCTCTCTGCAGAAGACTTTCCGGTATGAACATGGGCATGTAAACATTCTCTACCCCTGTCTTTTTGAACCGTGCGTCCAGGTTTTTCTGGATGTTCTCCCAGATGGCATAGCCGTAAGGTTGAATCACCATACAACCGCGTACTCCGGAATAATCACAGAGTTGTGCCTTTTTGATGATATCCGTATACCATTGCGCAAAATCTTCACTCATAGAGGTGATTTCTTCCACCATTTTTTTATCCTGTGCCAATATTCTCATTCCTTCCAATTTTCAATGGATAGCACCCATACTATCCCAAGATATACTTAATAGTAATAGTATAAAGGAAATCCCCTCAAGTGTCAAGGCTTGAAAAGTTTTTGTAACAAAAAATCCGAATGCCAAAAGCATCCGGATTCTAGCAGTTTATGCAAAGAACTTGGAAATATAACCCTGTACCCACAGAATCAGCAAAATAACCGGAAGCACATACTTTACATAGCCGCGCAGCCAGTTGGGGAACGCAACTCCCTTGCCGGTATTTGCCTCCTTTAGGAAGTTCGCCCATCCCCACCCTTTTTTGTTCCAGGTAGCAAAGAGCACGTACACCAGCGAGCCTAAAGGCAAAATGTTATTACTGATGATAAAGTCCTCCAAATCCAAGATGGTACTGCCCGCGCCAAAGGGTTGGATGCTAGAGAGCAGGTTAAAGCCCAGTGCGCAGGGTAAGGATAGCACAATCACCGCAGTCACATTGACCAGACACGCCTTTTTCCGGCTCCAGTTCCAAAGGTCCATGGCAAAGGAAATAATATTCTCAAACACCGCGACCAGCGTGGACATCGCCGCAAAAATCATGAACAAAAAGAACAGACTCCCCCAGATTCTTCCTCCGCTCATGGCATTAAATACATTAGGCAGAGTTTCAAAAATCAATCCAGGACCTTGGTTTGGCTCAATGGCAAAAGCAAAGCATGCCGGAATCACAATCAAGCCAGAGACCAATGCCACAAAGGTATCCAAAAGCGCAATGGAGATACTCTCCCCCATGAGTCTTCTGTCCTTACTGATATAGCTACCGAAAATTGCCATAGACCCCATACCGATGGACAAGGTAAAAAACGCTTGCCCCAGAGCGGCAAAAACCACCTCTCCCAAGCCGTGCTCGGCAATCTTGCTAAAGCTGGGAACCAGATAATATTCCAGCCCCGCACCGGCACCGGGTAGGGTCACGGAATGCACCGCCAGTACAGTAATAATACCAAGCAATGCCAGCATCATAACCTTAGTAATCTTCTCCACACCGTTTTTCAAGCCCAGAGAACAAATACCAAAGCCAAGAACAACTGCCAGTATCATACCTCCCACCACAAGGTAGGGATTTGCCGTCAATGTCTGAAACTGCTCCGACACCTGCTGGGCGGTATTACCCACAAAGTCACCCTTCAGCATTTTCACAAAGTACGCCAGCATCCAGCCGGTCACAGTGGTATAGAACATCATCAGCAAATAGTTGCCCGCCATACCGATCCAACCAAACCAATGCCACTTGGCGCCTTTCGGCTCCAAAACCCGAAAGGACTCCGCACTACTCTTCTGGCTGGCACGACCGACAGAAAATTCAATGGTCATAATGGGAATCCCGAAGATAACCAAAAACAACAGATAAATCAAAATGAATGCCGCTCCACCATGTTCGCCGACAATATACGGAAACCTCCATACATTACCCAAACCGATGGCACAGCCGGCTGAAATCAAAATAAAACCCAACCGTGAACCGAACTTTTCCCTCTCATTTTTCACAAAAATCCCCCTCCGTTATCAATCCTTGATAACCATTACAGTATTATATTGTACCACATATAGGAAAAGAAATCAACCATTTCTATGTTTTTGCAAAAAAGAGCTACGGAGAAATCCGTAGCTCTTCCCAAGTTCTTAATAAATAATTCTGCGGCCGCCGGCAAAACGACTGCTGTAATAGGAGCCATCAATGCTGGCATATCTTACTACATCGCCGGTATGAGGCGCATGAATCATCATGCCGTCACCCACATACATACCAATATGACTAACATAACCGCTTCCGGGGCTGCTATAGAAGCCAACCAAGTCTCCGGGCGCCAGTTCTGCTCTGGAAACAGAAATACCGTTTCTCATCTGCGCATCAGCCACACGATTGATGCTGTAACCCAACTGCTTGTATACGTACTGCATCAAGCCGCTGCAGTCAAAACCGCTGGGAGAAGTTCCACCATAAACATAGGGAACACCCAGATACTGCTTTACAACCTCTACGGCAGCCTGACCGCCGGTAGAGCTATATTGAGGAATTTCACCCTCATAAACAGTAAAATATTCATCCGATACGTAACCCATCAAACCGTCACCGTTGTAAGCAACATTAATCCATCCGGGTTCCATCCAATTTACTTTTACACATGCACCCGCCGGGAGGGTCGCTACGACTTCTGCGTCCAAAGATGCAGATGCTCTCACGTTCAACTCACTTGCGTTTACAATTCCATAATATTGTCCAAAGTCACTAGGTTCTTCTGTTGCAGACACAGGAACAAAAATAAAAGCAGACGTTGTCATCACTACACAAAGTGCCGCAACAATTCTTCTAATACTTCTCTTTAACAAAATAAAACCTCCAAATTTTCAAAAAAATCCATGCTTACCTTTCCCACTTCACTTCCTTCCAGCATCTATTTTTGATTCAAATTTTTGTGTTCCCGAAAGAAACACGAGGATATTATATACCTTTTTGCTTCAAAAGTCAACCAAGACAAGGTTTTTTTCTCCATTTTATGGGTAAATCAGGAGCAAAAACATTCCCACATCCCCTATAATCACGGCGTTTCTTAAAAATGTTAACATTTTGTTAACATTTGTGTTTCAGATGAATTTTTTGCAGAAAGCAGGGCATTTTATAGAGAAAAAAACGCACAGTTTCCTTTATGATTTTTTTGTAGTTTTATCATATATAGAAAAAATCACCATCTTTTCAAAAAAAGTATTTGCAAATCCGCATTTTTGTGCTATACTTTAGTTAATTATGTTCAGTTTCGAAACCTAAGGAGGTTTTTTTGATGCTCCAAAGTATGACAGGATTTGGACGTTGTGATACCGTCATTGACGGATTTCATATCCAAATACAGATAAAGTCTGTCAACCATCGTTACAGTGATTTTACCATAAAAACACCGAGGTATTATACCTTTTTAGAGGACAAGCTTCGTTCACTTGCCATGGCATCTATTGCCCGGGGCAAGGTGGAAATTGTACTTAGCTTAGAGCGCGAGGAAAGTGATGATAAGGTCATCACCCTTGACAAGCCGGTTGCAGAGGGATATCTCAATGCTCTGCGGCAGTTAGAGGACTATGGCTTAAAAGACGATTTAACTCTTTCTGCCATGACTTCCTTCCATGATATTTTCCAGGTAGAACATCAGGAGATTGACGAGGAACAAATGCAAAACATTGTCTCTCAGGCATTTTCTCTGGCATTGCAGGAATTTATCGAAATGCGCCGCACCGAGGGCACCCGACTGGAGGTCAGCCTGCGCGAGCATTTGGCTTCTCTCTTGGAAGAGGTTTCCCAGGTGGAAAAGCTCTCTCCCCAGAGCGTGGAGGCATACCGGCAGCGACTGCGTCATAAATTGGAAGAAGTTCTGGCTGATACCACGGTAGACGAAAATCGGATTCTTACTGAGGCGGCGATTTTTGCAGACAAGGTTGCGGTCGATGAAGAAACCGTCCGGCTCCGCAGTCATATAAAGGCATTTCTCTCCGCCATGGACACCAACAAGCCCATCGGTAAGAAACTGGACTTCATCGTTCAGGAAATGAACCGCGAAACCAATACCATCGGTTCCAAGGCAAATGACTTGGCGGTTTCTGCCCATGTGGTTGAGATGAAATCCATGATCGAAAAAATTCGTGAGCAGATTCAGAATATTGAATAATCCATACAGAAAGGCAGACTAATATGAAACTTATCAATGTAGGATTCGGCAATATCATTGCAGGCGACCGGGTGGTTGCCATTGTCAGCCCCGATTCCGCACCCATCAAGCGTATCATTCAGGAATCCAAGGAAAAAGGACTTCTGATTGATGCCACCTGTGGTCGAAGAACCCGTGCCGTCATTATTACTGACAGTGACCATGTCATTCTCTCTGCCATCCAGACAGAGACCATTGCAGGACGTGCCGAACCCAAAGACGATGACTCCAGGGAGGAATCAGCAGACAATGAATAATAAAGGAAGCTTATTTGTCATTTCCGGCCCCTCTGGCGTAGGCAAGGGTACCGTGTGCGAAGAGGTATTCAAGGATAAGGATGCGCTTAAACTCTCCTTCTCTGTCTCTGCAACAACCCGAAGCCCCAGACCCATTGACAAGGAGGGCGTGACCTATTACTTTAAAACCCGCGAAGAATTTGAGGCCATGGTTGAAGCAGGTGCGTTTCTGGAATGGGCAACCTACAACGAAAACTACTATGGTACTCCTCTTGCACCGGTACAGGAAAAGCTGGATGCAGGCATCAATGTGGTATTAGAAATCGATGTCCAAGGTGCGCTGCAGGTCAAAAAGAACTTTCCCTCCGGCATTTGTATCTTTATTGCGCCACCGGATATAGAGACCCTACATATCCGTCTGAAGGGTCGGGGAACTGAAACCGAGGAAGAGATTGCCCGTCGGATTGCTGCCGCCGAATGGGAAATGGCGCAACAGGGCAGTTATGACTATGTCATCATCAATGACGTACTGGAAGATGCGGTACAGTCAGTCAAAGATATTATTCAAGCAAGGAGTG
>JAXJVM010000062.1:0-32165 GCA_036308515.1 Clostridia bacterium | reverse complement strand
GTAATATATTAGATTACTAATTAAAAAATTTTAAAGTCAGGAAAACGTTGTTTTTCCTGACTTTTTTCTTGTTTTTTTGCGAAAATGAGCCTTGCCGTACCTTTGTACTGTCTGCATTCATTTTCGCAAAATATAACTTCCTTTTTCGAACTCTGACAGCGTGTCGATAGGTTTATCGACACGCTGAACACCCCGCTCACAGAGCGGGGTGTTGTGCATTTATCTACTTAAATAATTATAAATCATAATAGCAGCATCGCTGCGCGTGAGATAATCCTGGGGATGGAAGCGACCGGCTTCGTCTCCTTGAATGATCTGTAGACCTTTTGCCAATGCAAGATAACCCAGCTTATGAGGCATAATCGACAGGTGGTCTGCAAATTTGGTCATATAAATACCCCGGAGCTCCGCAACCTCCTTGTAACCTAAGGCACAGATTATAAACTCTACTGCCTGCTCCCGGGTGATAGGTGCTTCCGGGTCATTAGAAAGCCCGGAAATGCCATAGCGAGCGGCATTTTTGGTAAGAGAAGTATATTCCATATTGTAAGGGATATAACCCATGTTCAGACCGCACACAAAAGCGAGCATTTCCTTTTGTGTCATAAAGTCATCAGGACGGAAGGTATCAGTGCCCTCCAGCATACCACTCTCAATCAAAGTTAAAATCTGTGTCTCAGCATAATGACCGCCAATATCCTCCGGCAGCGGAATTTCCTTGGAATCCGGTGTATAGGCTTCCATATTGTAATTTAACAGACTCCCGGTCTTAGCGTCCACATAATAGGGCAGGTCGTAATTCAGGGCATACATCAATTCAATTTTAGGAATGGTGCTATCCCCATCCTGTGCCTTTGCGTAGGTCAGTACCATACCGGTTTGTGCCAGCAGTTGATTTCCAGCTTCCTCGGCGGTGAGGATACCTGCCGGGGTATCAAATATAATATCATCGTCCCAACTCTTTGAAAATCGCTGAATTCTTCCTGTTTTCTTGTCTACATTGATGGTAAGCTGATTTTCATAAAAAGGAATGTCATTGGCATAACGAATATAAGAATAGAAATAATCGGATTTTCCATCCGTTTCTGTTTCTTTTATCTTGGCATCTGCAAAGGCATCTGCAGCATATGCCATCAAAAATGCATCTGCTTTTGCCCGGGCATTCTCTTGGGTGATTGTTGCTTCTGTATCATCCCATGTTGCGGGATAACTGCTATAAGAAAGCAATTCCCCGGTTTTGGCATCCAAGGTGACAGAATAATGAGTTTCTTCTTCACCGGGAGTGATGTAGCTGAGGGTGGCATTGTAACGGGTAACTTCTTCACCATCAATTTCTTCTTTGTAGTTCCGATAGGAAATATTCATGAAGTTCGCATCTCTAAGACCCGTATTTTCTAAAGATTCTGCGGTAGCACGAAGAATATTCTCGCTAAGCAAGTCTTCGACTTCTTGTAAATTTTTCAGCTCACTTTCAGTAAACTTCTCATCCGCAGCTGTATCTGCGACAGACTCTGTCATCGCAGAGTTACTTCCGCCGCCGCTCATGCCGTAATCACGATAAGGATGAAATTCTTCAAATTCTTCGCCACTACGGCCGTTCAACTGAAGATATGCATCTTTCGGGGTGTAAGCCAGAACTGCTTCCTGTTCGCCCTTACTATGGTAGGCAAGCTCCATGGGACTTTGTTCTAAAAATGCCGCCCCTGCTTCGGCAGCACCCATAGCTTCTTCCGGTGTATAAGCTGGGGTTTCATAGGTCCATTCTGCAGACATGGAGACGATAGCTCCTGTAAGGTTGTTTACCGAAACACGTACATAGTCCCCGCAGTAATCAAGTCCGTTTACCTGCCGGATGAAATACACATTATCTGTGTGATACCGCGGATTACCGTAATCCGGTGCGGAAATCTTCTCTACGGGCAGTTGTGACAGCCATTCAGGATTCACTTTCGCCATCCAGTCAATGGCAAGGTTTTTCATTTCTTCGCCATTGTAAACAGCAAATCGAATCTCACCGGTATCATCCCCAGCGGCAGAATTTCGGTAACGCAAAATGTCGCCCCTGTTATTGATTTCCACCGAAATACTTTCATACTTCAGGTCGTTTTCTTTAGACCAATAGAGTGAATAAACGCTGCTTCCTGAGTCATCGGTGTATAGATTACTGTCAAATTCGGTGTAATCTTCTGAAATAGCAATCCGACTTTTTGCGGTCAAAATCGCGTTGGAAAGACCCTCATCCTCCGTACCAAAAACCGCCGGCATTGCAGATACCAGCATAACCACAACCAATAAACAAGCAAGCATCTTTTTCATTGTTTTTCCTCCCTTTGTTGTGTAAATCAATCATCTTTTGGTAGTTTAGACGTATTTTTCCAAAAAAAGTTCCGGGTGTGTAAGATAAAATTCTATATTTTCCTTTTCCAGTTCAGCCCAGATACCCTCTCGCAGACCGCTGGTGCATAATATCAGGTTGGGAGTATGAAGTTGTTCCATTACCAGCAGACTGGGTAAGAACCCGGCACACACCGTGTCTGCTCGCCCTTGTTCCACACCCTTTTGGGTGCGTGCCATGGGTGACAGAGAATAAAGAATTTCATATAACTCCCGAACACGCCGGGGACTGATGGTGTAACCGTGAGCGTCCTTGGGCTTGACAACCTTTTGCAGATGCTGGTCAATGTTGCACAATGCGCAGACACTGCCGCCAATACCTACCAAAGGCAGTCCCTCTGCCTCCCGGAGAAAAGGAACCTCTGTAAATTTCCGGAGCAGGGGTTCTTCGGCTTGATTCAAATTTTGACCATAGGTGTCGGTTAGGGTCATGGCACCAAAGGGCAGACTAATTTTTTCTTTCATAGCACGGTCTTTCACCAAAATAAACTCCGTGCTGCCGCCGCCAGTGTCGCAAATGAGACAATCATTCAGTTCCGGCAGTCCTGCCATGACCCCCTGAAAGTCAAAAAATGCTTCCAATTCCCCGGAAATTACCGTAAGATGCATCCCAGCTTCAGTCTCCACCTTTCGCAGAAATTCCTCCCGGTTTTTTGCCTTTCGTACCGCTGCGGTGGCAACGGCAAGGGTGTAAGCACCGGTGCGATTGATTTCTTCGGCAAAGGTCTGTAATACGCCACAGGTGCGCGCCATGGGAAAGGGTTGCAAACATCCGTCTTTTTCCATACCTTCGCTGAGCCGGGTCATCACCCGGCGTTTGGCAATCAGAGACAGCTTCGCGTCTGCCCCAAGGGTCATTAAATACATCCTTGCGGAGTTAGAACCTAAATCAATCAATGCCAGTTTCATGAGAACTGTCCTTTCTTATATAACAAAGGGACTGTTAAAAAAGTAATGCTTATCGGTTTGTCGGAAACCGCCAAACCCTACACTTTGTGTTTTATAAATTCGTTAAAACCAAATATGTAGGGAACGGCAGTTTCTGACGTTCCGAAAAACGACTTTTTTAACAGCCCCTTTTGCTTATTTTTTATTATAAATTCCGGCTCGGCAATCTGTGGTCAATCTTCTCCACAAACTTGCTCGGCATTGGATCAAGCGTCATGCTTGTTAGATGTTGACGGAATAGTTCGGAGATTCCTTGGTGATGTTGACATCATGAGGATGACTCTCCTTCAAACCGGCACCGGTAATACGGATAAACTTACCGTTCTTCTTCAGCTCAGGAATGGTCTTGGTTCCACAGTAACCCATACCCGCACGCAGACCGCCCAGCAACTGGAAGATGGTATCGGAAACCGGACCCTTGTAAGGTACACGTCCCTCGACGCCCTCGGGAACCAGCTTCTTGGCACCTGCCTGGAAGTACCGATCCTTACTGCCGTGTGCCATGTTCATGGCACCCAGAGAACCCATACCGCGGTAAACCTTGAACTGACGTCCCTGGTAGATTTCAGTCTCGCCGGGGCTTTCATCACAACCGGCAAAGATGCTACCCATCATGATAACGTCAGCACCTGCTGCCACAGCCTTCACCAGATCACCGGAATACTTGACACCGCCGTCGGCAATGACGGGAATGTCATACTTAGCAGCAACCTCTGCAACGTCGCAGATGGCGGTTACCTGGGGTACACCAATACCGGCAACCACACGGGTGGTACAGATGGAACCCGGACCAATACCAACTTTGATGGCATCAGCACCTGCCTTAATCAGGAACTCTGCCGCCTCAGCGGTGGCAATATTACCGGCAATAATCTGCAGGTTGGGGAAAGCATCCTTAATCATTTTCAGACATTTGGTAATGTTATGAGAATGTCCATGGGCAGAATCCAGAACCACAGCATCTACCTTGGCGGCAACCAGCTTTTCCGCACGCTCCATGACATCAGCGGTTACGCCCAACGCTGCGCCCACCAGCAAACGACCGTTTTCGTCACGGGCGGAGTTGGGATACTGGATTCCCTTTTCGATATCCTTAATGGTAATAAGCCCTTTTAAGTGGTAGTTCTCGTCCACAATGGGGAGCTTTTCGATTTTATTCTGCCGCAGAATCTCCTTGGCATCCTCTAAGGTAGTGCCCACAGGCGCAGTAACCAGATTTTCCTTGGTCATGCACTCTTTGATAGGCTTGGAGTAATCGGTTTCAAACTTTAAATCGCGGTTGGTAAGAATACCCACCAGCTTTTCGTTCTCGCAAATGGGAACACCGGAAATTTTGTACTTCGCCATCAACGCCTCTGCATCGTTCAGGGTGTGATTGGGGGACAGAGAAAAAGGGTCAACAATAACGCCGTGTTCGCTTCTCTTGACCTTATCTACCTCGGCTGCCTGTTCGTCAATACTCATGTTTTTATGGATAATGCCGATGCCGCCTTCTCTGGCAATAGCAATTGCCATGTTGGATTCGGTTACCGTATCCATAGCAGCACTCATCATAGGGATGTTCAGTTTAATTTTGTTAGTGAGCCGTGTGGAGAGATCAGCCTCATTGGGAACAAAATTGGATTCCTGAGGAATCAGCAGTACGTCGTCGAAGGTCAAGCCCTCTTTGGTAAATTTGTCAGTGTACAAACCCGGACACTTCCTTTCTCGCAGATTAAAATAGAAAAATTGCCCGAAACCGGGACAACATCACGAACCTATAAGTTTTATAGTATTTTTAGTATTGTAACATAGTTTTTGTGGATTCGTCAACACCAAATTTGCAAAAACCCCTCATAAAAAAGGGGTTTTGCGGTATCTAAAATTTGTGAGATTCGTCCTATGGTTTCACGTAGGCATAAATGCCGTCGTAAATGGCTTGTGCCACGGCTCTCTGCCAGGCAGGACTGTTCAGGTTCAGCGCCTCGGTGGCGTTGGTCAGATACCCAAGCTCCAGCAGGGTTGCCGGCATGCTGGTCAGCCGAAGCACCGCAAAGTTTGCCTGATGTACGCCGTTGTCCTTGGAGCCCAGCCGGGCAACCACCGAATCCACAATGGACTGCGCCAATGCCTCCGCCCGACCTCCCAGTCGGTAGACGTATGCCTCAAAGCCGTTGGCGGCAGGGTTCGGTGAGCTGTTGCTGTGAATACTGATAAAGTAATCTGCACCCCAGTTGTTTGCCATGGTGGCACGGTTGCGCAGGTCTGCGTTTTTGTTGGAGAGCACGTTTTCTGTGGCGGTGGTGCGGTACTGCATCACCTCGTAGCCCCCCTGCCGCAGCAGCCGGGCAAGCTCGTTTGCCACATTCAGGTTCACAGACTGTTCAATGACGCCGTTTGCAATGGCACCCGGGTCGGGACCGCCGTGCCCGGCGTCAACGAAAATTTTCGTAGCCATTCAATCACCTCCTCCCTTTAGTATATGAAACATTGTCGAAAAAGGTTTACAAGCAGGTGTGAGTCCGAATTTGCGACAAACTTTTAAGTCAGATGTAATACCTCTGTAACAAAATTATGTTAAAATAAGGAAAAATGTTTTCGCTTTTTTTGCAAAAGTGGTTGCAACCATAACCTTTGTGTGGTATGATAGACAGGTTAGAGGTTTTGTAAGACGAAACAGAACGACTCTTGAGATAGAATTCTACTATTTTGGAGGCAGGAGACATGGAGAAAATGGTTATATTGGGAGGGGCGAAGCTGTCGGGTGCCGTAGAAATCAGCGGTGCAAAGAACTCAGCGGTTGCCATTCTCGTTGCCGCAATGATGGTCAAGGGTAAATGCCATATTGAAAATGTGCCTCATGTCAGCGATATTGAAGTATTGATTGAGATTATTAACAACCTGGGCGGTTCTGCGTCTTTCAGTGAGAAAGGCGTTGTGGATATGGACTGTTCGGAACTGAATACCTATGAGGCAACCTACGACATTGTGGAGAAAATCCGCGCGTCCTCCTATTTGATGGGGGCACTTTTAGGTCGCTTCGGCAAGGCACGGGTGGCACTTCCCGGTGGCTGTGACTTTGGGATTCGCCCCATTGACCAGCATTTAAAGGGATTTAAGGCATTGGGGGCTGAGTGGAATATCGAGCACGGTATGGTAGAGCTCTCTGCTGAAAAGCTTACTGGTAACAACATCTACCTGGATGTAATTTCTGTGGGGGCCACCATCAATATTATGCTGGCAGCAGTGTTGGCAGAGGGACTTACCGTCATTGACAGTGCGGCAAAAGAGCCCCATATCGTGGACGTGGCAAACTTCTTAAACTGCATGGGTGCAGACATCAAGGGTGCAGGTACCGATGTTATAAAAATCCGCGGCGTAAAGGAGCTTCACGGCGGTAGCTTCAGCGTCATTCCCGACCAGATTGAGGCCGGAACCTTTATGATTGCGGCAGCAGCCACCCACGGCGATGTCATGGTGACCAACATCATCCCCGAACACATGGAAGCGCTTTCTGCAAAACTGGAAGAAATGGGTGTTGGTGTGGAGAAATACGACGAGGCTATTCGAATTTTTGTGAAGAACGAAGAGTTTAAGGCAGCCAACGTCAAGACCCAGCCCCATCCGGGCTTTCCTACTGACTTGCAGCCCCAGATGCTGACCCTATTGAGTGTGGCAAACGGCACCAGTGTGGTTACTGAAAACGTTTGGGACAACCGCTTCAAGTATGTGGGTGAACTCAACCGTATGGGTGCCAATGTTTCTGTGGACGGTAAGGTGGCAACGGTAGAGGGATGCCCCTATCTCACCGGGGCACCGGTTTCCGCTACGGACTTGCGGGCAGGTGCGGCATTGGTTATTGCCGGTTTGATTGCCCATGGTGTTACCGAGATTTATAACCTGAAATACATTGACCGGGGCTATGAGAACTTTGAAGGTAAGCTCCGGAACTTAGGCGCACAGATTACACGGCGCAGTGCAGAAAACGGTGGAGCGGCAAATACCTCTGCCATTGGATAGCTATACAATGGAGAGAGACCCGGTCCCTCTCCATTTTTATAGGGGCGATTGGTGAGTCGCCCACAGAAAGGAAAGCGACTATGAAACTATGCTCTCTCCGCAGCGGCAGCAAGGGTAATGCCATTTTGGTATATACCGAAAAAACCAAGCTGCTCGTTGACTGCGGCATTAGCGGAAAAATGGCAAAAGAGGGGATGCAGGAGCTGGGGATTGCCCCGGAATCCTTAAACGGCATCCTTATTACCCACGAGCACAACGACCATATCGGCGGCGTGGGCGTCATGTCCCGACGTTATCATCTGCCGGTCTTTGCCAACCCCAAAACCTGGAACGCCATGGAACCAACATTGGGGAAAATAGCGCCGGAAAACAAGCAGATGTTTGACCCGGCGGGGAGCTTTACCGTTGGGGATATCACCGTACATCCTTTTGCCATTCCTCACGATGCCGTAGATCCGGTAGGTTATAGTCTGGAAGCCGGTGGCAAGAAGGTTTCAGTGGCAACGGATATTGGCATTTTGGAGGAATCCCTCTTCCGCGCCGTCAAAGGCAGCGGTGCGGTGCTTCTGGAGGCAAACCACGACCGGAATATGCTGGATATGGGCAGCTATCCCCTGCCCCTGAAGCAGCGAATCCGCGGTGAACGTGGGCATCTTTCCAACGAGGATGCCGGGTATGCGGCAAAGTTTTTGGTGAGGATGGGCACGGCAAAGATTATGCTGGGGCATCTGAGTCACGAGAATAATTACCCTTTGCTGGCACAGCAGACGGTGGTAAATATCCTAAAGGAATCCGGCATTGAACCGGGACGGGATTTGTATCTTTCCGTAGCGCCCCGTGATGCCGTTAGTGATGTGCTGGCAGTGTGAAAGGAAAACCGACTGTTGCTAATGGTTTTATAAAATGCAAGGGGCTGCCTCACTTTTTAGTGAGACAGCCCCTTTTATTATCTCGTAACAATGGTGGCGGTGGTTCCTTTTTGGATAACCCATCCCAGGTAAGTCAACTCCTGGACGTTGATTGCCGCCTGACCGTTTGCGTCATAAACCGCTTCGGTGTAGAGGCCGATGTCCTCACCGGCGTTTTTCAGTACTACGTTCACGTTCATGGGGTTATATACCCACAGATTTTCTGGAAAATCATTTGCAGAAACACCGGTAATCATGGCTTTCGGATTGTTGACCACCACCAAGGTGTTGGTGTCTGCTTCGTAGGTAACGTCAAACCCGTATGCCCGTAAATCCTCTACCCGTACCATCAACAATTCCTCATTGTAGCGATGTACAAATCCGGGAATCGGGGTATCATTTAGGTAGACTCTGGTAGAAACCGGAGGAAGCTCCTCTTCTTCGATTTGCGTTCCTACCTGCGCAAAGGCATAATCCAGCATGGCAATGCTATCGGTGTAACGTCCATTGGAGTATGGAGCACCCATGACTACTGAAACCAGACGCACGCCGTCACGCTCGGTAACTGCGGTAAAGCAGGCACCGGCTGCCGAAGTGGTACCGGTTTTCAGCCCCAGCGTGCCCTCGTAGGCATAGGCTTTACCTGGGAGCATTTTGTTGGTGGCATAGTAGGTTTGACCCCGGAAGTTTAACTCCGTCATGCCTGCGTAGTTCAGGCAGTCGGGGTAGTCGGTCACCAGACGGTTGGCAATGGTTGCCATGGCTCTGGGGGTCACCCGATTGGAGGAGGAAACTCCGGTACAATCGTAAAACCTGGCGTCAATGCTCCAGTCTGCAATGAACTGGTTCATGCGGCTGACAAAGTTCGCCTCACTGCCCCACAGATAATCGCCTACCGCCATGACTGCCGCATTGGCAGAGACCACAAAGATGGCACCCAGCAGCTCGTCCAAGGAATAGCTGGCGCCGGCATTGAGTACCACATTGGAGTAGCCCGGATTCCGGGAATATGCGGCAAGTGCGGCACCGATGGGAATCTGGGTGTCTTTACTAATTTGACCCCGTTCCATGGCGTCATAAATGGCATAGACTGCCATGACCTTGGTCATGCTGGCAGGAACCAGCGGCGTGTCACCGTTGTAGCTATAAACCTCACTGCAGTTGGTGGTGTTAAGGACAAAGCCGCCCTTGGCGGAAATACTCAATGCAAAACCGTTGACTGTGGTAAGAAGGATGCCAAAAACCACAAGCAACGGCAGAATTCGTTTGACAAATTTCAAAATAAAAGCAACTCCTTTGATGTTGTAACCTTTTTGTAACATTTCTGTAACAATTCGGTATTGTACTACCTTTTTGAAAATTTGTCAAGCTTTTTTGAAAAAAACAGGGAATACTAGCCTTGAAAATGTGGAAAATTTGTGTTAAGATAGGAAATACCATGATACAGGAGGTGAGCGCATGGACGCGAGTGGTGATACTAGCATGAAACCCCGAGGGCGAAGGCGGCTGTGCGTTCGCTTTTTTGGGTTTCTTCTCATATAAATTGAAAAAGGAGGAAACCAATTATGGAAGAAAATTGGATGGAATTGGAGCCGGAAGAAATTTTGGCTCAGATTCAGGAGCTGCTGCAGGAACGTAAGTTCAACCAGCTCCGGATTTTTCTCTCTGCCATGAATCCGGTGGATATTGCCGGAGCGCTGTCGGAGCTGAAGGAGACAGAGCTGCTTTTATTGTTTCGGATTTTGCCGAAGGAGTCAGCAGCAGAGGCTTTTGTAGAGATGGACAACGACCAGCAAGAATACCTGATTTCCGCTTTTAGCGATAAGGAGCTGAAAGAGGTGCTGGACGAAATTTACGTCGATGATGCCGTAGACTTGATTGAAGAGATGCCGGCAACGGTGGTCAAGCGGATTCTGCGGCATACCTCGCCGGAAATGCGCAAGGACATCAATCAGCTTTTGAAGTATCCCAAGGATAGTGCCGGCAGCATGATGACCACCGAGTATGTGGATTTGAAGAGGCATATGACCGTGGCGGAATCCTTTGACCGTATCCGCAGAATCGGGGTGGACAAGGAGACCATCTACACTTGTTATGTTACCGACCGTGACCGCAAACTCATTGGCTTGATTTCGGTGAAGGAACTGCTTCTGGCAGACAGTAGTCAGGTCATTGAGGAAATCATGGAGACAAACATCACCTATGTTGGCACGCTGGAGGATCGGGAGGACGTTGCCCGAATGTTTGACCGGTACGACTTTCTTGCCATTCCGGTGGTAGACGGCGAAAATCGCTTAGTGGGTATCGTTACTGTCGATGACGCCATTGACGTCATTCAGGAGGAAAATACCGAAGATATTGCCAAGATGGCGGCGGTGACCCCCAGTGAGGACACCTACCTGAAAACCCCGGTTTTTAAGCATGCCAAGAACCGCTTCTTTTGGCTGCTGTTCTTGATGCTCTCTGCTACCGTCACCGGCGGTATCATTACGGAGTATGAGAACGCCTTTACGGCGATTCCTATTTTAGTTTCCTTTGTACCTATGCTCATGGGTACCGGCGGTAACTGCGGTTCTCAGAGCTCTACCATGATTATCCGCGGTTTGGCATTGGAGGAAATCCGGTTTCGGGATTTTTTTAAGGTACTCTTTAAGGAAATCCGCATTGCTCTGTTGGTTGGAGTAGTGCTGGCGTTGGTGAACGCCGGACGGATTTACCTCATGTACAGTCATGACGCCGATGTGCTTGCCCAGGCAGGCCTTGGGGAACTGTCATTGGTTTCGGGCTTGAGCTTGATTGGCATCGTGGTTCTGGCAAAGAGTATCGGGTGTATTTTGCCTATGTTGGCAAAAAAGTGTAAGCTGGATCCTGCCCTCATGGCGGCGCCGCTGCTTTCCACCATTTTAGATACCTGCTCGGTGCTGATATTCTTCACCATCGCTATGAAGATTATTGGATAAAATGATAAGACCCATCCGAATTTTTTCGGATGGGTCTTTATAAGCACTCTCAACGTTTCAATTTCCATTTTCCATTTAATATCCCAAGGTTCCTTCCAAGGAATCATCATTGTCAATCCAGTCGGCGACCTCATAGACGGTGTATTCTGTGGGGGTATTGCGGACAATGACCTTTTCAATGCCGGCGTTAATTACCTGACGTTTGCACATGGCACAGCAGCAGGCGTTTTCTACCAGCTCGCCGGTCTTGGCATCTCTACCTACCAGATACAGGATGGCACCAAGCATATCCCGGCGTGCCGCAGAGATAATGGCGTTGGCCTCGGCGTGGACGCTCCGGCAAAGCTCGTACCGCTCCCCACGGGGAATCTGCAGCTTTTCCCGGGTGCAGTAGCCCAAATCCGAGCAGTTTTTTCTACCCCTGGGTGCACCGACATAGCCGGTGGAAACAATCTCGTCGTTTTTGACAATAATTGCCCCGAAGTTTCGCCTGAGACAGGTGCCACGTTTTAACACCGTCTCGGCAATATCCAGATAATAGTTGGTTTTATCCACACGTTCCATAATTCACGCACTCCATTTTGCCTTCCCCTTGAGGGGAAGGTGGCATTTCCGTAGGAAATGACGGATGAGGTGGAAGAACTATACCTCACCATCACCCTTCTTATTTTTTATCATAACAAAAAACGACACGGATTTCAATAGGAAATTTCGGCATATATTATTGACTTTACTCCCGGGAATTTATATAATAGAAAGAAGAATAACAGAAAACGGAGAGATACCATGAAACGGTTTGAAACACAGAGCCCCGGCGAGACCCGTGCCCTGGGCAGAGAACTCGCCCAAACCCTTGCCCCGGGTGCCATTCTGGCACTGGTGGGAGACCTGGGCTGCGGCAAGACCGCCTTTGTCAAGGGAATCGTGGACGCCTTCGGTGACGGCGAAGAGGTCACCAGCCCCACCTTTACGCTGGTGAACGAATACGAGGGCACTGTCCCCGTTTACCATTTTGACGTCTACCGTCTGGAAAATCCCTCGGTGGAGGAATGTGACTGGATGGATGATTACTTTTTTGCGGACGGGATTTGTCTGATTGAATGGGCGGATAACATCAAAGCCGTTTTGCCGGAGGATACCCTCCGGATTACCTTTGCCAAGAACCCCGAAAAAGGCGAGGATTACAGGGAGATTATTATATGCTGATTTTTGGAATAGATACCTGTTGCGGTGCGGCAACCGCAGCATTGATGGATGAAACCAAGCTCATTGCCCAGACGGTCATCAACCATGACCGTACCCATTCCCAGAAGATGATGCCTCAGATTGAGACCATGTTTGCCCAAGCGGAGCGGGATATCCGCGATGTGGACTGTTTTGCGGCGGCGGTGGGTCCCGGCTCCTTTACCGGTGTCCGTATTGGCGTTGCCACGGTAAAGGCTCTGGCACAGGCAGTGGACAAGCCTTGTTGCGCTGTGTCCACTCTCCATGCACTGGCGTATAACAATACCCTGTTTTCAGGAATTGTCTGCCCCATTCTGGATGCCAGACGGAATCAGGTCTACAACGCCTTGTTCCAAGGGGGACGGGTGTTGACCCGCCTTTGTGACGACCGGGCACTGGGCGTAGATGTCCTGCTGGAAGAACTGAAAGCCATGGACGGAGACATCCTCTTTTGCGGCGACGGAACGCTGGTGTTCCGGCAGGTCATTGAAGAAGCTTTAGGCAGCCGGGCGGTGTTCGCACCGGTGATGCAGAATCTGAATCTTGCCGCCGCCGTGGCAGAGCTTGCCCTCACCGGGCAAGGAGAAACCATGCCCTGCGGCGACTTAGTACCCCGGTACGTCCGCCTTTCTCAGGCAGAGCGGGAACGTCTGGAACGGGAACAGGAGGGAAAACAATGAAACATCGCAGCTTACTCCGGCTTATTGCCGGACTTTGTTTGCTTACTGCACCCGTTACGGCACTGACTGCCTATGCAGAGCCTACCTCCTCCATTGCCGATTCAGAAACCAAAGAAACAGAAAAGCAGGAAGAAAAACCCACAGTTGACAGTCAGGGCAGACCTATCCTTGGTGATGGTGAGACCGGTATTCTCATTGAACAAAAGAGCGGTGCGGTGCTTTATGAATCCAATAGCACCAAGCGGATGTACCCTGCCTCTACCACCAAGGTGATGACCTGTCTGTTGGCGGTGGAAGCCATTGGACGGGGTGAAGTCTCTCTGGATGAGACTGTCACCATTACCGCCCAGATGCTGGAGGGACTGGACCCGGACGGCAGTAACATGGCACTAAAAGCCGAAGAGGTACTCACCTTTCAGCATTTGTTGTGGGGACTGATGATTCCCTCAGGTAATGACGCTGCCATGGCGATTGCCTACCATTTGGCAGGCAGCCCGGAGGCATTTGTGGATAAGATGAACGCCCGTGCGGCGGAACTGGGGCTGAGTGACACTCATTTTGCGAACCCTCATGGGCTCCATGACGAGAACCACTACACCACCGCTGCTGACATGGCAAAGATTGCCCGGGCAGGCATGGACAGTGATGTATTCCGGAATATCGTGGACATTGCACATATTAAAATTCCTCCCACCAATAAGACTGAAAAAGAGCGGTATTACATCAATACCAACGGTCTGATTTCCACCATGCGTTACCTAGACTATGCCTATAAGGGTGCTACCGGTATCAAAACCGGCACAACCTCTCAGGCCGGAAACTGTCTGGTTTCCTCTGCCAAGCGTAACGGTATGGAACTGATTGCGGTACTCTTTAACGGCAAGGACGTGACCGCCTCCCATAAGGACTCCATCCGTATGCTGGACTACGGGTTTGAAAACTACCAAACCCTCCGCGGCGTTTCCCAAGGGGAACTGCTGGGGGAGAGCAAGGTCAAGTACGGTGCCAGCAAGGACACGGTGACGCTGGCGGCAGCCGAGGCTATTTCGGTGGTGGTTCCTAAGGGTACGGAGAGGTCGGAGCTGGAAATCCAGCTGAATCTGCCGGAAGCCCTTTATGCCCCCCTCAGCGAGGGGCAAACCGTTGCTTCGCTAACGGTACTCCATAACGGACAGGAACTGGGTAGCGGCAATCTGGTTACCATTGTGGCAGTAGAGCGCAGCTTCTTCTGGCCGGCTATGGCACTGGGAGACTGGTTGTGGAGCTTTCTCCTGGTACGAATTTTGGCTTATGGCATTTTGGCAGTTCTGGGGATTGTGATTCTTCTGTTCTTTTACCGTCTCTGGCAGGAGTTCAAGCGTGCAAAAAACCGGAAAAACCGTCGAAATCTGCCGCGCCGCAGAAGATAGAAATTTTTCTTGAAAACCGGCAAGGTTTATGCTATACTGATAGGTAAGAATAAGATACGTGTGAGGTACAAAATATGCTGTCAAAGTTTGCGTGGATTTTTTTCCTTTCTTTGGTTCCGGTTTCGGAAATCAGGGGCGCTATGATTTATGCCTTTGCCAATCTGGAAGGAGTTAGTGCCATTGCGGCGGCATATGTGCTTTCGGTCATCGGTAACTTCTTGCCGGTGCCCTTTGTTATGCTGGCATTCCGTCCCCTGGTGAAATGGCTGAAAAAAACCCGGCTATTCGGAAAGTTCGCTCATTGGCTGGAGGAGAGAACCTCCCGGAAAGCCCAGAACTTGAAAAAGGCAACGGCAGGAGCTTTGTTAGTTTTTGTCGCCATTCCCTTTCCCACTACCGGGGCATGGACGGGTTCCATGATTGCGTCCCTGTTGGATATTCGCATGAAGTACGCACTGCCGGCGATTCTGGCAGGTATTCTGATTGCCGGTGTGATTATGATGCTGCTTTGTGGCGGTATCCTGAATCTGGGCGCATTGGGAGAGATTATGATTGAACAATAATTGGGGAAATCACAGAGAAAGGATTCGTTTGCTATGAGAAAGGTAGAAACGCCTGTGAAGAAAAAGAAGGGCGCAAAGGGCAGAAAGGTTCTGACGGTGTTTGGGATTTTGTTTATCATCGCCGGGGTATTTCTGGCATCCTTTGCCTGCTCCTTCCAGGTGATGATACAGGACGCCAAGGGTCAGCCGGACGAGGGCACCTTAGAGCGCGAAAATCAAAAGCTTCGGGAGGAAAACCAACTCCTCACCGATCGGATTACCATTTTAGAGGCGGAGACGGAATCTGTGAAACCGTCAGCCACGGCCAGTGCCACTGCCACACCCTCTGCTACGGCAAGTGCTACACGTGCTTCCGGCAGTTCATCCGGCAGTTCGGGCAGTTCATCCGGCAGTTCCGGCAGTTCTTCAGGCAGCTCGTCAGGCAGCAAGTCCTCTGGCAGCAGTTCGGGAAGTTCCTCCGGTAGTACAAGCTCCGGTAGCAGCTCCTCTTCCGGGAGCAGCTCGTCCGGATCGTCTACCAAGACCTCCGGCAGCAGTTCCGGTACAAGCACAGGCACAGGCAGTACTTCCTCTGCCCCCGGATTGGTAGAATAGATGTATATAGAATAAAACAAAGGAGATACGTGTATGAAAAAGCCCAAGTACAAGAGAATTATGCTTAAAATCAGCGGTGAGGCACTTGCCGGCGACAAAGGCTTCGGTCTGGATCAGCCCACCATCAACGCCATTGCCGAGAAAATCAAGGATTGCTCCGATATGGGAGTAGAAATCGCAGTGGTTGTAGGCGGCGGCAACTTCTGGCGGGGCAGAACCGGCGAAGGTATGGATCGTTCCCGTGCAGACCATATGGGTATGCTGGCAACGGTTATCAACTCTTTGGCGCTTCTGGATGCGCTGGAACAACTGGACGTACCCACCCGGGTACAGACCGCCATCGAAATGCGCCAGATTGCAGAGCCTTATATCCGCTTGAAGGCGGCACGGCATCTGGAAAAGGGCAGAGTGGTCATCTTTGCCTGCGGCACGGGTAACCCCTTCTTCTCTACCGATACCACGGCGGCACTCCGTGCGGCAGAGATTGACGCAGAAGTGATTCTGCTTGCAAAAAAGGTGGACGGCGTTTACGACAGTGACCCCAACCTGAACCCCGATGCCAAGAAGTTCGATTCTCTGAGCTTTATTGATGTACTCAATAAGGGACTGGGTGTCATGGATTCCACGGCGACCTCCCTTTGTATGGATAACAATATTCCGATTCTGGTGTTCGGGCTCAACGACCCGGAAAACATTACCCGTGCGGTTATGGGTGAGGGAATCGGCACGGTAGTCAGCCGTTAAAATTTCGAATAGAAAGGTGATGTAATCATGCAAAACGCAGAAAGCAAAATGAAAAAAGCAATCGGTTCCCTGGAGGGCGACCTGGCGGCAGTCCGCGCAGGACGTGCCAATCCGGCGGTTCTGGATAAAATTACGGTAGAATACTACGGTGCGGCAACACCCCTGACCCAGGTGGGTACAGTTTCCGTTCCTGAGGCGAGAACCATCGTGATTCAGCCCTGGGATATGTCGGTGCTGAAGGAGATTGAAAAGGCCATTTTGGCATCTGATATCGGTCTTACGCCCAACAACGACGGTAAGGTCATTCGTCTGAACTTTCCGCCTCTGACTGAGGAACGCAGAAAGGAACTCAGCAAGGGTGTTTCCAAGCGCGGCGAGGAGGCAAAGGTTGCCATCCGCAACATTCGTCGTGACGCCATTGAAGGATTTAAAAAGCAGAAGAAAGCCAACGAGATTACCGAGGACGATCTGAAGGATCTGGAAGAGAAGATTCAGAAGATGACCGACAAGTTTGTGAAGGAAATTGACGGTATCGTTGCCGCCAAGGAAAAGGAAATCTTAGAGGTATAAACCTATGGGGAATAGAGACAGGGTGTTTCTATTCCCTATGTTGTATAGAAGGGGACAAGGCGTATGTTTTTCAAAAGAAAAGCCAAGGAAATACAACTGGACAAAAGCCGGATTCCACAGCATATCGGCGTGATTATGGACGGCAACGGCAGATGGGCAAAGCGCCGGGGTCTGCCCCGGAGTGCCGGGCATAAGCGCGGTGCGGATATTCTGGAAAGTATTTGCGATTACTGTAACGCTCTGGGGGTTAAGGCACTGACGGTCTATGCCTTTTCCACCGAGAACTGGTCCCGTCCCCAAAAAGAAATTGACGCGCTCATGGATTTGCTCTATGACTACCTTCTGCAGGTGGAAGAAAAGTTTCGGGGCAGAAATATGAAATTGAAAATCAGCGGTGACATTATTCCTCTGAGCGAGAAAATTAAGCAGGCGATTCACCATGCCGAGGAGGTGACTGCCTCCGGTACCGGCATGGTGCTGAACATCGCCTTGAACTACGGTGGCAGAGACGAGATTGTCCGGGCGAGCCGCAGACTTTGCGCAGATGTGCTGGCAGGAAAGTGCATGCCCGATGAGGTGGACGAATCGGCGTTTGCCTCCTATCTGGATATGGCAGACCTGCCGGAGGTGGATCTGATTATTCGCCCCAGCGGCGAAAAGCGGCTTTCCAACTTTATGCTCTGGCAGGCGGCGTATGCGGAGTTCTGGTACAGCGACATCTGTTGGCCGGATTTTAAAGAAACGGATATGCAGCGCGCGATTTATGATTTTCAGAACCGCGACAGACGGTTTGGAGGTGTCAAGGAATGAAACAGAGAATCCTCACGGCGTTGATTGGTTTGCCGCTGATTTTACTTGTGTTGTTCAGTCCCGTCTGGGCGGTAACGCTGGCGGTGATGCTGGCATCCCTGGTGGGTATGCAGGAATACTACAAAGCGGTGGGACTCTGGGAGCAGAAGCCCCTTTGTGCCATGGGGTTTTTGGCGTGTTTGCTGATTCCTCTTGGCACCTGGATGAGCATCGGTTTGATTCAGACCCTGCTTTATATTTATTTTGGGGTGCTCTTTGTCATGATGCTCCTTGACCACAAGAAAACCAACTGGATGTATCTTTCCCTGCTGGTTATGGGATTGGTGTATATTCCCTACTTTCTCTCCCATATTATTTATATCCGGGATATGGAGTTGGGACGGTTCTATATCTGGCTGGTGTTCATCGGTGCCTTTATGACCGATAGCTGCGCCTACTTTGTGGGCTGTGCCTGCGGCAAAACCAAGCTATGTCCCTCCATTAGTCCCAAAAAGACGGTCGCAGGTGCGGTAGGCGGCATTGTGGGCTGTGGCATCAGCTTTTTGATTTTCGGTATTGTGGTGAACTTAGGCTTTGCGGATGCTTTGGGTGGCGGTCATTTCAGTCTTTTCAGGCTGTTTTTCATGGGACTGATCTGTGCAGTCATTTCAGAAGTGGGTGACCTGGTGGCGTCGCTTATCAAGCGCCAGTATCAAATCAAGGATTTCGGAAACCTGCTGCCTGGTCACGGCGGCATTTTGGACCGATGTGATAGTATTATTTTAGTGGCGCCGATGTTGTTCCTCTTCCTGCATCAGCTGGGAATTCTGGTATAGAGAACCTTGGCAATACATAAACTAAAAGGAGTAGTCAACCATGAAACTGGTGATTCTAGGGTCAACTGGCTCTATCGGCACACAGGCTCTTGAGGTGGTTCAAGAGCTGAAAGGGCGATATGACATTGAAGTTGTGGGTATTTCCGGCAATCGGAATCTGGAATTGTTAGAAGCACAAATCCGAAAGTTTTCCCCTGCCTTTGCGGCGGTACCGGAGGAAAGCCTCGCCAAAGAATTGGCTGCCACCGTGGCAGATACGGACTGCAAAATCCTCTCCGGACAGGACGGGCTTTGCTATCTGGCGGCGGAAACTGGCGCGGATATGGTTCTGTCCGCCATTGTGGGTTTTGCCGGGCTGGTGCCTACCCTCCGGGCGGTGGAGGCAGGCATCGACATTGCCCTTGCTAATAAGGAAACCCTGGTTACTGCCGGAAGCATCTTCACTCAGGCGGTGGAGAAGCATAAGGTACGGCTGCTGCCGGTGGACAGTGAGCATAGTGCTATCTTCCAAAGCCTGCAGGCAGGCAAGCACGGCGAGATACACAAGCTGCTGCTGACGGCGTCGGGTGGGCCGTTCTTCGGCAAAAAGCGTCAGGAACTGACGAAAATGACCAAGGCACAGGCACTCAAGCATCCCAATTGGAGTATGGGCGCCAAGATTACCATTGACAGTGCTACCTTGATGAACAAGGGTCTGGAAATCATCGAGGCGCGCTGGCTCTTTGACGTAGCAATTGACGACATTGAGGTGGTGGTGCAGCGGGAAAGCATTATCCATTCCATGGTGGAATTTGTGGATCACAGTGTCATTGCGCAAATGTCCAAACCCTCCATGAAACATCCTATTCAGTATGCCTTTACTTACCCCAATCGGCTCCCGGCCATGGAGCAGCGTGTGGATTTTGCGGCTCTGGGAAAAATCACCTTTTATGAGCCTGATGAAGAGACCTTCCGGTGTCTCGCCCTTGCCAAAGAGGCAGGCAGACAGGAGGGCATTATGCCCACGGTGCTAAATGCCGCCAACGAGGTAGCAGTGGGTGCCTTTCTGGAGGATCGTATTGGATTTTTGGATATTGCTGACCATGTGGATCGTACCATGGCAAAATGGCAGAACCATTCTAATCCCACCGTGGAGGAATTGATAGACATTGATGCAGAAATTCGCAAGCAAGGCTTGCGATCATGAAGATGTACCGGCGGCACTGCCGCCTAATAAAGTCGCTAACACAAATTATGCTGCAAAATCAGCGATACTGATTATGAGTTAGAAAGAAGGCTAGATTATGACCGTACTTACCATCATCGGTGCCATTCTGATATTTTCGGTGATTATTTTTGTTCATGAACTAGGACATTTTATCACCGCGCGCATCTTCGGTGTCACCGTGCACGAGTTTGCCATTGGCATGGGGCCTGCTCTCTGGAAGAAGCAGGGTAAGGAGACCCTTTACTCCATCCGTGCTATTCCCGTGGGCGGCTTTTGCCAGATGGAGGGCGAGGACGATGACAGTGACGCAGAGGGTGCCTTCCGCAAAAAGAGACCCCTGCCCCGGATTCTCATTCTGGCGGCAGGTGCCGGAATGAACCTGCTTCTGGGCTTTGTGATAGTGCTCTGCCTGACAATCGGCTCTGCAATTTCCGGCGGCGGTATTCCCTCCACCACAGTGGAGAGTGTCAATCCGGAATCTTCCGCGGCGGCATTTCTGCAGCCGGGGGATAAAATTGTGGCTATTAACGGCAAAACCGTACACATTCGCCAGGATTTGAGCTTTGAACTGTCCCAGAACGGTGCAAAAGAGGCAACACTTACCGTCCGTCGGGGCAGCGAGAAATTTACCCAAAGCTTTACCCCTATGCAAACCACCTATCAAGACGGCAGTAAGGGCTATATTGTTGGCTTTAATATAGCGGTAAAGCCGGCAAGCATCGGTGGTCTTCTTCATGAGGCGTTTTTCCAGACGGTCTGGATGGTCAAACTGGTGTTTGTGTCTTTGGGGATGCTGCTTAAGGGTCAGGCAGGACTGAGCGACCTGTCAGGACCTGTGGGTGTTGTGGGAGCCATGACCACCGTTGCCAAAAGCGGCTGGTTGGACTTCCTGTTCTTTGCGGCGTTTTTGGCAGTGAATATCGGGATTATGAACCTGCTTCCTCTTCCAGCTTTGGACGGAGGCAGAATCTTCTTTACCTTTATTGAAGTGATTTTCCGCAAACCCATCCCACCGGAAAAGGAAGGCTGGGTGCACGCTGCCGGGCTAGTTCTCCTTCTGCTGCTGATGGTCTACGCGACCTATAACGATATTGTACGATTGTTTATGTGATAAAGGAGAAAACATATGAAGAAAACAATGTATCTATTCTATATTGTTGATATAGTGCTATTTATTTTACTGGCAGGGGTACAAATTCGGTTGTGGGGTTCCTTTGAATATCCAAGACAGGCGGAATTGATAAGCTTTTTGATAAACTGCAGAAGTTCCCTTTTATCAGCTTTCTTTGTCTGTGTTATTACCACGGCAGCCCTTCGTTGGAGCTTCCGCGAGGTGAACGAGGAAATCTCTTTTTTGAAATATAGAATCAGTGAATTAGAAAAGAAACTGAAGGATAAGTAATGTAAGAAAGAGCCTCCCTTTCACAAGGGAGGCGAAGTGAAGGGACTGCCTCACTTTTTAGTGAGACAGCCCCTTGCTATTTGTCCAGTGTATAATTATACACGCGGTTATAGCTTTCCAGTTCCTCCTCCGAGGTGGGGAGAACCTGGATCAGACCGGTACATTCCGTAGAACAGGCGGCGTTGGTTAAATCAAACAACGGCGCACCGTTTTCGTCCTCCCGCTCTGCCGGGCCGAGAATGGGTCGTTTCTTTTTCATAAAATATCAACTCCCGAGGTTATTGTACCTCGGGAGTCGGTTTTTATGTTGACAAAAATTTTCATAAAACAATGGGCACTTCCTTGACGGCGGTAATGCTGTCCGGGGTGACTGCGCATTCCAGCGCCAGAACCTTCACCCCTGCCTGTGCCGCTTGCCGCAGGGTGTCGCCAAATTCTTTGTGGGTGGCGTCGTTGGGGGTAAAATAACGAATCCCCTCCATCTGAATAAGAAATACCGCCCAGGCATCATACCCCTCCTCCAGACACTGCATCAGCGTCCGAAGATGCTTCACACCGCGCTCTGTGGGCGCATCGGGAAACCGGACAATCCCGTCTTCCTCCAGGGTCACGCCCTTGACCTCGGCAAATATCCGTGAATTCCCCGTTTCCAGATAAAAATCCAATCGGGAATCTCCAAATCTCTGCTCGCCTTTCAGGAGTGTCAACCCCGGAATGTGGGTCTCCGCCCATTGGGCAAAGACTTTGTTGGGAACCTGACTGTCCATGTTAATCATGCGTGTGCCCTTTTTCACCGCAATCAGGTCATAGGCGGTCTTACGCAGGGGATTGTCCGACTTTTGCACCCAGACCTGCGCCCCGGGAACCAGGAGCTCCCGGCATCTTCCGGTGTTCTTCACATGGCAGACAGTGTCCGTGCCGTCTATCTCCACATGGGCAATAAACCGATTAGGCCGGGACAGAAAAACCCCGGGTAAAATATTTGTGTAGTTCATGATGATGTGCCATCCTCTTCCATTGCTACCGGCTCCGCAATCTGTCTCCAATCTTTTCCACAAGCTTGCTCGGCATTGGGTCAAGCGTTACGCTTGTTATAGTATCACGTCCGGGTCGGTTTTCGCGTTCTCACCGCCGTAGTACTTGATTTCGTCCAGGCGCTTAAAGATGTACCCCTGCTCCTGCAAATACGAAATCACTGCCGGCAGGGCGTCCGCGGTAGTTTTTTTGGTGGCGGCGTCATGCATCAGCACTACAATATTCTGCGCGCCGGAAGTCTCCTTCACCCGTGCCAAAAGCTGCTCTGCAGTCCGGGAACTCCCCTCAGCGTCACCATTCAGGCAGTTCCAGTCGGCATAGTAGTAACCCTTTTCCTGCAGCAGCAGCTTGTACTGCTGCTTCTGGGCGGCGTAAGAACCGGCATTGTGGCTGCCGCCGGGGAACCGCATCAGCTTAAAGGGTTGCTCTTCCCCGGTAACGCCTTGAATCAGCCCGGTGGTCTTTTCAATTTCCCCTAGAAAGCTGTCGCCGGAGGCATACAACGCCCCGTAGTCATGGGAATACGAATGATTTGCCAGCAAATGCCCTTCGTCATAGACCCGTTTTGCCAGTTCAGGGTTTCGCTCAATCATCTTGCCCAGCATAAAAAAGGTCGCCTTCACGTTGTATTGCTTTAGCACGTCCAGCACCGCAGGAGTCACCTCGGTGGTGGGACCGTCGTCAAAGGTCAGGTAACAAATTTTCTGCTCTGTTCCCTGGGCATTGATGGCAATCTTCATCAGGTCATTCTGCTCCGACGCCGGAGGAATCTCCGGTGCAGGTCTGGGTGTTGGCGTAGGCTCCGGAATACGTTCACCGGATACCGACTTTGCCGATTCTTCGCCGTGACCCTGGCAGGAGGACACCCCAACGCCCACTACCACTGCCACAAGTATCACTGCCAAAGCGCAAAGCAGGTAAAACCTGCGCTGCTTTCGCTGCTGCTGCAAACGTTTCTTCCGCGCCTCAGCAGAAAAATTGGTATTTTCATTCATACAAGATCCCTCTTTTCTTTGGTGTTACAATCAAACGTCTTATTTTGTATATAAGGTGCGCTTATCAATAACCCGAACCGCTTTGCCCTCGCTTCTGGCAATACTCTTGGGCTCTACCAGCTTTACGTCCGCTTTCAGCCCCAGAATGGTCATGAGATTGTTCTGTACCTTCTTGGCAGTAGCCTCCAGGGCGCTGATCTGGTCGGTAAAGAAGTCCTCGGAAACCTCTACCAATACTTCCAGGGTGTCCTTGTTGTCCTTGCGGTCTACAATCAGCTGGTAGTGAGGCTGGGTTTCCTCCATGTTCATGAGCACCTCCTCAATCTGAGAGGGGAACACATTCACGCCGCGGATAATCAGCATATCATCACTGCGACCCATGGGCTTGCTCATGCGGACAAAGGTTCTGCCGCAGGAGCAATGTTCATAGTTCAGGGAGGTAATGTCGTGGGTACGGTACCGAATGAGCGGAAACGCCTGTTTGGTGATACAGGTAAATACCAGTTCGCCCACGCTGCCCGGAGGCAGAACCTCGCCGGTGTCCGGGTCAATGATTTCCGGAATAAAGTGATCCTCGTTGATGTGCATACCGTCCTGGCAGCAGCAGTCATAGGAAACACCCGGACCCATAATCTCGCTCAAGCCGTAGATATCATAGGCCTTAATACCCAGCTTGTCCTCCAGCTCCTTGCGCATCTGGGGTGTCCATGGCTCCGCGCCAAAGGCACCGCCCTCCAGCTTCAGGTCATCCTTGGTGTAGCCCATTTCGGTCATGGTCTCTGCCAGAGACAAGGCATAGGACGGGGTGCAGGCAAGAAAGGTACTGCCAAAATCTTTCATAATCTGAATCTGCCGGCGGGAATTACCGCTGGAAATCGGAATAGCGCGTGCACCAATTTTCAGAGCACCGTAGTGTGCACCAAAGCCCCCCGTGAACAACCCAAAACCATATGCGGTATGTACCACGGATTCCTTGGTGACGCCGTAAGCGGTCATTGCCCGTGCACAAATCTCCGCCCAGATACCCACGTCATGGTTGTTCATGCCCACCACCGTTTGCTTGCCGGTGGTTCCGGAGGAAGCGTGAATTTCGGTGACCTCGTCCATGGGAATGGCAAAATAGCCATAGGGGAAGTTGTCACGCAAATCCTGCTTGTTGACAAAGGGCAGCTTGTGCAAATCCTCAACCCCCTTGATATCGCCGGGTTCCAAGCCGATAGCCTGCATCTTTTCCCGATAGGGTGCCACATGCTCGTATACACGCTTTACCGTGTCACAGAGATGCTCGCTTTGCCACTTGGTCAACTCCTCCCGGGGCATGGATTCAAATTTTTTGTTCCAGATTGCCATAATACACATCCTCTCCAAAGTGATTTGTACGTATGTCTAATAAAAATATTCTACAATGTTTTGGGTTCTTTGTCAATGCCGTAGCGGAGAATTCGCACTGCCCGAATCATCCCCAACATCCCCCAGTAGGTCAGCAACGTTCGGGGCGAGAAAAAGGTGGATTCCAGCAAAGATGAGACTGAGATTCCAACCAAAACCGCAAACCCTGCCGCAAAATAACTGCGAAACTCCCGGGGAGCGGTAAAAATGGAGGTCAGGGTGTTGTGTGCCATTCGCAGCAGATACACCAGAAAGAGAAATAACGCCAATAATCCCAGCTCCAGAATAAAGCTGAAGTACACCGGACTAATGGCAATGGGCAGTTGAAGGATGCCCTGCCCTGTGGGTGCGTGGAGTGCCGTGGTACTGTAAAAATTCAGAAAGGCCGATTGACTGATGCCGAAGCCGTTCTTCCAGAAATCTTGGAAGCTATAAAACAGGTTGGCGGCAAAGCTGCCGTAGGACTTGGGCAGCGTCCACATTTCAATAATATTTTCCACGGCGGTGTCGGTCATCACCGGTGCGAGCACTAACAGAATCGGCAGATACCGCCAGTCAATTAGCAGAATCAGCAATAAAAACTCCACCGAAAACCCAACCAGTGCCGCGCGGGAATGGGTTGCCGTCACTACAGAAAAGGTCAGCATCAAAAGGGTCAGCAGATACACGATGCGCCTTGGCTTGGATGCAAAGGTCATAGGGGCAATAAAGGCAAAGGGGAACAAAAGGACAATGATTTCCCCAAAAGCAATCCCGTCGGGAAAGGTGCCGCGGGCGATGGCACTGCTTACGTCCTGCTGCCAAAGCCCCACAGCGCATAAAATCAGCAAAATCCCATAGATGCACCGCAGGGTTGTTACAAAATCCGGTTCGCTGCGAATTGCCAGCGATACCAGAAAGAAAAAATCAATACCCAAAAGCAGGTAGGTCATAGAGTGTACTGCTTGCCCCGGCAGAACCAGGGTGAGAAGTCCCCAGAACAGGATCAAAACCAGGTTTACAAACGCAAAGAAGATGCCGGTGCGGAGCTGGGAGTGATGGGAGAAATAAAAGACTCCGGGGATTAGAAACAAACATAAAAGAAGCAAATCCGTATAAAAACCGTCGGGAATCAGCAGCATTGTCGCCAGAAACCCTCCGATGCACAGGCTATTCCAGGGTAAAAGTGCCTTGGGCGTGTGCAAAGACAGCCTGCGAATCAGCAGGGCACTTGCTTTGTGAAAGGCGCTTGCCCAGTAGGCATTGGCAAGATGCACCGGGTCGATAAATACCTGAACCACCCGGCTTTGCATAATATGCCTGTCCACCCATAGCCAAAGCTCCCAGAGCAAGCTATTTTTCAGCAGCGCCTTTGCCCGGGGGAGCAATGTATCTGCCAGCCATGCGAACAAACGCCGTACCTGACTTTCCTGCCAGAGCCGCAGAATGAATGCCATACTTCTTCCTCCTTTCATGAATTTCTACCTTATTATATTATACACCAGTTTATTCATTCATTATTAATTCATTGCCCTTTTCCGGGAACGTTTTTGAAACTTTTGCGTCTAATAGATTGTGTATGGCAATAATATGGCGATTTTGTAAACTTAAATCCGGCACCGTTAACAAAATTGCTATTCTAATTGTGGTTTAATATACATAGCATAGCACAATCTTCACAAAAATACAATTATTTTTGCGAAAGGGGTTGACAGAATTGCAAATCGGTATTATAATATGCCATACCTAGAATGGAGTACTTATGTGCACAGCAAAGGCGCATTGCTGTACTCTGTCCCCTGCGGGAATCCTTGATAATAAGCGCAATTGGCTTAAAAACGGATTTCTGGGAGAATCACGTAAACGGGGCTTTTGGGACAAAGTCTTTTTGGCTACTTTGTTACAAAACCATTAAAAAACAAATTAAATGTTGACATTTCACCCGTTTTAGTGATATAATTTGTCTAAGTTAGTGGGTGGATTGTCTCTTCAGGCAGGCACTGCTGGCGAGGAACGCTGCGGTACAAGGTGAAGCCGTAGCATTAGGGTAGAAAAAAAATTAAAATTTATATTTTAAGGAGGATTTGAGAATGAGAAATCTCAAAAAGGTAATTGCTTTGGTAGCAGTTTTCGCTATGCTGGTTAGTACTGTAGCTTTTGCTCAGACTTATTCCGATGTAGCTTCTACTGACACTTATGCTGAAGCAATCGAAACGTTAAGTGCACTCGGCATCCTGACCGGTGACGATGCAGACAATGACGGCAAAATGGACTTCAGACCTGCTGATACCATTACTAGAGCTGAGGTAGCAGCAATCGTTTGCAGAATTCAGGGTATGAACGCTGCAAGCCAGACCACTACCCCGTTCGCCGATGTTCCTTCCAGCCACTGGGCTTCC
Source organism: Clostridia bacterium (assembly GCA_036308515.1). GTDB lineage: Bacteria > Bacillota > Clostridia > Monoglobales > Monoglobaceae > Ructibacterium. Next base: position 5,141 of record JAXJVM010000062.1, on the reverse strand, counting down.
GGTTATGTTGCTCAGGCTGCAGGTCAGGGCATTGTTAATGGTTACGGCGATGGTAACTTTGGCCCCGACGACAACGTACTGTATGAGCAGGTAGTTAAGATGCTCATGGAGACCCTGGGCTACAACCTGTTTGCAGCTGACAACGGTGGTTATCCTACCGGTTATCTGACCGCTGCACAGCGTTACAAAGTTCTGGACGGCGTAGTTGGCGGCTCTACCGGTGTTGAAGCTAACAGAGGTATGGTTGCACAGATGGTTTACAATGCAATCGACACTCCTGTTATGGACAAATACTCCTACGGTAAAGATGCAACTTACATGATCTATGACGGCAACAACGGTCTGGCTTACACCACTCTGCTGAGCCGTAACCTGAAGCTGGTTAAGGCTAACGGTACTGTTACCGCGAATAGCTACAGCAACGGCATCGATCTGGAAATCGAGAAGAAGGTTGAAATCACTCTGAGCAGTGATGAAGTAAATACCAACTATCTGAATGGATATGTTTCTATTGATCCTTATCAGGGCGATGTAGACGCTGATCCTCTGCTGGGTTATGCTGTAAACGCTTATGCTAAGAAGAACAACAATGGTACCTATACTCTGGTTGCTATTGCTAAGGATAGCGCTACTAACACCGAAGCATCCTTCGATGTTGATACCTATCAGAGCCTGTCCGTAGGTGCAGAAGGTAAGACCAGCACTATCTACTATGAGAAGGAAAATGGCAGCAAGACTCCTTTGACTATTGCTGCAAACTACACCGTTATCTTCAACGGCGTGAAGCTTGCTTCTACCACTTTGGATGAGATCTTTGGCGGTGAAAATTATATTACCACCGACAATACCAACAACTTGACTGGTAAGGTTACCCTGGTTGACACTGCGAAAGACGCTGGTTATGAAGTAGTTAAGGTTGAGATTGCTACTACTGCAGTAGTAAACAAGGCTGCTACCAATGGTCAGATTTCCTTCCTGAACGGTGTTTCCATTCCGTCCATCGATAGCAATGGCGCATTTAAGGGTCTCAAGAACCTGCCTTATCTGAAGTTTGATGCTGAAGATACCAGCAAGATTATTGAACTGACCAAGGATGGCGAAGCTGTTGATTACACCGAACTGAACAAGTGGGATGTATTGACCATTCTGGCTGTTGATGGCGTAGGTATTGACTACACCACCGCAACTGTTCTGTCTGAGAGCAACTATGTTGACGGTTATGTAGCTGCTGTTCGTTCCGATGGCGATATTCAGTTGTCCGACGGTAACGTTTACGAAGTAGCTTCTAACAAGTATCCGTCTGGCGGTCTGCAGCCTGGTGACTCCGGTAGATTCTATATCGACGCTTATGGCAAGCTCGTTGCTCTGGACGACGATGTAGTAGTTGAAGGCGTTTCTACCACTGCTGGCGACAATTACGCATTTGTTCTGGATGCAGCTGGCGATTCTACCGATACTTGGGGCAAGCCCGCTGTAAAGGTTCTGTTGCTTGACAAGACCGGTGCTCTTTATGAAGCACAGCTGGCAGCTACCAATGTTGACCTGATCAACCTGAATGTTGTTGATGCTGGTTTGGCAAAAACCCTGTCTGGTACCGATGATACCACTGATGATGGTGACTTCTCTGTTAACGTAGAAGAGCTTACTCAGACTAACACTGAGAAGCTGGCTACGGCTCTGGCTACCAAGCTGATCTCTTACACCTCTAACTCTCAGGGTCAGATTACTGCTGTTACCTTTGCGCAGTCTGCTGACGAAGAAGAGGATATGTTCCTTAAGAGCGCTTCTGAAATTGAGGATGGCAAATACATCGCAGATGCTTACGATGCAGACGACATGGAAATTGATGGCGTTGAAATCGACGAGGATACCTATGTATTCTACATTACCAATGCAGTAGACGGTGGTACCGTACAGTATGGTGAAAGCGCTACTAAGGCAAGCTCTGACTACTCCAGAGTAGTTAAGGGTGCTGACCTGGTAGAAGGTGACTATGCATATGTTGCATTTGATACCGCTGAAGGTGCTGCAAAGGCTCTGGTTATCCTGAACACCACCGGCGAAATCGCTCCTTCTGCTAACGTTGCTGTTATCAACAGCATTGGCGAGACCAAGGTAAATGGTAACGATGCTTGGGTTGTTGAGTTCTACATGAACGGTGAACTCCAGACTGCTACCACCGCTACCGACCTGAAGACCATTACTAAGACCAACGCTAAGCGCGGTGACGTATTCCAGCTGAACGTAAGCAACGGTGTAATTACTGCTGCAAACGAAATCATGGACTACACCGCTCGGACTGCAACTGCTGGTGTAACCAACGGTGCTAGCCCGGCTCTTACCGGCAAGTCTTCCACCGTATTTGGTGCAGTTTCCTCTATCTCTAACAGAGGTAACCTGAACCTGACTCTGAATGGTGTATCTAAGGGCTCCATCTCTGCTGCTGATGCTGAGAATGCAAACGTTTACGTTATCGATCCTAACCTGACCGAGAAGAAGCAGCTCTATGTTGGTTCCTTCTCCGAAGCTTATGTGAACGAGGATATTACCAAGAACAACGTTGATAAGTATATTAAGGTTGACTACGAGGATGATGCGTTTGGTATTGAGGAGTTCAAGCTTGGTACTGATAACACTGATTGTCTGCTCGACTATGCATTTGCATATGAGTATGACGGCGATGCAATTGATATCGTAATCTACAAGGCTCTTGAGTTTGATTACACCATCAATGCTAGTGCTACTCTTGGTAAATAATCCATTCTGGATTAATCTTTGAGGCAACTCAAGTCATCAAAGGGATACCCGAAAGGGTATCCCTTTTTGTGTCTTTGTAAACGATTGGGAATAAATATGCAAGGAGCATTTTAGGCTATTGATTCTTTTTCTAGTTTGTGGTACAATAATCAAAGAATTAAGAATTTGAGGTAGAACTATGCGGATATTGGGGATTGATTTCGGAGACAGCAGAACCGGGTTTGCCATTTCGGACCCTTTGGGGTTTGGGGCAACCTCCCTGCCACACTGCAAAGAGAAGAATATGCTGAAGGTGGCAGACCACGCCATTCGGCTGGTGCAGGAGCATGGTGCAGAGCGGATTGTTTTAGGGTTTCCTAAGAACATGAACGGAACCATTGGCCCCAGAGGAGAAAAAACCAAAGCTTTTGCCCAGGTGCTGACCCAAATGCTTGGGGAGGACTTTCCCATTATTCTATGGGACGAGCGGCTTACCACCGTTTCGGCGCATCATCTCATGAATGAAACCAACGTCCGGGGGCAGAAGCGTAAGGATAGTGTAGACAGCGTTTCCGCTGCCTATATTCTGCAGGGCTACCTTGACAGCATCAAGGCATAAGATGCCTGAAAAAAGGAGGATAATTTTATGGCTGAATTACCGGAAAGCCAGCATTTGGTTGACTTGATTGACGAGGACGGCAACACCGTCACCTTTGAGCATCTGGACACCGTCCAGTATAAGGGCAAGGATTACGTGATTTGCATTCCTTATGATGATGACGAGGAAGTGGTCACCGAGGTGGTAATTTTCCTGATTCATAAGGAGAAGGAAGAGGATTGCCTGGAACAGGTAGAAGACCCGGAGTTGTTGTCCGCAGTCTACAAGCTCTTTCAGGAGCGCAACGCAGATATGTTTGAATTTGAAGAATAAGCATTGCGTAAGAAAAGACGGGACCGCAATAAAGAAGACCGCCGATGGGCGGTCTTTTTGTGTGCGAAAATAAGTGCATCACGGCAGTACAAAGCGCTCATAGTCCCGAAGGGTATCCTCTGCCAGAGGGTTATACTCCACGGTTGCAGACTTAGGTGCCTCTCGGGGCCCAATGGGGTCGCTCATGAGAAAATACTTCATAGCATCATAGAGGTGATCCTCCTGCCGCGTGTCCACGTCCTCGGGGTTTACCGAATCATAGCGAAGCTGGGGCAGGGTGCGTATCATGTGTTTACAGGTGTCAAAGACGTAGAGCATGGGAATGCCCTCTTCGTCAAAGGCTAGGCGGTAGTGCACCTGCATCTTCCCCGCCAGGCGGTTGTTCTTTCCTTTTTCAAAGTAAACTCCGGCACGCTCCATCATTTCGGCTATACTGCCCTCGGCAGAGCCGGTGGCGTTCCAGATGGCGGGGTCAGCATACCCGCAGATGGTCTGTCCCTGCTCCTCTCTTTCCTCAATTTCACGGATGGCCTTGGCAATTCTCTGCGCCGTCCATCGTATTCCGGTATCCGGAGTTCCGGTACAGCCGTAAAGCTCCCGGTAATTATAGGCTCTGCCATCCTCGTCCACGGCAAACCAGGACACCGCAAAGGGTTTGGAATAGCCAAAGTCAAAGGTACGGAACCTGCGCCAGTGCTTCGGAATGGCAAAGGGGGCAATCACATGACTCCAGCGGCGGGTTTTGTAGCCCCGTGGGTCGTTGCGCCATTCTGCAAAAACCTGACCGTCAAAGATATCCCATTGCCCATAAAGCAGTGCCTTTTTTTCCGCTTCAGGCAGAAGCTCCAGTCGCTTCTGATAATCTTTGTCCGCGCGCATAAGAAACACATTGTCCTGCACAAAGGAGGGAATAAATATCCGGCTCATGCCCGTTGCCGCGTCCCGATGAAGTTCCCCCGGTTCGGCACCGTCAATAAACCTGCGCTTCACCCAGGCATGACCGATACCGCCGGGGTTGGTGCTGGATTTCATCTGCTTAGGATAGGAGTTTACCCCCCGGATTCGGGACAGGAGATAGGTATACTGCTCCTCGGTAAAATGGGTGAGCTCGTCGAAGCGCACCACGTCATACTCCGCACCCTGATACCGCAGAACGTCCTTTTCCGCCGCCAGATATCCAAACTCAATGAGTGATTTGTTGCAGAACTCCCAAGTGTGATTGGCGGCACGGTATTTGGCAGCTTTAGGAGGAAAGAACTGCAGGGAGGTAAAGATAATGGAATGCTCCAGTTCCGGGAAGGTGCGCCGTAAAATCAGCTGGCGGCTGCCGGGGTACCTGAGTGCATACACCAGAGCGTCTGCCAGCTGACCATAGGACTTGCCGCCGCCTGCCGCTCCGCCAAAGAGAACCTCGTCTGCTTCGGCGTCCATAAACTGTTTTTGGGTGGCGGTCAGGGTCAGATTCAGGTCAGCC
>JAXJVM010000061.1:0-1880 GCA_036308515.1 Clostridia bacterium | reverse complement strand
GTGTACTGGTCTTTGGGCTTTCCCTGTATAACCAAATGCCGATGATTGATGCGCTGCTTTTTGCGGTGGCACTTGCCGTTGCGGCAATCCCGGAGGCACTTAGCTCTATTATCACCATTGTCCTTGCCATCGGCACCGGAAAAATGGCCCAGGAAAACGCCGTTATCAAGGATTTAAAAGCAGTGGAAAGCCTAGGATGTGTTTCGGTTATCTGCTCCGATAAAACCGGTACCCTTACCCAGAACCGCATGGAGGTACAGGAGATGTATGCCGGCGGAGCATTCTTCCGTCAGGAGACCTTAGACTTAAACAATTACGCCCAGTATATGCTGCTCAAAGAGGCAATTTTAGTGAACGATGCTCAGGTAGTAGAGGGAAAGGAGTTGGGAGATCCCACCGAGACTGCCCTTGTGACCATGGCGGCAAAGTTTGGAATTGATGCGGTATCCTACCGCAGTCAGCATCCCAGAATCGCAGAGATTGCCTTTGATTCTGACCGCAAGCTCATGAGTACCGTTCACCGGATGGAAAATGAAAATATCCTTTGTACCAAGGGTGCACTGGACGTGATTTTAGATCGGGTCACCGATATCATGACCGAGAACGGTGTAGTTCCCATTACGCCGGAGGATATTGCAAAGATTACTCAAGCAAACCAAAGCCTATCCGAAAAAGGACTGCGCGTACTGTGCATTGCTATGCGCAGTATCGGGGAGAAAACCGAAATTGCCCATAGCGATGAACAGGATTACACCTTCGTGGGACTGATTTCCATGATGGATCCTCCCAGACCGGAGGCGGTGCAGGCGGTGGCGGATGCCAAGCGCGGTGGCATTAAAACCGTGATGATTACCGGTGACCATAAGATTACCGCAGCGGCAATTGCCGCCCAAATCGGTATCATGGAGGAGGAAGATATTGCCGTAGAGGGCACAGAACTGGATGCTATGACAGACGAAGAACTGGCAGAAAAGCTGGAACGGATTCGGGTCTATGCCCGGGTGTCTCCGGAGCATAAAATCCGGATTGTGCGGATGTGGCAAGAAAAGGGCAATATCGTCTCCATGACCGGCGACGGCGTTAACGATGCCCCGGCTCTGAAGCGGGCAGACATCGGCGTCGCCATGGGTATTACCGGTACGGAGGTGGCAAAGGATGCCGCGTCAATGATTTTGACGGATGACAACTTTGCAACCATTGTCAAGGCGGTCATCAATGGCAGAGGTGTCTATGCCAACATCAAAAATGCCATTGGATTTTTGCTTTCCGGCAACACTGCCGGCATTCTTACAGTACTGCTGACCTCACTACTGGGACTGCCGGTACCCTTTATGGCGGTGCATCTGCTTTTTATCAATTTGCTGACGGATAGCTTACCCGCCATTGCCATCGGCATGGAGCCTACCCGAAATAATTTGTTAAACCAGCCCCCTAGAAATCCAAAGGAGTCTATCCTCAACAAAAAAAGCCTGCTAACCATTGGCACACAGGGCTTGCTTATTGGAGGGGCAACCGTAGCGGCGTATTTTATGGGACTGCAGCAATCTGCCGAGATGGCACGTACCATGGCATTTGCCACCTTAACACTCTCACGGCTTTTCCATGGCTTTAACTGCCGGGGAGAGGAATCTGTATTCAAACTTAAGTTTACTACAAACAAAGCAAGCATCGGTGCCTTCTTTGCCGGTGTGGCGCTCCTTGCTCTTGTGTTGTTTGTGCCGGGACTGCAGGGATTGTTTTCGGTGGAAGTCCTGACGAGCGGACAAGTAGGAGCCATTGGTGCTCTTGCGGTGATTCCTACCGTGTTGATTCAGATTTGGAAATTGTGCAGAAAAAAATAATATGAAAAGGGCTGGCACATTGGTGTGCCAGCCCTCAGC
>JAXJVM010000060.1:0-4635 GCA_036308515.1 Clostridia bacterium | reverse complement strand
TTCATCAAGCTCGTGTATATAATTCATAGCAAGCGTATATGTAGGATGGCAGTGCATTACAACACGGTTTTCTGGATTAACCGAGAGTCTCGCCATATGGCTCATAAGATGTGCAGGTAATTCTGATGTAAATTTGCTTCCGTCTTTGTATCCCCACAGAAGCTCGGCAGTAGTGCCGTCCTCTGCAATACGGATAATACCAAGATTTGTCTCGGGGTCAAATTCTACATTTTTAAAGTAATTGCCTGTTCCTGTTACAATAAATATCTTGCCGACAAGTGACTTTGCCTCGAATCCAATTGGGATTGTGCGTATTACATTTTCAATATCCAGATACTTGGCGACTTCATCCTCATCTAACATATAGCTTATGTTACCGCCGTTCCTCTCGTCCCAGCCTAAGCGGTACATATTGGCAGTCATTTTTTTCATTTCTTCCACAAACGGAGCTTCAAATATGTCTTTCATCATCTGTTCACCAAAACTTCCTTTTCGTATTTTAAAATATCTGCTAAATAATCAACTTCCTGGCATCTGCGCTTTAAATATTCCTCCCACACATCACCAAGCAGAAACCCTATTGATGGATACATCAAAATAGTCTGTTGCAATAAATACTCCGCCAAAAGCGCAGAAATATCCAACGTTCTTTAAAACTCTTTTACGAGTTCTCTTCTCTCATACCATGCAATCATATTATTAACAAACAAATTCCAATTCTGAAATCCCTGATTGTGCACACCCTCACCTGTATCAGGATGATAATATTCATGCATTTCTCCACATCGTTCTATATCCTCTCCAAAAAGACGTATGGTTTTTTCCACCAGCTGCTTTGCTTCTTTATCAAAGCCATAGTCAATGAGCCCTTTAAAACACATCCAATTAGAAATGCCCCAGATAGGACCAAGCCAGCACGATGGATTTCCGGACTTTTTAATGCAGTACATTTTTTCCAGCTTAGAAAGCGTACGAACTCCATAAGGTGCCCAAAATGTTTTTTCATTCAGCATATGCTCCTTAACCATTCTGTCTGCTTCTTCCTTGGTGGCAATACCTGCCCACATTGCCATAAATCCCGACCAAACATCTATTCTCTGAATCAAGCAGTTCCAATGTCTTGGTGCGCCTCTGTGCAAATAAACATTTTCATCAACCGGAAGCAAATTTAAATCCGCACTATAATAAAATCCGTCTCTTTCATCCCATAGATGTGTGCGAATTGTCCGTTTGAGGTTTTCTGCCTCTCTTTGATAGACCTCTGCGTCCTCGTCAATAAGGCTACAGATATAAACCAGCGCCAAAAGTTCTTTATACATAAGACAATTTAAATATATGGATGCGGAGCTTTTCTTTGGTCTGTAAAAGGTAGATGGGTCATTGTCAACACCAATTCCTGCATCATCAAGCCAAAAATACAACTGCGTGTCCTCATGTCGGCAATGCGTTATATAAAAATCAACAAAACGCTTCAGCTTGCCGATATAAGGCTTCATCCACTGCGCATCACCGCCATTGGTTTTGATAATAAATGCCGCATGCTGTGCAAGGCATGGTTTATGGGTATTCGATTCTGCATCATCAAAAAACCCATATTCTTCAGGCTTAATATAAACCGGCATGCGTCCATCTTCTGCACTATGCGTTAGAAAATTGATGATACACCCTTTCTCACATCTTATAAAGTTTTCGCTGTAATCATCATTATCCACCATAATCTGGCGTACCGCAATGTTGGTCAGCCAGCTATCCCAATCCCATAAGCAATTACTGTAACGCTGGCTTCCGGGAACAATAAATGGTTCCTTTAAATAACCTTCCGGCTCTCTTACCATTTGCTGATAAGTATTCTTTGAGTATTCCTTAATTAAATCAATATATTTCTTCATTTCTTTCATCTCCAAACCGATACGGCTGATACCTCCTTTTTCATCCTATTTGAACTTTTGGGGAAAGAGAAATGCATTACAATTCCACTCTGATTTCCACCTTTTTGTCGGTGGAGAACGGAACAAAATCAGAATCTATCGGTTCTCCGTTGACATAAATTTTCTTTGCGCCGGTGTTGTTTACAATAGTAATATCATAAAGCGTCCCGCGTCTTTCCAACGTCATGCTTGCCTTATCCCAATCACTTGGAAAAGCAGGTCTCAGCGTAAATCCGCCGTAGGCAAATCTTACCCCGAGCAGACCTTCTGTTACTGTTCTGAATAACCATGCCTGCGTTCCGGTTCCGAAAGGAAGTGCTGAACTCTTGCCGTAGCAAACATCAGCGGTGGAACAGCAGTTAGAGATTGCATAGGGTATGGTGTCGGAAATTTCCGGTGGATTATCCGGATTACTCGGAAGTAGCTGCAAATAACTTCTGTAGCCACGGTCACCAAGCCCCAGCAAACAGTCTGCATACATTTTAAAGCTGGTTGCATGTGCATAAATAGCTCCGTTTTCGCTGGTTCCCGGATACTGAAAGCTAATTCTTCCCAAGGCAGGGTCCGCTTCACAATACGCCGGATAATTGACCATGCATCCCACCGGTGTATCAATATATTTGTCCACAGCATCCAGAACAGACTGTAATCTTTCCGCAGGGCATACTTCCGATATGATAGACCAAGACTGCGGATTCACATAAATCTTTGCACCCTTCTCACATTTACTGGAGCCAATCGGCTTTCCGTGGGAAAAGCTGCGAACATAATAGCCTTCCTCATCCCAACAATTGTCATTGATGGTCTGTTTCAGTTCCGCATATTTTTCTCTGTATTCTTCTGCAAGCTCTTCTTTGCCGAGATATTCACACAAGTCTGCCATTTCACGGAATACAAATGCCAACTGCATGGCTACAAATACGCTTTCGGCATTTTTATCTGAGATGCCGGTATTCAAAGCGTCATTCCAATCGGCAAAATGAGATAACGGAATATTATGCGGTCCTCTGTCGGCGTCTACCCGATGGATTGCCTTTAACAAATGTACCCACACCGTGTCGCTTCCGCCATCAAGATAGTCAACAATTTCTTCTAAGAATGCAATATCGCCCGTATATTTGATGTAGTCACAGGTTAAATTCACCAGCCACATAGGCTCATCGGCATACTCCGTCTCGTCAAGCGGCATCCAGTTTCTTACAAGGCTTCCATCCTGATGTTGCTGCGTCATAACATTCCTGATGGTGTATTTCGCCGCATCGGGAATATAAATAAGCGCCGCATTGGCAAACTGAAGATTGTCTCTCGGGTTGGATCTCTTCAGGATGTTACGTTCCAAGCCCATCTTTAACCAATGATTCATCAAATAGTTGGTTTCCTTATGCGGGGTCTGAATAACCAGCTTCCCGCGGCGAAGATTATCGGCATCTTCCGTTTTCTGATAAAGGCGGACTACATCCTCATGGGTGCGGATGTCAGCAAGTTCAGTCTTTGCCGTTTCAAAATCCTTGGCAATTCCCAGCACATAATCTGTTTCCATAACCTCGCCTGGATTCAGCGTTGTTTTGGTCTGAAGCAGAGCGCAGAGCTTGCCCGCCGCCACACTTTTAGAATCCAAATCTTCACCTTCCATGATTGCATACGGTTCGGATAAAGAATATTGCGTACCGAACACCTCTCTATTATCCGCGCTATATGCATGAATCGGGGTGGTAGAGGTTAGATATGCGTTGTAAGGCATCCCCTCAGCATAGGGGTTTCTGCCGTCAACGTAGAGTCCGTTGATTTCTTCTTTCAGGGAAGTAAGATAGGTTTGGTTAAAGTTATGCGCCCATTCCGGTGCCGAAAAACCGGTTAACGACAGCTTCACTGTCGGGAATATAGAAATACTGCGCACATCCCCGGAAAGATTTTCTATCCTTACACTTTGAATGTCACATCGTTTATCCACCGGAACAAAAACCTTTATCGTGACCTTAATACCATTATGTACCGATGAAATCTCCGAACAAGACTGCTTATGCGTACACTTATAATCCTCCACTTGGGACACATAAGGGAACCCGCCCACACACCAAACATCATTGGTTGCGTCATCCCGGAAATAGATGGTTCTCTGCCCGTCCTCCAGAATCATATTCTGCTGTGTAAATTTGAATCTGCACAATGTTTCTCCCATGCCAAATTGGTCCAATCCTACTTTGTAGCCTCGATTGTTTTGCAGGCAAGTACGATAATTGGCACGCGTTCTTTGTTTGGTAAGCGTATATTCGTCTCCTGCCTCATTAAAATAACCTATTGCATGATTCATGGTTTTCCTCTCCTTAAAAAATGGCAAAGTCCAACGCAAAGCTTGACAAAATACCAGCTTGCGTTGACTTTGCCTTTTTTCTTAATCTAATAATAATCTAAGCTATATTTTATTTTGAATACAAAATTCCCTCACATACCGGAGCAAGCGTATCCATTTCCCAGTTGAAAATCTTTACCTTATCGCCGGATACCCCAAAGTCTTCAATGGTAATGATAGAAGGCTGGTCGTTTCCGGTGCCAAGCTCAACAAGCTTTGCTTGAAGAAGATTTCCATTTGTCTCATAGCTTGCCGCAATGAGAGTGGTGTCCTTATCGGTATTCACAATCTTACGCAGCTTTAAAGTTCCGCCCTCATAAGACAGCACCTCATAAATACCATCCGCTTCATCAGCAG
>JAXJVM010000059.1:0-2846 GCA_036308515.1 Clostridia bacterium | reverse complement strand
GCTTCCAATAATATATTATACAACTTTGCTTTTTAGAAAACAAGAGGAATTTTCATTTTTTTCTTGTATATACAATTTTTTGTGCTATACTGATAAAAGAAAAGCAAATTTTGCCGAATTTTTGAAAGAGAGGAACATCCTATGAAGATTGGCGCCGTGGTTTGTGAATATAATCCCTTTCATGCCGGGCATAAGCATCAGCTGGACGTTGCCCGGCAATCCCTGGGTCTGGATGCCGTGGTGGGTATCATGAGCGGGAACTATGTCCAGCGCGGCGAGCCGGCGCTCTTTCCGAAGCAGCTGCGCGCGGCAGCGGCTCTGAAAAACGGCGTGGATTTGGTTCTGGAGCTTCCGGCGGTGCTGACTCTGCAATCGGCAGAGCGCTATGCCAGAAACGCAGTCATGACTCTGGATGCTTTAGGGTGCGTGGATACGCTATTCTTCGGGGCGGAGTGCCCGGAGACCGAGGTGCTGATGCGGATTGCCCAGGTGCTGGCGGACGAGGACGAAGAATTCCGCCGGCGGCTACAGGCGGAGCTGAGCAAGGGCGTCTCCTTTGCCGCCGCCAGAGGCAACGTAGTCAAAGCACTGCTTGGGCCTGCCTCAGCAGAGATTTTGAGCCAGCCCAACAACATTCTGGCGGTGGAATACTGCAAGGCACTGCTGCGGTGCAAAAGCAGTATACAACCCTATGCCATTCCACGCAAGGGTGCCGATCACCACGACCGGGAGGCTGCCGAGGGCATCGCTTCCGGCACCGCAATCCGGGAGATGTTCGCCGCAGGTGAGGATCCTAGTTCCTATCTGCCGGAGAACCTCCGTGAGGACTATGTACAAGCGCCCAAATTCTCCGTAAAGAGGATGGAAACGGCAATGCTGGCGCACCTTTGTATGCAGACCCCGGATCGGCTTTCCCAAATTGCGGATGTATCCGAAGGGCTGGAATACGCTCTGCTGCGGAGCGCCTTTTCCGCCAATTCCCTGGGGGAGGCCATTGAAAGTGTGAAGTCCAAGCGATATGCTTATAGCCGCATCCGACGCATGATACTGAATACCTACCTAGGTATCACCAAGGCAGACGGCGACCGCCTGCCCTGTTACATTCGGATTTTGGACTTCAACGAAGTCGGCCGACAGGTGTTGAACCACGCAAAAAGCACCGCCACTTTGCCTTTGGCAAAGAACGGTGCGCAAATCAAGAACGACCCCACAACCCTTGCCCTTTGGCAGCGGGAGCTGGCACTGGATCGGGTTTATGCATTATTTTATTCCGGTTCTATGTAGGGGTGAACACGCAGGTTCGCCCTTACGAAAGGCTACTTCAAGCAACGATGCTTGAAGTAGCCTCTTTTTATTTGAGATTATACCAGGCGTCTATGCCGGGATAGGTTGCCATGTCACCCAGTTCTTCCTCGATGCGCAGCAGGCGGTTATACTTCGCCACGCGGTCGGTACGAGAGGGGGCGCCGGTCTTAATCTGCCCGGCGTTGACCGCCACCGCCAAATCCGCAATGGTGGTGTCCTCGGTTTCGCCGCTGCGGTGGGATGCCACCGCCGTATAGCCTGCACGGTTGGCAGTCTGGATTGCCTCCAAAGTTTCGGTGAGGGTGCCTATCTGGTTCACCTTAATGAGCACCGAATTGGCAACACCCTGCTTGATACCCTTGGCAATGCGCGAGGGATTGGTGACGAACAAGTCGTCGCCTACCAGCTGTACCTTGTCACCAATCCGCTTGGTAAGCAGCTTCCAGCCCTCCCAGTCCTCTTCTGCCATGCCATCCTCGATGGAGATGATGGGGTACTTTTCCACCCAATCTGCCCAGAAATCCACCATCTGCTCCCGGGTGAGCATTCTGTCCTGCTTCCAGAAGTAATAGCAGTCCTCCTGACCCTTCTTTTTTGCCTCCTCGTACATTTCTGTGGAGGCAGGGTCTAAGGCAATCCTGAAATCCGCTCCCGGACGGAATCCTGCCTTTTCGATGGCTTCCACCAGCAGCTTGACGGCTTCCTCGTCACCGGCAAGGTTGGGAGCAAAGCCGCCCTCGTCACCCACGGCAGTGGAGTAGCCCTTTTCCTTCAGCACCCCTTTGAGGGTGTGGAATACCTCGGCGCACCACCGAAGTCCCTCACGGAAGGACTCTGCGCCCACCGGCATAATCATAAATTCCTGGCAACTGATGGAGTTGTCGGCGTGCTTGCCACCGTTAATTACGTTCATCATAGGCACCGGCATGGTATGGGCATGGACACCGCCCAGATACTGGTACAGACTCTGTCCCACCGCCATCGCCGCCGCCTTAGCGCAGGCAAGAGACACCCCTAAAATGGCGTTGGCACCCAGCTTGGTCTTGTCCGGTGTGCCGTCCAGGGCAATCAGGGTTTTGTCAATGGCAATCTGGTCGAGCACATTCATTCCCAGCAGTGCCTCGCAAATGGGGCCGTTGACATTCTCCACTGCTTTGAGAACACCCTTGCCTCCATAGCGGCTATCCTCACTGTCACGAAGTTCGCAGGCCTCAAAGGCACCGGTAGAGGCGCCTGAGGGTACTGCCGCACGTCCCAGAACACCGTCCTCCGCCAATACCTCCACCTCCACGGTGGGGTTGCCCCGGGAATCCAGAATTTCCCGCGCCATGACATCTACAATTCCGATGTATGCTTTCATTGTATTACCTCCTAAACCAAATTGTTCCTCGTTAGTATGTCCCAGCAGGAGGTTTTTATACAAAAAGACGATACCGCATAGGGTATCGTCTTGATTATTATCCAAGCAAACTTTCGCCGGTCATTTCCGCGGGCTTTTCCAATCCCATCAAATCCAGCATGGTGGGAGCCAGGTCAGCAAG
>JAXJVM010000058.1:0-16189 GCA_036308515.1 Clostridia bacterium | reverse complement strand
CTTTCGATGGGAGCCAAGGTCATTCCACCTCATCCACCGCTAAAGCGGTCCCCCTTCTCCTCAAGGAGAAGGCATCCTGTAGAGGAAGCGTAAGAAGAACCTCCCCAATCGTTCGATTAGGGAGGTTCTTTCTGTCAGGTTAGTCTTGTTTGCTTTCAGCAATGATTTTCTCGGTAATATTCTGGGGGGCTTCCTGATACCGCTCAAACTCGAATTCAAAGCTACCTCTTGCCTGGGTAATGCTTCTCAGGTCGGAAGCGTAGGTGTGCATTTCTGCCATGGGAACCTCACCCTCAATCAAGGTTATGTTATCCTCCATAGGAGTCATGCCCAGCATCTGTCCCCGGCGCTTGTTGATGTCACCGATGATATCACCGGTGTAGGCATCTGGTACATATACATTCAAATGACCAATGGGCTCCAGCAGAACAGGCGAAGCCTGCTCCATGCCGGCTTTGTATGCCAGGTTGGCAGCAATCTTAAATGCCATTTCCGAGGAATCCACATCATGATAAGAGCCATCCACCAGTGTGGCTTTTAAGCCCACCATAGGATATCCGGCAAGGATACCGTGCTGCATGGAATCCTGCAGACCCTTTTCAACCGCCGGAAAGTAGCCCTTGGGTACGCTACCGCCGAATACCTTTTCTTCAAAGACAAGTCCTTCGGTATCGGTGGGCTCAAATTCAATCCATACATGACCGTACTGACCGTGACCGCCGGATTGCTTCTTGTGCTTGCCTTCTACCTTAACCTTCTTGCGGATAGCTTCCCGGTAGGGAACTCTCGGTTTTTCAAAGGAGATTTCCACGCCGAATTTATTTTTCAGCTTGCTGATAATCACATCAATGTGCTGGTCACCCAGACCTTTGAGCACCTGCTGACGGGTCTCTTTGTTATTTTCCAGACCGAAGGTCTTGTCTTCCTCCATAAGCTTGGTGAGACCTTGGGCAATCTTTTCCTCATCGCCTTTGGCCTTGGGAACCACCGCCAAAGACATATTAGGTTTCACAAAGTTGATGCCGTCCAGCTGGAGAGGGTGATTCAGTCCGCTCAGGGTTTCGCCGGTGCTTGTTTTGGTCAGCTTGGCAACGGCACCGATATCACCGGCATTCAGGCGTTCTACCTCGACCTGCTTCTTGCCCTGTAATACGTAAATCTTACCGATTTTTTCGTTCATGTCTTTATTCATGTTATATACGGTGGTGTCCGGGGTCATGACACCGGAATAAACCTTAAAATAGGAAAGCTTTCCTACGTAGGGGTCAGCCACAGTTTTAAATACCAGCGCGGACAACGGGTCGCTGACATCAATCTTCAAGCGGGAATCAGAACCGTCCTTTTTGGTTCCTATGACAAATTCATCCTTGCTGTTAGGTGCCGGGAAGTAGGCATGAATGGCATTCATCAGGGAAGAAATACCCAGCTTATGATAAGCACTTCCGCAGAGAACCGGAACGATGTCACCTTCGGCAACACCGTGACGCAGGGCTTCGTACATTTCCGGCAGAGTAAATGCTTCGCCATTGAAGTATTTATCCATAAGTTCTTCTGAGGTTTCGGCTACTGCTTCGTTAATCATTTCACGCAGAGGTGCCAGTTCGTCCTCCATACCCTCAGGCATTTCGGCGGTAACGGTGCGGTTGCCATCGAATTTTCTTGCTTCCTGCTCAACTACATTGATAAAGCCGGTGATTTTTTCGCCTTCGCGCAGAGGCAACTGGAAAGGCGCAACCTTCTTGCCGTATTTATCCTTCAATTGTTGGAGCACACCTTGATAGTTGACGCGCTCATCATCTACCTTATTGATAAAGAAGATACGGGGAATGCCGCGCTCTTCGCAATATTTCCATGCCTTTTCTGCACCGACAGTGAGACCGGACTTGCCGCTCAGCACGATAATTGCCGCATCAGCAACCCGAACCGCTTCCTGGACTTCGCCTACAAAATCGAAGTAACCGGGGGTATCCAGAATGTTGAATTTCACTCCGTTCCACTCACATGCGGCGACGGCAGTGCCAATCGAGAACTTGCGCTTGATTTCCTCGGGGTCAAAGTCCATTACCGTGTTGCCTTCTGTTGTTCTACCCATGCGGTCAATATTACCGGAGGTAAAAAGCATTGCTTCTGCCAGGGAAGTCTTTCCGGCATTTCCGTGTCCTAACAGACAAAAGTTTTTGATTTTAGATGTGTCATAAAGTTTCAAACGACAGCCCTCCTAAGTTTGTAATTTCTTTTTGCATGATGCCCCAAAAAAGCTCGCATCTCTTATATTGTACTTGATTTTGTTTGATAAATCAACCTAAAACTACACAATTTTATTCCTGATTTATAGACAAAATGCACAATTATTTTACCTTCCGTGACAAAGTGA
Source organism: Clostridia bacterium (assembly GCA_036308515.1). Lineage (GTDB taxonomy): Bacteria > Bacillota > Clostridia > Monoglobales > Monoglobaceae > Ructibacterium. The sequence continues at coordinate 13,815 of JAXJVM010000058.1, read as the reverse complement.
GATTACATAATCCGTAAAAGTGCGTAACCAAACCACAAATTGTCCATATGATGTAGTGAGGCGGTGCAAAGCTGCCATCAAATAAAGGAGGAAATAGTATGAGTCAGAAAAACAATGTCAATACTGCTGCGGTAAGAGACTGCGTCAATGAGCGTATCAGAGAAAACGCGGCTACCGAAACCACGGAAGCTCAGGCAATTCTGGAAGATGCCAGAGAGGAATGCCGCGAGACCATCAGCCGAAGAGCAACCACATTCTCAGAGCCGGTGTGTATTAACGCAAACCAGATTTATGATTCCTGCCGTGACCGGGATTGTGTGAAGGACAGCAGAGTCTACCTGACCCGTGAAGGACAGGAACTGGTTGACAAGGCAATCAACGTAAAACTGAAGTCGGCTGAAATTATCTGGGTGTTTACAGATGTAGAGCCGCTCTCGTTCAACAGAGGTTATTTTTCTGTTGACTTGAAGTTCTTTGTCTGCACCACACTGGAGGTATTTACCAGTGTATCCAATCCCACCATAATCCACGGTTTGAGCACCTTTGATAAGCGTGTGATTCTCTTTGGTTCCGAGGGGAACTCCAAGATTTTCAGCTCCAAGTTTAATCCAAGTTGCGGCAGCGAAATCGCGGAAAGCTGGCATAAGACCAATATGCCCACAGTCACCGTGGAAGTGGTAGAGCCGGTTGCCCTGAGCGCAAGAATTGAAGATGAGGACTGCGAAGACAATGGATGCTGCTGCGATTGTGACTGCGACCGCCATTGCAGGGAGCATCACGAGGATAGCGATTACTTCCCGGACAACATCTCCAGCTGCTTTAGCGATAGGCTGGTTGTGGACGATTGCAGCCGTCATGTTTTGGTTACTTACGGATTGTTCTTCATTGTTCGTCTGGAAAGAGATACCCAATTGCTGATTGATGCGGTGGACTTCTGTATTCCCACCCAGGAATGCCCCTCCGCAACCGAGGAGAGCCCCTGCGCCCTGTTTAACAACATTCGGTTCCCCATCGACGAGTTCTTCCCGCCCCAGAAGGAAAGAGGCAACAATAGTAGCTGCGATTGTAATAAACACAAATAACTCAATCATTGAAGCAAGAATAGCCTGCGTGAATGCGCGGGCTATTTTTTTGCATGGATGCGAAAAGCATCTTTGGTTCTAAATGCGGACAAAGTCTCATAGAATCCTACAAAGAGCTGCGAATATGATTTTGCGGCAAATAACCAAAGAGGTGATACGATATGGAACAGCCGAGAATTTTAGGGATTCTTCCCTATCTCCCCAGAGGGATTCGGCGGCAAATGGAGAAAACAGTCCTTTCCCAGTGGCTGGAAATTGAAGAGATACGTCTACGTGCCAATGCGCCACTTACCTTGGGCGTATGCGGCGAGAGCTGCTTTGTGACAGAAACAGGAGGGATAACCAATCATGAAAGTGATGCCTACCGGGTTACACAGGAAGAGGTGCAGAGTGCCTTTCTGGCAATCTGCGAAAATTCGGTTTACGCACACATGGAAGAGATTCGCCAGGGATTTCTCACCCTTAAAGGGGGTCATCGTGTGGGGATATGCGGAAAAGCCGTGGTGGAAGAAGGAAAAATCAAAACCTTCCGGGAGGTAAGCTCTCTGAATTTCCGCGTTGCCCGGGAGGTGTTAGGGGTTGCCGACCATATTATGGACGGAATCGTGCAGGGCACTCAGGTGAAGAGTACCTTGATTATCTCACCGCCTCAGACGGGAAAAACCACCCTCCTGCGGGATGTCACACGGCAGATTTCTAACCGCGGCTTCAAAACCGGGGTGGCAGATGACCGGGGCGAGCTTGGTGCTATGTACGGCGGTGTGCCCCAGAATGACTTGGGAGCTCAGACGGATTTGATTGACAATGCCCCCAAGGCGGAGGCAATTTCTTTACTGCTCCGTACCATGTCCCCCAAGGTGATTGTCAGTGATGAGATTGCCTGCGAAAGCGATGTCAACGCCATTCGCCTGGCACACGGAACCGGGGTATCCATCATTGCCACCACCCATGGGAGCAGTCTTGCAGAGGTCAAGCAGAGAGAGATTTTAAAGCCCCTGTTTGCCGATGGGGTGTTTCGACAGGCAATCCTGCTGCGACGCGATTTCTCTGCTTTGGATTCCGTAACCTATACCAAGGCGGTGGAACTGTGATTTTACGGTATCTGGCGGACTTGTTGGTGATTTTTGGGTGTGGGTATATCGGGGTGGTACTTGCCTCCGGGCTGGACACCAGAATCCGACAGTTAGAGAGCCTGGAACAGATGCTGACGCAGCTTGCCTTTAATATCGGCTTTCTTGCCCTGCCGCTGCCGGAGGCAATCCGGAGGACGGCAGAGTCCCAGGAGGGAATGATACAGAATGTGCTCAATCAGGTAACTGGGCTGCTGCAGAACTTTCCGCATATTACCATGGGCGAGGCCTGGGATGAATCCATTCGCGCCTGCCGGAGTGACTTGTGCCTGAAACAAGAGGAACTGACTGCACTGCAGGAGTTCGCGCAGCACATTGGACAGGGTGACAGTGAGGCGGCAATGAACAACATTCGTTTGACCCTGGCAAAGCTGAAGCTTGCTGCAGAACAAGCCCGGGAGAAACGGAAGAAAGACGGTAAGCTGTATCGCGGGCTTGGGTTTTTGACAGGCATTCTGCTTGTATTATTGCTTGCGTAGGAAGAGGTGGTGGAATTTTGAGCGGTGTGGATTTGATTTTTAAGGTGGCAGCCATTGGGATTCTGGTTGCAGTTTTAAATATGCTTTTGGTGCGTGCCGGCAGAGACGATCAGGCCATGATGACCACCATTGCCGGGCTGGTAGTGGTGCTTTTGGTGGTGCTTCAGGAAATCAGCAAGCTTTTTGATACCATCAAGAGTATGTTTGGGTTGTAGCCATGAACCTGATACAAATCATCGGAATCGGTATCATTACGGCAATCCTTTCCTTGCTCATCAAGCAACACCGGCCAGAGCTTGCAGTTGCCATGCCAATGTTGGGTGCTGCGGCAATTATCCTCTGTATTGCACCGTATCTCAAAGGGATTCTCACTATGTTTGAGGATATGGCAAACCGGGTGGGACTGGAGAGTCGGTATCTGCATATGGTAATCAAAATCATCGGGGTGGCGTATCTTTCCCAGTTCGCCTCGGAGCTATGCAAGGATGCCGGTGAGGCGTCTATGGCGAGCAAAATTGAGCTTGCAGGTAAGGTGATGATTCTTACCCTGTCTATGCCGGTGATTTATCGGCTTCTTGATCTGGTCAGCGATATCATCAATTTTTAACGGAAATGAGTGCAAAGGATGAAACAATGGATGACTGCTATGGTGTTGCTTCTTGTGCTATCTTTCCCGGGGATCGTCCGGGCGGAGGGCAGCGAAAGCGAGAAGATGACGGATGAAATGCTGTCGGCATATACTGAGTTCTACGGTGATATCTTTGCAGATGGTATGGATTCTTTGGAAACTGGCGAAGCCTTTTTAGAACTGCTTCCGGATAAGGAGCCAAAGGAACTGCTGGGAAAATTGGTGCGGGGTGAGGTAGAGGTTTCCCTTTCCAACATACTGCAAACCCTGCTTCGTCTTCTTTTGAAGGAGGTGTACAGCAGTCTTAAGGTAATGGTTCTGATTGTGGCACTGGCGGTATTGTGCTCTTACCTGACAGGCTTGCAGGACAGCTTTGGCAAAGAGGGAGTGGGTATGACGGCATTTTATGTCTGTTATATCGTCATTGCAGGGATTGCCTCTGCATCCTTTTATCAGGCGGCAGAATGTGTTGGCGGGACGGTGGAGCAGATTGCCTTGTTTATGAAGATGATTGTACCAATTGTGATTACTTCCCTGGTAAGCTGCGGCGCGCTGGTTTCTGCCTCGGTGTTTGAACCGGTGTTGGTTACCATTGTAGAACTGGCGGTGTCCTTGATTCAGGACCTGATGATTCCTTTGGTGATGATTGCAACGGGGATGAACATTGTCAACAACTTGTCAGACCGTTTCAAAACCCAGAAGCTGGTGAAGTTTATGAACCAGACCATCAAATGGGGGCTGAGTATCATGCTAACGGTGTTTGTGAGTGTGGCAGGACTGCAAAGCATTGCCACAGGGGGAGCGGATGCACTGACGGTGAAGCTGAGCAAATTTGCTACCTCGAACCTGATTCCGGTGGTGGGTGGTATTCTGTCTGAATCGGTAGAGACGGTTATGAACTGCAGTGTGCTGATTAAAAATTCCGTGGGAATCTTTGGTATTATTTGCTTGATTGTGCTGGCAGTCCTGCCCTTGTTGAAAGTCGCGGCAATCCTGATTATTTTTCGCCTGACTGCCGCTGTCTGCGAGCCTGTCTCTGAGCCCAAAATCATTACCTGTCTTACGGAGCTTGCCAATTCCATCTCGGTGTTGTTTTCTATGCTGGCGGCAGTGACGGTAATGTTTATCATTGTCCTTACCATTGTGATTAACGCCGGAAACACCGTCATGATGTTGGGGAGGTAGTCCATGGAAGTTTTGAGAGAGTGGGCAATGACGGTAGCAGGCATTGTGGTTTTTGGATCTGCCTGTGAGATGATTCTGCCAGATGGGAATTTTCGAAAATATGTACGCCTTGCCATTGGTCTTGTTCTGATTATGACCCTGGTATCTCCACTGCAGGGACTTTTGAAAAACGAAATAGACTTTGATATAGAAGAGAAATCCCTGGATGCCTATACCCGGAAAAATGACATGGAAGAGCGGCAGCAAACAGATGTTCTGCGTCTGTACCGACAGAACTTAAACGAGAAAATACAAACTTCGCTGACAGAGCGTTTGGGCAATATTCCCATGGAGGTTCGGTGCAGTGTGGAGGAAAATGACCCGGAGACCTTTGGCGTCATTCGTGAGGTTGCCGTTATGGTGGATGCTGCCTACGGTAAGGATATTACTCAAGGAATCGGTGAGATACTGTCCAAAGACTTTGGCGTGGAGGAAAAGAAACTGACGGTTCACTATTTGAAGGAGTCAAACGAATGAATGGAAAAGAACTGAGACAACTGCTGAAGATTCCTCGCAGGGAACCAAGCGGTAAAAAACTGCCGCATCCCTTTCTCGTTTGGGGGATTATCGGTGCCATTGTCTTTTTGGCGCTGACCGGATTTTCCGGCGAAAAGAAAGAGACCCCTAGGAATGCCACAGAGGAAACCGAAGTACAGGAAACAGAAATCTTATCCGAGGATTATATTACACGATTAGAGGAGCGGCTGGTAAAAACCCTGTCCAAGATAGACGGAGCAGGAGAGGTTTCGGTGTTTGTCAGCATAGAGAGCGGCGGTGAAAAGGTTTTGGCGACCGACATTAAGACGGAATCCGAAGAAGCTGCCGAGGAGAACCAAAGTGAGAGCAGAAACCAAAAAGAGGAAAGCGTGGTATTGAGTGAAAAAGATTCCGGACAGAGTCCGTATATTATAGAAGAAAAAATGCCGGTTCCTTCCGGGATACTGGTTATAGCGGAGGGGGCGAAAAACGAGAATGTAAAGCTGGAAATTTATGAGGCGGTCAAGGCGTTGTTCGGGTTGTCTGCCCATAGAATTAAGGTGACCTATTAGGCATCGGCAAGAATCACTTGAATCAGGAGGAATCAGCCATGAGTCGAAATCAAAAATTCAAATTCAAAGGAAAACAGGTATTGCTTTTGGGATTGGTAGCATTGGTGATTACTGCAGGATATTACCGCTGGACGGTAGAGACGGAAAATTTAGAAACGGTTCCGGTTACCGGGGAGGCACTCCCGGTCAATTACGAGCAGAGCCAGAATCAGGAGCAGGGGGAGCAGCAGGAAACCCAGGAAAGTGAAGGACAAATGCAAAGCCAGGGTATTGTGCAGCTCAAACAAGAACGGGATAAAGCCCGAAGCGAATCCATGGAGCAGTGGCAAAAGACTGCCCAGAACAAGGAAGCCTCGCAAGAGTCCAAATCCGAAGCGGAGAAAAAAGTAAAATCCGCCAATGAGTGGACAGAAAAGGAAAAGAATATTGAAACCCTGGTAAAAGCCAAGGGGTACACCGATTGTTTTGCCCATATCAATGACAGTGGTATTTCGGTTGTGGTTTCCGGCGGTGAAGTCAACGGCGCAAAGGTTGCACAAATTAAGGATATTATTGTTTCAGAAACGAATATACCGGTGCGGAATATCAAGATTAGCGCAGAATAATTTAAAAAATAAGGAAAAAGATTTGAAATTACCATTGTAATCTAAAATTTGATGTGGTATAATACTTTCAGAAGTGGGAGTGTTTTTTGGAAAGCTCTCTGAAAACAGTAGGAGGAAATTTCTTATGGAAAATGTAGTAAATCCTGGGATTGAAGAAAATGGAAATGTGAATATTTCCGATGAAGTTGTTTCCATTATTGCATCACTTGCCGCCTCTGAGGTACACGGTGTTGCCAGTATGGGAAATTCCATTTCCGGTGGTTTTGCAGAACTGCTGGGAAAAAAGAACCTCTCTAAGGGTGTAAAGCTTACCGTTACTGAGAAGGAAGTCAGCCTTGATTTATCCATCATTGTGGAATACGGTACTAAAATTCCTGATGTGGCATGGAAGCTGCAGGAGAAGGTCAAGAGTGAAGTAGAAGCCATGACCGGACTTACTGTGACTGCGGTAAATGTTTCTGTGGACGGCGTAAATATGCCCAAGCCCGAGGCGGAAGAAGCACCCAAGGAAACACCTGGGGAGGCTGACAACGTGATAGAGGAAACTGAAGAGAATCTTGAGACAGAGGAGTAATTCCAACCTATGATAAACAGAAGAAAAGCCAGAGAGTATGCCTTTATTCTGCTCTTTGAATATAAGTTCCAGCCGGAGGAGATTCAGGATCTTCTTGACAATTTTCTGGCAGAGCATGAAGCAGGAAATCAGGCAGCCTATATCCGTGAAGTGGTCGAGGGAACGGTTTCGCATATAGAAGAAATTGACGCTTTGATTGCAGCCTATGCCAAGGGCTGGTCTACGGATCGAATTTCCGTTGTGTGCATGGCTGCCATGCGCCTTGCGGCTTATGAAATGAAGTACATGGAGAGCATTCCCTTAAATGTTTCGGTGAATGAAGCTGTTACCATTACCAAGGAGTACGACGGCGAGGAGTCCGTTGCATTTGTCAACGGGGTTCTTGGCAACATGAAAGAAAACTGCTAACTGTGCAGGGCGGTCACGATTGTGCCGCTCTGTTTCGGTATCATAAGGAGGTGACATGCCATGCTGGAAAGACAGGCGATTTCCGTAACCCAGATGAACCTGTATATTAAGGAACTCATGAATCGGGATGATATTTTGACCGATGTGTTGGTCAAGGGTGAGCTTTCTAATTTCAAAGCCCATTCCTCCGGGCATATGTATATGTCCTTAAAGGATGAGGGTGGGGTTATGCGTGCGGTCATGTTCCGCAGCAGCGCCTCCAAACTGAAATTCAAGCCCCAAAACGGTATGAAGGTGGTTGCGCATGGACGGATTACTGTTTATGAGCGTGACGGTCAGTACCAACTCTATATCGACGATATGCAGCAGGAGGGTATTGGTGACCTTTATGTGGCATTTGAGGAATTGAAAAACAAGCTAAGCCGGGAAGGGCTTTTTGACCCGGCGCATAAAAAACCGCTGCCCAAGTATCCACGGAAGGTGGGAGTGGTCACCGCACCTACCGGTGCCGCAATCCGGGATATTATTAATGTGCTTACCCGGCGTTTCTCCTATTCGGACGTGGTATTGTACCCGGTGCTGGTACAGGGTGAAAACTCCGCCCCGAGCATTGTGGAGGCCATTCGGTATTTTAATGATACAAAGGGTGCCGATGTATTGATTGTGGGACGTGGTGGCGGTTCTATTGAGGATTTGTGGTCCTTTAATGAAGAAATCGTTGCCCGGGAGATTTATCAAAGTGAAATCCCGATTGTTTCGGCAGTGGGACATGAAATCGACTTCACCATTGCGGATTTTGTGGCGGATTTGCGTGCGCCTACACCTTCTGCAGCGGCGGAGCTGGTGGTTCCCTCCCAGATAGAACTGAAAGAAAAGTTTAATAACGTATACAATCGCCTGTACAGTCAGGCAAACCGGGTGCTAGAGCGTGCCGCTATGCGGCTGAAGAATCAGACAGAACGCCCGGCTCTGCGGAATCCGTTGATGAAGGTCAACGAGCAGCGTATTTACTTAGACCGGCTGCAGCAGGAGTTTGCAAGCAACTGCATGGGTATTCTGGAAAAGAAAAAGCAGCAGCTTCAAATTGCCGCTGCAAAATTGGACGGGCTTAGCCCCTTGAATGTGTTGGGCAGAGGATTTTCTGTTGCCAAGGGCGAGGATGGCAAGGTCGTGCATTCGGTAAGTCAGGTACAGGAAGGGTCTTTGTTGGAGGTTATGGTTGCCGATGGTAAAATTCAAAGCCGGGTAGAAAAGACGGAGAAAGGCGGACGATGATGGATAAGAAGCAAAATTTTGAAACGAATTTAAAAAGCCTGGAGGAAGTGGTCAAGGCCTTGGAGGGAAATGATATTTCCCTGGAGGAAATGCTCTCTCTGTTCGAGCAGGGGATTCACCTCACTAAGGAGTGTACCACTGCGCTGGATGAGGCGGAGCAAAAGGTCAGTATCCTCATGAAGAACCGTGACACCGGCGAGCTGGAAGAAGAGCCCTTTGGAGGCATAGGGGAGTAGTATGGATTTTTCTGTAAAATATCAGGAATATCTGGCAGAGATTAACCAAGAAATTGCACAGATTTCTGCTGTGCCGGATTGCCTGCAAAAAAGCGTCTTTGACGCCATGCGCTATGGTTTAAACGGCGGTGGTAAGCGGATTCGTCCGGTGCTTACGGTGGCGGTCAATGATATGCTTGGAGGGAATCATCGGGATGCGGTTAAAGTTGCTTGTGCCATTGAGTGCATTCACAATTATTCCTTGATTCATGATGATCTGCCCTGTATGGACGACGATGACTTGCGACGGGGTAGACCTACCTGCCATAAGGTATTCCCGGAGAACATTGCCCTCCTTGCCGGAGACGGACTGTTGAATCTTGCCTTTGAGCTTTTGTCCGATACCTCCCGGTATGAGCAGTTGGCAGATAGTGCGGTAGTAAAAATAATTGCTGCGGTTTCCAAGGCGTCGGGAGCTTATGGGATGATTGGCGGTCAGGTAATTGATCTGGAAAGCGAAGGTCGCAGTGATGTGACCGAAACCAGACTACGGGAGTTGCACAAGCGCAAAACCGGGGAGTTGATTCGTGTTTCTGCCGAGTGTGGCTGCATCTGTGCCGGAATTATGGATAAGTCTCGGGAAGAATATCAAAAAATTCTCGAATTTTCTGCAAAACTGGGGTTGGCATTTCAGATAAAAGATGATATACTGGATGTTATCGGTGACGAAGAGCAGTTGGGGAAACCAATCGGCAGTGATGTACAAAGTCAAAAGAATACCTTTGTAACTCTGATGGGGTTAGAGGGCGCCAAAACGGAACTGACGCGGCTGACCCAAGGTGCAAAGGATGCCCTCAAAGCGTTTGATGGGGCGGAATTTTTGTCATCGCTGGCAGACTATCTCCTGTACCGGGATAATTAGCTACATAAGAAGCCCGGAATCTCTTTGGGCAGAAAGGTAAAAGTATGATGAACTATCTACAACAGTTTATGAACAACAGAGTCTTTTTTGTTGTGTTTTTCGCTTGGATTTTCTCCTGCGTATTAAAAGGCTTTTTGGTCTGGGTTAAGGATAAAAAACTGGACATGACCCGATTTATGGGACCGGGAGGAATGCCCTCGTCCCATTCTACTATTGTGACCAGTCTGGCGACCTGTGTCGGTATCAAATCCGGGTTTGATACCCCTTTGTTTGTGGTTTGCTGTGCCTTTGCCTTAGTGGTCATGTATGACGCCTCCGGCGTACGGCGTGCAGCCGGACAACAGGCGAAAATGATTAATATGATTATTGATGCCTGGGAGGAAAGCGACCCCCTGGAAAAGCAAATTCGACTGAAGGAACTTCTGGGGCATACCCCGCTTGAGGTGGTTGCCGGTGCGTTTTTAGGAATTGCCATTGCGATTCTTGCGGCGGTATTTATCGGCCTGTAAGTAAACATAGATAAGATACAGAAAGGAAGGAATCTCCATGATAAAAGTGACTTTGAAAGACGGAGACGTAAAGGAATTTGAACAGGGTACCTCTCTGTTGGATATGGCAAAAAGCATCAGCGAAGGTCTGGCGCGCGTATGTCTTGCCGCAGAGGTTGACGGCGAGGTTGCAGACTTGAGAACTGTACCGGACAGGGATTGTGCCGTGAACTTTTTGACCTGGGACAGTGAGAAAGGTCGGGCGGCGTACCGTCATACTGCATCTCATGTGCTGGCACAGGCGGTAAAACGCTTATTTCCGGCGAGCAAGCTTGCCATTGGTCCTGCCATCGAAAACGGATTTTACTATGACTTTGAATTTGAGACCCCAGTGAATGCTGATGACTTGACAGCCTTAGAAGGGGAAATGAAGAAAATTATTAAGGAAAATATCCCTATCGAGCGTTTTGAACTCCCCAGAGAGGAAGCTATCAAGCTGATGGAAGAGCAAGGCGAGCCTTATAAGGTGGAACTGATTCAGGATTTGCCGGAGGGTGAAACTATTTCCTTCTACCGTCAGGGCGACTTTACAGATTTGTGTGCCGGCCCTCATCTTTTGTCCACCGGTAAGTTGAAGGCAATCAAGCTCCAGTATACCGCAGGTGCTTACTGGCGCGGTGACGAGAAGAACAAGATGCTCACCCGTATCTACGGTACGGCATTTGCGAAAAAATCGGAACTGGATGCATACCTTGAGCAGTTGGAGGAAGCAAAAAAGCGCGACCATAATAAGCTGGGACGGGAACTGGGAATCTTCACCACGGTGGATTCCATTGGACAGGGTTTGCCGGTTTTGTTGCCTAAGGGTGCAAAAATCATGCAGATTCTTCAGCGATTTGTGGAAGACCATGAGGATGCCCACGGCTGGCAGCGCACCAAGACCCCTTATATGGCAAAGAGCGATTTGTATAAGATTTCCGGTCACTGGGATCATTACCAGGATGGCATGTTTGTTATGGGTGACGAAGAAAAGGACAAAGAGGTATTTGCTCTGCGTCCGATGACCTGTCCCTTCCAGTATCAGGCATATCTGGCTGAAATGCGCAGCTACCGTGACCTGCCACTGCGTTACGGTGAGACCTCAACCTTGTTCCGTAACGAGGCGTCCGGCGAGATGCACGGATTGATTCGTGTACGGCAGTTTACCATTTCCGAGGGACACCTTATGTGCCGCCCCGACCAGTTGGAGGATGAATTTAAGTCCTGTCTGGAAATGGCAATGTATATGTTAAAAACTTTGGGACTTTATGAGGATGTTTCCTATCGGTTCTCCCAGTGGGATCCCAATGACAAGGAAAAATATATCGGTACAGAGGAGCAGTGGGACGAGGCACAAAGCACCATGCAGAAGATTCTGGATCATCTGGAAATTCCCTATGCAATCGGTATCGGCGAAGCGGCATTCTATGGTCCTAAGCTGGATATCCAGATTAAGAACGTGTTTGGTAAGGAAGATACCCTGATTACCATCCAGATTGACCAGATGCTGGCTGAAAAGTTTGGTATGGAATATGTGGACAAGGACGGCAGCAAAAAGACCCCTTACATCATCCACAGAACCTCCATCGGCTGCTACGAGAGAACTTTGGCACTGCTCATTGAGAAGTATGCCGGTGCCTTCCCCACCTGGCTGGCACCTGTCCAGGCAAAGATTCTGCCGATTTCCGAGCATTACATGGAATATGCAGATCAGGTAGCAAAGCAGTTGAAGGATGCCGGTATTCGTGTAGAAGTGGATACCCGAAACGAGAAAATCGGATATAAGATTCGTGAAGCGCAGCTTGAGAAGGTTCCCTACATGTTGATTGTGGGCGAAAAGGAACAGGCAGAGGGTGCCGTAGCGGTTCGTTCCCGGAAAGAGGGCGACAAGGGTGCTATGAAGCTTGACGACTTCCTTGCGGCTATTCAGGTAGAAATCGCAACCAAAGCGAGATAAAAGCTTAACCTCCTGAGACTCCTTCAGGAGGTTATTTTCTGCCTCATTTGTAAAAAAATAGCCAATTAACCAAATTCCTATGCATAATTAAAGATAATTGCGAATAATAAAAGATAATTCACTTTTATCGCCGGAGATTCAAGTTGATTTCTCGACTTGTTTTTTGTATCATAAGACCGTTAGCACTCGATAAGCGAGAGTGCTAATAAACTGAAAGCGATTATAATTATAAGGAGGTACTATATTATGAATATGAAACCCTTGGCAGACAGAGTTGTCATCAAAATGCTGGAGGCAGAAGAGACCACCAAGAGCGGTATCATTCTGGCAGGCTCCGCAAAGGAGAAGCCCCAGATTGCAGAAGTTGTTGCAGTTGGCCCCGGCGGCGTGGTTGACGGCAAGGAAGTAAAGATGGAGCTTGCAGTGGGCGACCGTGTCATCATGAGCAAGTATGCCGGCACCGAAGTAAAGCTGGATGGTGTAGAATATACCATTCTCCGTCAGAGTGATGTTCTGGCGAAAGTTGTTGACTAAGACTTGAATTTGGAGGTAATGTAAAATGGCAAAACAGATTTTATTCGGAGAAGAAGCCAGACGTGCATTGGAAAGCGGTGTAAACCAGCTGGCAAATACCGTTAAGGTAACCTTGGGCCCCAAGGGCAGAAATGTAGTTCTGGATAAGAAATACGGCGCACCCCTCATCACCAACGATGGTGTTACCATCGCAAAAGAGGTTGAACTGGAGGACGCTTTTGAGAACATGGGAGCACAACTGGTGAAGGAAGTTGCTACCAAGACCAACGATATTGCTGGTGACGGTACCACTACTGCAACTCTGCTCGCACAGGCTCTGGTTCGTGAGGGCATGAAGAACGTTGCCGCCGGTGCAAACCCCATGATCGTTCGTAAGGGTATGGCAAAGGCTGTTGACGCGGCAGTTGCCGAAATTGTTGCAAACAGCAAGGTAATCAACGGCAAAGAGGATATCGCACGTGTCGCATCCGTTTCCGCTGCCAACGAGACCATTGGTGCTCTGATTGCAGACGCTATGGAAAAGGTAACCAGCGATGGCGTTATCACCGTAGAAGAATCCAAGACCGCTGAGACCTATTCCGAAGTGGTTGAAGGTATGCAGTTTGACCGTGGTTACATCACTCCTTATATGGTTACTGATACCGATAAGATGGAAGCAATCATTGACGATGCTTACATTCTGATTACCGATAAGAAGATTTCTAACATTCAGGAAATTCTGCCTCTGCTGGAACAGATTGTTCAGGCAGGCAAGAAGCTGCTGATTATTGCCGAGGATATCGAAGGCGAAGCACTCTCCACCCTGATTGTCAACAAACTGCGTGGTACCTTTACCTGCGTTGCAGTTAAGGCTCCCGGTTTTGGTGACAGAAGAAAGGAAATGCTTACCGATATCGCTATCCTTACTGGTGGTCAGGTTATCTCCGAAGAAATCGGCCTGGAATTGAAAGATGCTACCATCGACCAGTTGGGTCGTGCGCGTCAGGTGAAGGTACAGAAGGAGAATACCATCATCGTTGACGGTATGGGCAACAAGGATGAAATTGCAAACCGTGTTGCAAATATCCGTACCCAGATTGAAGAAAGTACCTCTGAATTTGACAAAGAGAAGCTCATGGAACGTCTGGCAAAGCTGGCTGGCGGCGTTGCTGTCATTAAGGTTGGTGCTGCAACTGAGGTAGAGATGAAAGAAAAGAAGCTGCGCAT
>JAXJVM010000057.1:0-7729 GCA_036308515.1 Clostridia bacterium | reverse complement strand
GGACGGAACCCTCAAGCCTGCAGTGGGTGAGACTAATATCTTTATTTATCCCGGATATACGTTCAAGGCGGTGGACGGACTGATTACCAACTTCCACCTGCCGGAATCCACCCTTTTGATGCTGGTTTCCGCCTTTTCCAGCAAGGAGCACATCTTCCACGCCTATGAAGAGGCGGTCAAAGAAAAATACCGGTTCTTCAGCTTCGGCGATGCGATGTTTTTGTTATAAAAGGAGAAAATTATGTTTACACTACTCAAACAAAACGGAAGTGCGCGGCGGGGAACCTTTGAAACCGTGCACGGTATTATACAGACCCCGGTTTTTATGAATGTGGGGACGGCGGCAGCCATCAAGGGCGCGGTCACCGCATTGGACTTGAAAGACCTGGGCTGCCAAGTGGAGCTTTCCAATACCTATCATCTGCATCTCCGTCCGGGAGATGAGGTGGTACGTGATATGGGCGGTCTCCACAAGTTTATGAACTGGGACAGACCCATTCTCACCGATAGCGGCGGCTTTCAGGTTTTTTCCCTTGCCAAGCTGCGGAACATCAAGGAGGAAGGAGTTTACTTTTCCTCCCATATTGACGGCAGAAAGATTTTCATGGGTCCTGAGGAGAGCATGCAAATTCAGTCGAATCTCGGCTCCACCATTGCCATGGCTTTTGATGAATGCATCGAAAACCCTTGTGAAAAGGAATATGCCAGAGAATCGGTTGCCAGAACCGTACGTTGGCTCAAGCGGTGCAAGACAGAACTTACACGGCTGAACAGTCTGGAAGGAACGGTGAATCCCAACCAGATGCTGTTCGGCATCAATCAGGGCAGCACCTATGAGGATTTGCGGATTGCTCATATGCAGGAGATTGCGGAGCTGGATTTAGACGGCTACGCCATCGGGGGTCTTGCGGTGGGCGAATCTACTGAGGAAATGTATCGGATTATTGAGGCGGTTGAACCATATATGCCCAAGAATAAGCCTCGGTATCTCATGGGGGTGGGAACTCCGGTGAATATCATCGAGGCGGTAGCGAGAGGCGTGGACTTCTTTGACTGTGTCATGCCCAGCCGTAACGCGCGCCATGGTCATATCTTTACCAATCAGGGAATCATGAATCTCTTTAACGCCAAGTACGAACGTGACCCCAGACCCTTGGACGAGACCTGTCACTGTCCCACCTGCCAGAACTTCTCCCGAGCGTATATCCGCCACCTCTTTAAAGCAAAGGAGATGTTGGCTATGCGCCTTGCGGTTATGCATAACCTGTACTTCTATAACAATATGATGGCAGAAATCCGCGACGCCCTGGACAACGATACCTTCGATGCCTACCGCAAAGAAAAGGTGCCGGTGTTAGGAAAAAGAATATAAGGGCAATGAAGTCGCTTACGCTAACGAATATAATGCAAAAACTCTCCCAAGCGGAGAGTTTTTGTTCGTTCATTTCTTCATGCGTGCAAAGCACAACTTCATTAGCCTTCTATTGCTTCGTACATGGTTTTGGCATCGTCCTTGTAGGCGGTATCCTTGACTTCCAGTACCCGGACACTGACGGGCTTTGCCCCGAACTGAATGGTGAGGATATCCCCTACCTTCACATCATAGGAAGCACGTGCAACTTTTCCGTTGACGGACACACGTCCGCCGTCGCAAGCCTCGTTGGCAACAGTCCGGCGTTTAATCAACCGGGAAACCTTTAAATATTTATCCAATCTCATAGTTATTCTCCTTTGTAGTTGGTTTCAAAGTCTTTCAGGAACTGCTTCAGATACCGGTTTAGTGCCAGCTCCGGGTTTACGCCCTCCCTGCGGCATTGGGCCACCTGGTCGAAAAGATGTTTGCCCAATTGCAGTTCCTTGTCGGCATCCTCCGGCAGCGCCTGCTCCGGCGGATAGCCGGCTTTCTCTGTTTTTCTCTGGATTTTGTCCGCACGCATCAGTGCTGGAAAGGAAGCGGGGACGTCCTGAAGTTCATCCAGAATGCCGGTCTGGTTTCGCTCGGTGCGCTTGATGGCGTCCCAGTCCTTGGAACTCTCGCCGCCAAACACATCGGGGTGCCGGCGCAGCATTTTGCGGCTAATGGCATCGGTGACATCGTCGATGGTGTATTCCCCTTGATTTTCCGCAAGGCGTGCGTGGAGCACCACCTGAAAGAGTACATCGCCGCTTTCGTCGGCAATTTTTTCGGGGGTACCGTTTTCGATGGCGTCCACCAGCTCGTAGGCTTCTTCCACGGCAAAGCGTCGCAGACTTTCGTGGGTCTGTACCCTGTCCCAGGGACAGCCGTCCGGTGCGCAGAGTCGCCGTGTAATCTCCACAAAATCTTCAAACGTATATTTCTCGTTCTTCATGAGTTTCTCCCAATTATTTCAATAGTCTCAGCTTGGTCAGGATGGATGCGATTTTCTCGCCTTTGGGCAGGTTCAGTACATCCTCACGGCGGATAGCCTTCACGGCAAAGGCGGCAAGGAAGTAAACAATGGCACACACGCCGATTTCGCCCACGATGAGAATCCGGCGGAGCCAGATGTTGATGGCACTTGATGTGAGGGTTTCCGTTCCAGTGATAAAGGTTGCAAAAACAAAGCCCACACCGCCCATAATCAACGCCGCCGCGATGGGGCGGGTTACAAATGCGTTCCACTTAAACTCAATACCGGCGTACTTGATGATATGCCGCATATTCAAAATGGCAATAATAAGGTAACACAGGAAGGTGCCCAAGGGTGCGCCGTCTATACCCAGATAGGGGATAAGGAAGAAGTTAAACAACACCTTTGCTGCACCGCCGATGACCATGTTAATGACCGGGCAGTAAACCTTGCCGTATGCCTGCAGAATGGAGTTGGTCACCGAGACGATTGCCACCGGAATGATGGCGATGGATAAAATGGAAAGCACCGAGGAGGCATTGCAGTCCTGAAAGAGGATGTATAATACTTCCTTGGAGAGCACCGACATTCCCAGAGCACAGGGAGCCGCAAATAACATGGCAATGCGGATGGAGCTTTCGGTGACGGAACGCGCCCCCAGGTTGTTTTTCTTTGCCAGGGCAGAGGAAATGGCAGGGACGATACTCATGCCCAGCGCCACAACTAGGGTCAAAGGCAGATTAAACATGGTCAGTGCCTTACCGGTGTACATGCCGTAGAGAGTGGCTGCCTGCTGCTGATAGAGCTCCAGTCCCATCCAGCCTTCTTCGGCGACCTTTTTGGCAAAGGCGGTACCTTCTTCAAACATAAAGGCGTAGTTGGACAGTACCTCCGGACGGGTTACCAGCCGCCGGGTAATGGTTGCCATGTCAATGAGGGTGGTCAGACTGGAAACCGATGCCCCAATAGTAATGGGAATGGCAATCAAGACCAACTCTTTTAGAATGGCTTTTCTGGGACGCAGGGATTCCTGACGTACCGTCAGGGGCACCCGCGTTCTCTTAGAAGCAAAGTAGATGACCGATAGCAGCAGGAAGGAGAGGAAGGTGCCCACCGTCACACCGGAAATAGCTCCGGCAGAGGCAAAAATGGTGCGGCTGTAAGAGGACTGCACCTGCTTGCTCACCCAGTCGATGGGTGCCGTCAGGTTCTCGTTGATAGGCATTTGCATAAAGAATGCCGCAAGACAGATTCCCACCAGAAGCTTTGCCAGTGCTTCAATCACCTCGGAGGCGGCAGTGGGTATCATGTTCTGGCGCCCCTGGAAGTATCCCCGGTAAACCGATGCCATTGCCACAAAGAGCACCGCCGGTGAAATGGCGGTAATCCCCAGGGAAGAGCCCGGTACTGAGACCATGCGTTCCAGAACATTCGGGAAGAGGTACAGAATCGCCGTACCAATCAGACCAATGACTGCCAGCAGAGTGATGGCTGTCTGGAAAATGCGGTTTGCTTCACGTTCCTTGTTCTGTGCCATGCTCTCTGCCACCATCTTGGAGATAGCCGTAGGAAAGCCGGCAGTTGCTACAATAAACATAAAGGTATAAATCTGGTAGGCAATGTTAAAGTAGCCCATACCGTCATCGCCGATGAGGTTAATCAGTGGAATCTTAAAGACCGCACCGATAACCTTGACAATCAGGTTGGCAATACCCAGAACCAGGGCGCCCCGGATAAAGCTTTTGGATTTTTTCTCGCTCAAGTAGTTCAGCTCCTTTGAAGTAGGATGAATGGGTTTTTCTATATTAACATTATAGTACAAACACCGCAAAAAAACAACCGTATTTTGGGAAAAATAAATGCCATGCAACAACGCATGGCATTTATGAAATGCAGAATTATACGTTTGCCTCGCCGCGGATTTCTTCGACGGTGGTTGCAACCGAGTGGTTGATGGGCTTCCATTCTACCTTCTTAAACAGTGCGATAACCGCAATCGGGATATAAGAAAGCATAAAGAACGGGAAGGTGAACAGATTCCAGATACGCTTGCCTTTGTTACAGTGGATCTGATTCCATTCGGTAATGGTGGTGATGGTTCCCAGAATAAAGAACAATCCATAGAAGTTTACCACAGTCTGGAGCAGTGCCCAGAGCAGACCGGCTGCGTTGGGGTCATGGGTCAAGAAGCCAACGGGGATGGCAACGGCATTGACGAAGATACTAATTAGGGTCAAAAGCATTGCCGGGCTGATGGTCATGAGCATATCAAAGCATCCAAAGCTGCCCTTGAAGATGCCGCGAAACAGCTTGCCACCGTAGTTGGCAAATACCTGGTAGAAGCCCTTTGCCCAACGAAGACGCTGGGTGTAAGACTGACTGAACTTGGTAGGCTGTTCGTCATAGAGGATGGCGTTGGCACAGTAACCAATGGTTTCGCCGTGGATAACACTGTCAATGGTGAACTCAATATCCTCGGTCAGCAGATGGTGAATCCAGCCGCCGTTTTTCTTGATGACATCGGCACTGACCAAAAAGCCCGTACCAGAAATGGCGCAACTGGTGTTCAGCATCATTCTGGCGTTGTTGAGGAACTTCGCCTCACGCAGGAACCACAGGGAGTAACCGGAGGAAATCCAGTTGCTGCCGAAGTTCTTAGAGTTGCGGTAGCTGGTGATGATGCGATAACCCTGGTCAAAGACCTTGTTCATTTCCATGATATAGTTCGCATCCAACAGGTTATCTGCATCAAAAATCATATATGCTTCGTAATTCTTGTCCGCATGCTCGGTCTGGATAATCTTGAACATCCAGTCCAGTGCATAGCCCTTACCAACCAGCTCGGTGTTGGTGCGCTCGTAAACCAAAGCCCCGGCATCCCGGGCAACCTGTGCGGTGTCATCGGTGCAGTTGTCCGCAATGACAAATACGTCCACAAGCCCCTCCGGATAGTTCTGCGCCTTGATGCTCTCTACCAGCTGCCCCACTACGGCGCGTTCATTTCTGGCGGAAATCACCACCGCATACCGGTGATTTTCCTTCGCCTCAAATTCCTTTGGCTTTTTCAAAAGTCCAACAAAGATGTAAAAGAACTGATAGGCATAGCACAAAGTAAAAACAAAGGAAATAATATAGTTCAAATAAATAATTGTTTGCATGTAAAATCCCCTCTTGCATAAAATGTCCGAGCCGTTCCTTTATGAAACGCCGCGGATCCTCAGTGTGTTTGTTTCTATTCTTTTTTGTTATTTCTGTTTCGTTCTTGTTTTCAGCACATAGATGTTACTATACTTATATAACTGAATTATTAAATAAATATAAATAAAATATAAATTTTTTATAAACAACTCTGTCAAATTTTAGATGTTACGGGGGTTTTGGCGCAAGATAACAGTTCTTGTCTTGCGGAAAAGGGGCGAACTTTGGATAAAAAACACAAGATACTGCGGTTTTTTACCTGGACACACACATGACCGGATGGATGTTAAAATTCTGTTACAAAACAAAGTCTTTTTACTACTATATGAACAGACCGGGGAAACATGACAAGCCAAAGCAAGGTTTTTTTCAATTTGGACTATGCTTTTTGCCCAAAGTGTGGTACAATAAAGAAAGTTACAACCGGAAGAGAAAGGAAGTCAAAGCATGATACGGAAATCCTTGATTGAAACCATTTTTGAAGCGGCGTCTATTGAACGCTGGAATGACCATATTCGCCCCTCCCGGGGTTTTACGGAGCTGGACAAACAGTCCCACAAGCTTCTCTGTGCCTATGCTCTGGGAAAGCTCAATCCCGGCACTGATTGGCTGAAGTTGATTGAGGGTGGGATTTTTGAATTCCTGCACCGATTGGTGCTGACGGATATCAAGCCACCGATTTTTCATCGGCTCATGGAGGAAAAGGGGGAAGAACTCAACCGCTGGGTCATTGGGGAATTGAGGGCGGATTTACAGGCGATTTCCGGCGGCTTTGGGGAACGGTTTGCCCGGTATTTCACCGATTCAGAGTATGCCAAGGAGGAAAAACGGGTGCTGGAGTGTGCCCATTATCTTGCGACCCAATGGGAGTTTGACATCATTTATAATATGTGCCAAAGCTACTACGGTATTGAGCATACACGCCGGGAGATTGACGATAAGCTGCGGAGGCTGGAAGGGATTCCCTGCTTTGACACCTTTATGAAGAACAACAACTACCGGGGCTTTATCAATCTATTGGGGGAACTGCGGTTTCAGCAGCGTTGGTCACGTTCGCCGCGGATTCCGGCAACCTCGGTTATCGGGCATATGCTGATTGTGGCAGTGCTTTCCTATTTTTGCTCCTGTGAGATGGGTGCCTGCCGTCAGCGGCTGATTAATAACTTCCTGGGGGGATTGTTCCATGATATCCCCGAGGTGTTGACCCGTGACATTGTGTCTCCAGTGAAAAATTCCGTGGAGGGTCTGGATGAGTTAATCAAGAGCATTGAACAGGAGCAGATGGAGCAGGTGCTCTATCCTTTGATTCCTGAACAGTGGCGCAAGGAAATCGAGTATTATACCAATGACGAATTTGCCGATAAGATTCTGGTAAACGGCGGCTTGCAGTATACCACTGCCGCAGAAATCAATGCCCGATACAATCGAGATGAATTTATGCCGGTGGACGGCAGTGTCATTCGTGCCTGCGACCATCTGGCGGCGTGTATGGAGACCTATATGTCTCACATCAGCGGTGTAACCACCCGTACCCTGCAGGAGGGAAACCGCGACCTTTATATGAAGTACCGCAACGCCGAAATCGGCGGTGTGGACTTCGGCAGTCTCTTTGAATACTTCCGAATTTAGCCGAAGAGCCTCTCAAGTACCGAAAACACCTTTTTTGCATAGAATGTAGTAAAACTTTTGTGCAAGAAGGTGTTTTTATGATGGGCGTATTGATTGTCATTGTTTCGTTTTTTGCGGCGTATGGCTTAGTGCAGATGATTTCCAAGGGCGTATTATCGGTACGCACCCGAAAAGGAAAGCCCCCGGTTTGTCTGCACCGTGTGTTGGGAATACAGAATGCAGAGGACAACGTGGAGGGACTTTTGCGTTCCCTGATCTGGGAGGACAGCCCGGAGGAGGTCATCGTGCTGGATTATGGCTCCACGGACGAAACCGCTGAAATCCTGCGCCGCATGAGCTTGATGTATTCCTGCTTTCGCATCATGCAACCGGAGGAATACGCGGCATATATTCAAGGATTGGGAAAATCTGTTTGAATCAGTCGTTTCGGTGAAGACCTGAATCAGCTTCAAAACACGCCGGCAATCCGCGATTTCTGTCTGGCAATGAAGAAGTGAAGGGATACAAAAAGGAACATCTGCGTATTGTGC
>JAXJVM010000056.1:0-2066 GCA_036308515.1 Clostridia bacterium | reverse complement strand
GGTTTACCGGAAGAAGGTGCTCACTGCACAGCTACACCGTCGGGAGATGCAGACGTTTTTGCACTCCTACGGTTACCCCGAAAATACTACCCTGACGGCCTATCTTTCCATCTTGAAGGAAAGATTGCAGGAAGATGAATTTCCCCACGAAATCGGTGTGTTTTTGGGCTATCCGCTGCATGATATCTATGGATTCATCCAGCATCCCTCCGAGGGCTGTTTGCTGACCGGGGAATGGAAGGTCTATCAGGATGCCGAAGGTGCAGAAAAACTTTTTGCACGCTACAAGGCTTGCAGAACTGCTCTGCTCCGACGTATCACAAAGGGTTTGACCCTGGCACAGATATTCTGTGCAGCTTAAATTGGAAGTGGATGAAGTTGAGTTCTCTCAACCACTAATATATATAAGGAGGTTTTACACATGGGTAAAACAGCAATTATTTACTGGAGCGACACCGGCAACACCGAGGCCATGGCACAAGCCATCCTGGAAGGTGCCAAGGAGCAAAATCCCGAGACCGCACTTTATACGGTTTCTGAGATTTCCGCCGACGATGCTGCTTCCTGTGACGTCCTGATTCTGGGTTGTCCAGCTATGGGCGCCGAGGTTCTGGAGGAAGAAGAGTTTGAACCCTTCTTTGCCGAACTGGAAGGAAAGCTTTCCGGCAAAAAAGTAGCTTTGTTTGGCTCCTATGGATGGGGCGACGGCGACTGGATGCGCGAATGGGAAAGCAGAGTTACCGGCGCAGGTGCAACGCTCATTGGCGGCGAAGGTTTGATTATAAACGATGCGCCCGATGAGGACGGTCTGGCTCAGTGCCGAGAATTAGGAAAGAACGCAACGGCTGCGTAAACAAAATTAGCTATCACTACCTCTCTCTCAGGTCGGTATCGGATTGCCTTAGGCAAACTGATACCGACTTGATTCTTTTGGGCATTTATGTTAAGATAGTTCCATACTGACCCGGAAAGGATGACCCATATGCTGAAAACCAAAAGTGAAACCATTGCAACGGCAGGGATGCTGCTTGCCGTTGGTGTCATACTCCCCTTTGCCACTGCCCACGGGCTGGGCATACAGGGCACGGTGTTGCTCCCCATGCACATTCCTGTATTTTTATGCGGTCTGCTCTGCGGACCATACTATGGCGCCATAGTGGGACTGCTTCTTCCCATTCTGAACTGCCTGCTCACGGGTATGCCGGCGTTGTACCCCAATATGCCCATCATGGCGTGTGAGCTTTTGACCTACGGCTTGGTCAGCGGTCTTCTGTATCACAAAACCCGGCTTGGCAGAGTGAATTTGGGGATTTTCCCTACATTACTGATTTCCATGATTTGCGGCAGGGTGGCCTACGGGCTCGCCTTTCAGGCACTACTGTTCCTTAGCGGAAGCCTGAAAGTCCTAACAGTTTGGGGCGCCCTCATCACCGGGATTCCCGGCATTGTGGTTCAGTTTCTGCTGGTTCCGGGCATTGTACTGGTACTGAACCACTACCGCCGGTCGAAAACCGCCATTAAATCGGCTAAAAACCTCATTGCGCAGGACACCGCCGTTTGCGTTGTAATTAAGGATAACACCATCATCCGTACCGAGCCCGGACGAGGCATCGGACCCATTCTTAAGCTATACGAGGAAGGCGTTTTGAAGGATGCCTTTGTGGTAGATAAAATCATCGGCAAGGCATCTGCCATGATTCTAGCACTGGGCGGCGTGAAGGGTTGTTTCGGTATTACCGTTAGCCAAAGTGCGGTAAATTGGCTCAAGGCACATCAGGTTCCGGTTTCTTATGAGCATTGTGTGGCTGCCATCATCAACCGCACCGGAGACGGAACCTGTCCCATGGAACAAACCGTAAAAAATGTGGATGATGCCTCTGAGGCACTTCTTCTGCTCAAAGCAAAACTGGAAGAATTGCGAAAGAACGGTTAGCAAAAATTGCCCGGCATTCGATATGCCGGGCAATTTTTATATGTGTACTAAATATAACTCCTGTCGAACAGCTAATGGCGAATTTAGCTGAAAAAAAGAGATATTTATATTTATGTGATATTCCATCTTCGAT
>JAXJVM010000055.1:0-2018 GCA_036308515.1 Clostridia bacterium | reverse complement strand
TTGGCTCAAAGGTTCAGAAACAATGAATTTTTAATCTACTGAACGTAGGTTTTAATTACCATGCAAAAATTCAGAGAAAATTTTGCAACAAACATAATTTCAAGTACGAAAAAATTTGCCAACTTTTACTTGACACTAACCAACTTGCGACGATGGCTTGACAAAATATATGTTTTCACATATAATTTTAAGGTGAGTATTGACACGAAAAAACGGGTAAACTAATAGGAAGAATCGAGAGAGATCTGGAGGAAATGAAATGGGAAGGTTATTTGGAACTGATGGTGTTCGCGGGGTAGCTAATGTGGAACTGACACCCCAGCTGGCGTTTGCAATCGGCCAGGCGGGAGCTTATGTCCTTACTGGGCAAACAGGTGGCAAGCCCAAAATTCTGGTGGGCAAGGATACGCGAATTTCCGGTGATATTCTGGAGGCGGCTTTGGCGGCAGGTATCTGCAGCGTTGGCGCAGAGGTTGTACTTGCTGGTGTGATGCCTACTCCGGCGGTGGCGTATCTGGTAAGAACGCAGGGATATGATGCAGGCGTGGTGATTTCGGCATCCCACAATTCCTTTGAGCATAACGGTATCAAGTATTTCAGCAATGAAGGATATAAGCTCAGTGATGCCATCGAAGAAAGAATCGAAGCAATCATTCTGGACGGCGCAGAGGAAATCCAATGCCCTGCCTATGAGAACATCGGACATATCTCTCATGCGGAAAATCTGGTTCGGGATTACATAGACTTTGCCAAAAGCACCATTGATTGTCGGTTAGACGGGCTGAAAATTGCCATTGACTGTGCCAATGGTGCATCTTCGGTGACCGCACAAATGGCATTAGAGGAGCTGGGGGCACAGGTGACGGTGCTCCATAATACCCCCAATGGCATCAATATCAACAACGACTGCGGCTCTACCCATATGGAAAGCCTGATGCAGTATGTGAAAACCCACGATGTAGACGCAGGGCTTGCCTTTGACGGCGATGCTGACCGTGTCCTTGCCGTAGATGAAAACGGTGACTATGTGGACGGGGATAAGATTATGGCGGTCTGTGCGCTGGATATGAAGCAGCGCGGACTTCTGCCGGACAATACAGTGGTGGCTACGGTTATGAGCAATCTGGGCTTCTTTGTCATGGGTGAGGAGCAGGGATTGTCCATCAAACGCGCTCAGGTGGGAGATCGTTATGTGCTGGAGGAAATGCTCAAGAATAACCACAAAATCGGTGGCGAACAGTCCGGCCACGTGATTCTGCTGGAACACAACACCACAGGTGACGGTCTGGTGACGGGCTTACAGCTGCTGGCGGTGGTTAAGCGCACCGGCAAGAAGTTGTCAGAACTTGCATCGGTGATGCAGGTGTATCCTCAAGTTCTCATTAACGCCAAGGTGAAGAATGAGAATAAGAAAGAAGAAAACTATATGGCTTTTCCGGAAATTAAGGAAGCCATCGCGAAGATAGAAGCAGAGTTTTCCGGCAGCGGACGGGTGCTGATTCGCCCCTCCGGTACCGAACCTCTGGTGCGTGTCATGATTGAAGGTAAGGATGAAGCACTGATTCGCAGACGTGCCGAAGAGCTTGCCGCTCTCATGGAGGAAAAACTCAACTAAAGTATAGACTGTGGCTCGGTAGGAGCCGGAAAGGCAATGATTTACCAATGAAATTAGGAATCGTTGAACGCTGACCTTTTTTCATAAGTTATTATATCTCGATAAAATCCCATGAAAGCCTATTCCCTACAAGGGTTTCAAAACATTAACTCCAATAAAGATTTTTATAACTTTATAAAACTTAATGCCAAAATGGAGAAAAATGGCGAAGTAGATGGAGAACTTGAGATTAAAGCCTTGCAACTAATTTAATACAATATAAGAAATTGTTTGCTGCATTATCAATCAAAAGATGATAGTGCAGTTTTTATTTTAGTTCATTATATACATTCCTATATAGGAAAAATAACTTTGTTTTTATTCCATGTATCTCTTGATAAATTTCCTATAATGTGATATACTA
>JAXJVM010000054.1:0-1874 GCA_036308515.1 Clostridia bacterium | reverse complement strand
CTTTGAGGTAGAGCCGGTTGGCTACACCTTTGAGATTGAGCCGGATACCGTGGTGATTCATGCACCGGTTGCGGGTGTCAAGGTTGACCGTAATGCGGTAGCAAGCAGATTGGAAGAACTGTTCCGCTCACTTGTTGTCTGTGACATCATCTTAGAACCCGTAACCACGCCTCCGGCACCCCTGAACTTTGAAGAGTTTTATGCATGGCTGACTTCTCCTGCCGAGAACGCATATTACCACAGGGACGAGAACGGCAAAGTCAGCATTCAGCGCGAAAAATTGCAATGCAGTGTAGAAAAAGACGTGGTAAAAGCCGCAGTTCAAAGCATTGAACAATCCGGAAACAACACCGCATTTTTCACAGTTACCACTACCGAGCCGGAAGTGCTCTCGCGGAATCTGAAAGAAAATCTGTATAAAGATAAGCTCGGAAGCTACACCACCTATTACAGCGGCACGGCTGCCAGAAACAACAACGTCCGTTTGGCAACATCACGGGTTAACGGCTATGAATTGATGCCCGGCGAGGTCTTTTCCTATGACCAGACCATCTTGCCAAGAACGGCGGCAAACGGCTATCAGGCGGCTCCCGTCTATGTGGGCAACAAGGTAGAAAGCGGCATGGGTGGCGGTATCTGCCAGCCCTCCTCCACCTTATATTGTGCGGCACTATATGCCAATCTGGAAATTGTAGAGCGTCACAACCACAGCATGCTGGTGAGTTATCTGCCCGCAGGTCTGGACGCTACCATTTCCCAGGGGGCATTGGATTTGAAACTAAAGAACAACACCCCCTACCCCATAAAGATTGCGGGGCAGGCATCAGGCGGTGCGCTGACCTTCAGCATCTGGGGCTATAATCCGGAAAACATCTCCGTTGAGATTCTTCGCGGAGGCGGTGGTTATCATTATACTGCCACCCGTGTGGTCAAGAAAGATGGTGCAGAAATCAGCCGTGAACAGCTCGGCAGCAGCCGTTATGTTCCCCCCGCACCCTCCGAAACACCGGAGCCTACCGAGAGTGCAGCGCCGGAGGAAACTGTTCCGCCGGAGGAAAGTACTGCACCGGAGGAAAGCACCACACCGGAGTCAGGCACTTCGCCTAACCCCGAACCGGACGAGTCTCAGCCACCGGCAACTGCCGAGCCTTTGCCATCTGCCACACCTCAACCTGTGCCTACGGCAGAGGCGGTACCGACTGAGACGCCTGTTTCGTCAGATACCATCATCAATGAATAATGAACCTTCAGGGATCGGTGAAATTCCGTACCGGCGGTAAAGCCCGCGAGCAAACAATGTTTGCAGATTTGGTGAGACACCATGGCACACACCATGGTATTATTCCAAAGCCGACAGTAAAGTCTGGATGAAAGAAGTGTCTTGTCCGCCTTTGGCGTGCATAAAACCCCCTGAAAACATTCAGGGGGTTATTTTTTTAATAAGGAGTGTTTCAACCAATGCAAAAAACCAAAATAACCAACGTTCGTCTCTTAACCACCGCCGCAATCGCAGGTGCAATTTCCTTTGTACTGATGTTTTTAGAGCTATCTCTTCCCATCGCCCCATCCTTTATCAAGCTGGATTTTTCCGATGTTCCCTCTTTGATTCTTGCTTTTGCTTTCGGGCCTTTGGCGGGTGTACTTACTGAGCTGATAAAAAATCTGCTTCATCTTTTTATCACCTCTACTGCGGGTATCGGAGAACTTTCCAACTTCTTGCTTGGCTGTGCCTATGTGGCACCTGCCGGCTGGATTTACCGCTTTTTCAAAACCCGCAAGGGTGCGCTTCTTGGCATGTTGGTGGGAACCCTCTGCTTTTCTGTTTTTGGAATTTTCTCCAACCTGTTTCTCATGTTTCCCTTTTATACCAAGGT
>JAXJVM010000053.1:0-4654 GCA_036308515.1 Clostridia bacterium | reverse complement strand
ATTTTTGCCTCTGTTGGTATCTTGTTGGTATCAAGGTATAAATTATCGCCTAAAACAAAAACCGCCTTAAATGGCGGTATAAGTGGGTATTTTTTGGTGACCCATCGGAGATTCGAACTCCGGACACCTTGATTAAAAGTCAAGTGCTCTGCCAACTGAGCTAATGGGTCATATTTAATTTTAAAAGAAATGGCTGGGCTGGCAGGATTCGAACCTACGAATGCAGCAGTCAAAGTGCTGTGTCTTACCGCTTGACGACAGCCCAATATATAAACTGGGGTGGGTAAAGGGAATTGAACCCTTGACCTCCAGAGCCACAATCTGGCGCTCTAGCCAACTGAGCTATACCCACCATGTTTTGGCGCGCCTGAAGGGACTTGAACCCCTGGCCCACTGCTTAGAAGGCAGTTGCTCTATCCAGCTGAGCTACAGGCGCATTGTTAGCCAACCTACCCTTTGATAAAAAGTGGAGCGGGTGATGGGAATCGAACCCACGCAATCAGCTTGGAAGGCTGAGATTCTACCATTGAACTACACCCGCCCATATCAAAGCGACTTTAAGATTATACCAAGGAACGGGCATTTTGTCAACACTTTTTTTAAAAAAACTGAAAATTTTTTCTTTTTCACTTGCATTTTCCTGTTTTGCTTCCCATAGGGTGCATAAATTACCCTTTTTTTACCGAAACTATCCTTATTCTATCCGGAAAGAAAGGTTCTATTCCTATGAAAAAATATGCAAAAGAAATTACAATCGGTCTGGTGACCGGGCTGCTCAACGGGTTGTTTGGCGCAGGTGGCGGAAGCATTGTGGTGCCTGCCATGGAAATGTTCTTAGGCATTGAGGAAAAAAAGTCCCACGCCACCGCCATTGCAGTGATTTTTCTACTCTCCTGCGTCAGCTCTGTTTTCTATCTCACTCACGGCTTTTTCGACTTAAAACTCTGGATTCCCGTCACCATCGGCGGCATGGCAGGAGGCTTGGTAGGAGCAAAAACCCTCTCTAAAATCTCAAAATCCAGTCTGAAAATCGTCTTTGGGGGCATCATCATGATTACCGCTTTCAAGCTCATTTTTTAACCGGGGGAGGAACTACTATGACAAACATCATTGTTGGATTTTTCAGCGGAATCATCAGTGGCATGGGCATCGGCGGCGGTGCCATTCTGATTCCCGCACTGATTCTGCTTCAAGGCATCGGGCAGCAGGTGGCACAGGGTATCAACCTCCTTTATTTTCTGCCCACCGCCATCGTCTCCTTGATTGTGCACATCAAAAACAAAAATGTAGAGCTGAAAACCGCCCTGATTCTGGGCATCAGCGGCGTTCTCGGTGCCATCGGCGGTTCCCTGTTGGCGGTTCGTATGTCCGGCGGTTTGCTGGGACGGCTTTTTGGCATTTTCCTCTTTCTCATCGGCGTTTACGAGGTATACAAGGGTATCAAAATGCGAAAGGACGACCGCAAAGGTCGTCCGTAAGGATTCTCGCTATACTTTAATTATCAGCTTACCGTCCTGCATATCTGCCGTGGCCTTGGCTCCCTCGGTCAAAGTTCCGGCAATGATTTGTTGGGCAAGCGCATCTTCCAGATGACGCTCGATAAACCGCCGCAGAGGTCTTGCGCCGTAATCCTTCTTATAGGCACCGTCCAGAACGAACTGCTTCACCGCATCGGTCACCGTCAAGGTGATGTGCTTTTCGTCCAGACCCTTCTGCAAATCATCCAGCATCAGGTCAATAATCTGCAGCAGCTCCTCCTTTTTCAGCTCCTTAAAGATGACCGTCTCATCGACCCGGTTTAAGAACTCCGGCCGGAACAAGGACTTGAGTGCCCGTTCCACCTTCATCTGGATTGCTTCTTGATCTTCATTAAAGCCCACCACATTGGAGCGCTGGTCACTGCCGGCGTTGGAGGTCATAATGATAATGGCGTTCTCAAAAGACACGGTTTTTCCGTGGCTGTCGGTGATTCTGCCGTCGTCCATAATCTGGAGCAGAATGTTGAATACATCCTCGTGTGCCTTTTCAATCTCATCCAGAAGCACCACCGAATAGGGATGCCGGCGAATCTTCTCAGTGAGCTGTCCGGCATCGTCATAGCCTACATATCCCGGAGGGGAGCCTATGAGCTTTGCCACTGAGTGTTTTTCCATATATTCGGACATATCCAGGCGAATCAAGGAATTTTCGCCCTCGAACACCTCTTCAGCAATCCGCTTAACCAGTTCGGTCTTACCCACGCCGGTGGGACCTACAAAGATAAAGGATATGGGTCTCTTTTTCAGGCTGATACCGGCACGCTTTCTGCGAATGGCACGGGAAACCGCAGACACCGCCTCATCCTGACCGATGAGCCGCTGATGGAGCCGCTCCTCCAAGTTCACCAGCTTGCTGGTTTCATATTCGCTGATATGCTTCACCGGAATTTTCGTCCAAAGCTCTATCACTGACGCAATATCATCCACAGTCAGTTCACGAACTACGCTGCCCTCCTTTTGGGCAATCTGCTCCCGGAGCTTCATAGCCCGGCTCTTTAAGTCTGCAGCCTTTTCGTAATCCTCCACAGAATCTCCGGCAGGAGCTTCCTCCTGCTCCTTCTCTATCTGCGCCAGTTCCTGTTTCCACTTTTCTAAGTCAATCAGGTCGGTGTTTTCCAGATTCGCCTTGGATGCCGCTTCGTCAATGACATCAATTGCCTTATCCGGCAGGAACCGGTCACTGATATAACGCTCCGCCAACACTGTTGCCGTGCGAATTAGCTCATCCGAAATCCGCACCTTGTGGTAGTCTTCATAATAGTTCTTGATTCCCTTGAGAATCTCTACGGTTTCCTCCGCTGAGGGTTCCTCTACCATAACAGTCTGGAATCTTCGCTCCAGTGCCGCATCCTTTTCGATATGCTTGCGGTATTCCTCCACAGTAGTGGCACCAATCACCTGTATCTCACCTCTGGACAGCGCCGGTTTCAGGATATTACCGGCATTCATACCGCCCTCGGCATCACCGGCGGAGGCAATGGTATGAATTTCGTCAATGACCAGAATGATATTCCCCGCCTGCTTCACCTCGGTGATGATATTCCGCAGCCGGGATTCAAACTGACCCCGGAACTGGGTACCTGCCACCACGGCGCTCATATCCAGCAGATAAATTTCATAGCCCAGCAGCTTTGCCGGAACCTCACCATTGACGATTTTTAAAGCAAGCCCCTCGGCAATGGCGGTTTTACCTACTCCCGGCTCACCAATGAGACAGGGATTATTCTTGGTTCTACGGTTGAGAATCTGGGCAGTGCGCTCCATCTCGGTACTCCTGCCCACCACCCGGTCAATTTCTCCGCGGCGTGCCTTTTCCGTCAGGTTCACTGCATAGGCATCCAGATTCTTCCTCTTTTTGTTCTTCTTAGACTTTTCTTTTTTATTGTTCCCATCCTTCTGGGTCGGTTCGGGATTGGGTGCACCTCCCCCAAAAAGCCGATTCATCAATTCAAAGGGATTCTTTTGCATACTCCGGCTCATGTTTTCCTCGCCGGAATCATTCCCTGCTTCTTCACCGGATTCTTCAGCATCCTCCAATGGCTCCTCGCCCAGATTCATGGCTTCCATGCTGAATTCACCGCCCATTTCTTCCATCATTTCGGACATTTCACGGTTGAGACCGTCCATTTCTTCGGGATTAATACCCATTTTTTGCATCATCTCATTGATGGGACCAAGGTTCAACTCCTTGGCACAGGTGAGGCAATATCCCTCATTGACCGTCTTTCCGTTCTCGTCCATCTTGGTGATATAAACGACCGCCAGATTCTTTTGACACTTACAACACAGCATGCGGTCACCTCCTAGTTTGACATTCTAAATGAAAAGCTTATTATATCATAACTCCCGTGAAATTGCAACTTTCGTTGCCCTAAAATATCCCCAAATGCTCCAGCAAAATCTTGATTCCCATGGCAATCAGAACGATTCCGCCAAAAATCTCGGCTTTTGCCTTGTACTTTGCGCCAAAGATATTACCTACCCATAGCCCCACAGCAGAAAGCAAAAAGGTCACCGTTCCGATAAAGGAAACAGCCGGCACAATCTGTACCTGCAGAAAGGCAAAGGTCACTCCCACTGCAAGAGCATCAATGCTGGTTGCCACTGCAAGGGGAATCATTGCCTTTACCGAGAAGGAACCGTCCACGTGTTCTTCTTCCCCCAAGGCCTCCCGAACCATGTTCACACCAATCAAGCCCAGCAGAAGGAAGGCAATCCAGTGGTCAATACTGCAAATCAGCCACTGAAACTGTACCCCCAAAAAATAGCCGATCAGAGGCATCAATGCCTGAAAGCCACCAAAGTACACGCCGACCGTCAAGCCGTGACGCAGCTTGACCTTCTCCACCGAAAGTCCCTTACAAACAGACACCGCAAAGGCATCCATAGACAGTCCTACCGCAATGACAAATAATCCCCATAAACCCATAGTTCTTCCTCCTGTTATACTACAACAAAAAGAGACTTGCCCCATGCGGGAAGCCTCTAAGTTTTCTGCCGAAGCCTTGGGTATAACCATACCACAAATCCCGTGGTATGTCAAGTTCTGCACAGGGGAAAAATAATTCCTTGCTTTCTATTCCCATTTATGATATACTGGCATCAAGGAATAATAT
>JAXJVM010000052.1:0-1824 GCA_036308515.1 Clostridia bacterium | reverse complement strand
GCTCTGGAGGAGGCAGAGGTGGATACCGAAGCCTGTTTGCGAGAATACGTGAGCCAGCGGAATCTGTGTGCGAACATTCATTCGCGCAAGGATTTGGAGCGGCTGAAAGCCCGGCTGGCGCGGCGCGGCTATTCCTTGACGGAAATTAACCGCTGTTTATCGGAGTATACTTTCCACTTTGAGGAATCAGAGTGGTAAGAGATGCATATATAGATGAGGAGATAAGAGATTGAAGAAAGTTTCCCTTGCATCCTTAGGATGTTCCAAGAACCTCATTGACAGTGAGCAAATGCTGGGGCTTTTGACCGGCGCCGGCTATGAGGTCATGGAGAACGAAGAGGATGCAGATGTTTTGATTGTCAATACCTGTACCTTTATTGAATCTGCCAAGATGGAGTCCATTGAATGTATTCTGGAACTGGCGCAGTACAAAAAGGCAGGAAAATGTAAGTTCCTGATTGTTACCGGTTGCTTGGCGCAGCGGTACAAGGAACAGGTGCTCCGGGAAATTCCCGAGGTGGATGCCGTGGTGGGCACCAATGAGTATGATAAAATTGTGGAAATTATTCAGGAATTGGAAGGAGAGAAGGGAAAAGAGTTCTGCTCCGAGGTTCCACTTCTTTGTGAGGGTGCACCCAGAGTTCGTACCACCCCGGGTTATACGGCGTATCTGAAGATTGCCGAGGGCTGTGATAACCACTGTACCTATTGTGTGATTCCCTCGGTGCGGGGGAAATACCGCAGCCGTACCATGGAATCTATTCTGCAGGAAGCAGAACAGATGGTTGCAGAGGGGGTTAGGGAGCTGATTGTCATTGCTCAGGATACCACCCGCTATGGTAAGGACTTGTATGGAGAATATTGTTTGTCAAAGCTGCTGCGCAGCTTGTGCCAAATTCCCAGTATTGAGTGGGTGCGGGTACACTACTGCTACCCGGAGCTGGTCACCGACGAGCTTTTACAGGTGTTTGTGGAGGAAGAAAAGCTTTGTAATTACTTTGATATCCCCATTCAGCACTGTAACGACCGCATTCTCAAACGGATGGGACGGCGTACCAACAAAGCACAGATTACCCAATTGATTGCGAAAATCCGAACGTTGATTCCAGATGCGGTGATTCGCACCTCTTTGATTGTGGGGTTCCCCGGCGAGACCGAGGAAGAGTTCCTGGAATTGAAGCAATTCATTGAGGATACCAAGTTTGAACGTCTGGGCGTGTTTGCCTATTCTCGGGAGGAGGATACTCCTGCCTATGATATGGACGGCCAGCTTGAGGACGAGGAAAAGGAACGCCGGCAGGAGCTTCTGATGCTGACCCAGTCGGAAATTTCCCAGAACTGGAATGAAAGCCGTATCGGCAGTACCATCCGGGTTATGGTAGAGGATAAAGATGAAATTATCAAGAGCTACTATGGCAGAACTTACGCCGATTCCATTGAGATTGACGGCAAGGTGTTCTTTAAGAGTAACAAAGCCCTGAAGGGCGGAGCGTTTGTGGATGTTACCATCGAGCAGGCGCTGGAATATGACCTGTTCGGCACCGATGCCGAGGAAGCTGAATCTCGATAGGAGGCAAAACCATGAATACACCCAATAAACTGACGATTTTTCGGGTTCTACTGATTCCTGTTTTTATGATTCTGTATCTTTGCTGCGGAACCGTGGGCATTTATCTTGCCATTTTCACCTTTTTGCTGGCAACCTGGACGGATCATCTGGATGGCAAGCTGGCAAGGAAGCATAACCAAATTACCACCTTCGGCAAGCTGATGGACCCCCTGGCGGACAAAATCTTGATTATGGCGGCGTTGATTTCCTTTGTG
>JAXJVM010000051.1:0-19000 GCA_036308515.1 Clostridia bacterium | reverse complement strand
GTCTTTGCTCCTAACTCTGGGTCTCAATGGTCTTTTGGTTATGTTCCTCAAAGGTCTTGGAGAACAGGTTGGCGCTACCGTCTGCCGTTGCCACAAAATAGAGGTAATCGGTCTCGGCAGGCTGCAATGCCGCCTCAATGGACGCCGTCCCCGGCGAGGCAATCGGCCCTACCGGCAAGCCCTTATACTTATATGTATTATAAGGGGAGTCAATGGCGGTGTCCTCGTTGCTCAGAATTTCCTTCCGCTCCTTGAGGATATACTGTACCGTGACACAGGATTCCAGCTTCATGCCCTTGTCAATGCGGTTATAGAATACCGATGCCACCAGAGGCCGTTCCTCGTCATTGGCGGCTTCACGCTCAACCACCGATGCCAGAATCAAAATCTGATCCAGGGAATAGGGAGTGGATACGGATTCGTACAGGGGCAATGCCTTTTGGTTGAATGTCGAAAGCATCTTGTCAATAATCTGGTGCTCTGTCTCCTCGGTGGAGAAGAGATAGGTGTCCGGATAGAGATAGCCCTCCAGGCGGTTTTCTCTTTGAGGAATCCGGTCAATAAAGCTATAACCAAAGTCACCTTGTTCAATTTCGTTCCTAAAGGTCTCACGGTCACCCAGACCGCTTTCCACCAGCAAGTCCACAATCTGCCTCAGCTCGTAGCCCTCAGGAATGACCACCTTTTTGGTACCGGCAACCTCCACGTCGGGGGCAGTTTCCAGCTTTGCCAAAATCTCTGCATAACTCATGGAATCGTTAATGGTGTGCTTACCCTTTTGGTAGACGGGTGTCTCACCTGCGCGGACATAGAGCCGGAACACTGCCGGAAGGTGAATGATGCCCCGGTTGCGCAGAATGTTGGCAACAGTAGCTGTACCGGCACCGTCAGGGATTTCCACCACATAGTTTTTGTCCTCGCCACTACCGTGGATATCCCTCCACGTCAGAGTGCCAAAGCCCACTGTCCCAAGGAGCAGCACGGCAATCAGGGAAACCGCCGCAGTAAACAGACAGCCTCTGCGTCTTCTTCGTTTGGTATTTTGCACACGTTCCATAGGATGCACATCCTTTCCTAGATTAAATCAAAGGCAAAAACAAGCCCCAAAATACTGACAATGCACAGGAGTATCGGCAGGTTCACAAAGCTTTGCCCTAAGAACTCCGAGGTCTTGATGCGCCGCACCGGCTTGGGTCGTTTGGTCATGGTGAGCAGTGCCAGCCAGCCAATACCTGCCGCCAGCAGTCCCACGGCATAAAGCTTCAAAGTTGAAGCAGGAATATCCATCAGCACATTGCTGAAGTAGGAAAGCAGCAGGGCGGTAATGTTGTTCACCAGATGGAACAGTATGCAGGCATACAGAGAGCCTGTCCGGCGAAGGAGTACCACCAGCACCACACCCAGGAACAGATACCCGGGAAATCCCACCAGGTTCCCGTGGAGCAGGGCGAACATCACCGTGGTGAAAATCATTGCCGCACGACTGTTATAGTCCGCCATGACCCCATGGACAATGCCGCGGAGAAGAAATTCTTCAAACACCGCCGGAATCAACCCCAGCACCAGAATCGCCGCCGTCAGTTCCCAGAGATTGCCGGGGATATAGCCGTCGCTTTCCGAAAGCAGCAGATTCACAGGTAAATCCAGAATAATCATGACAAACTGGCAGCCAAAGCCTGCCAGCACAATCCAGGGCAGAAGTGCAGGTCGGCAGTGTTTCAGTCCGAACTGCTCCCGCGCCTCACGGACGGTGAGCAGACTGTTTTCCTTGGCGTACAGGGAAAGGGGCAGCAGATATGCCAGCAGCTCAATCACCAGCATCTGCAGGTACACCGGCGGCGAGGTGGGCAGAAAGCTGGAAATGATTCCGGCAGCCACCGTAACCACGGTCTGTACCACAACCACAAAAAACAACATCCAATGGATGCTCTTGAGTTTATGTTTCCCCTCCCGATAGGAGGGGCTTAGCTTCAAATCATCTTGGGAAGGCATGGTTTCCTCCTTCTTCGGTCAGCACATGGCTGACAGGCAAATCAAAGGCATCACGGGGCAGAGCTTCCGCACAACAAGCAGAAAACGCCAGCCCGGCACTGACACCGTGAAAGTTCTGCAGATAACGGTCGTAATAGCCGCCGCCGTAGCCCAGCCGATACCCCTCGTTATCAAAGGCAAGCCCGGGCACCAGAATCAAATCAATCTCACCGGGCGGTATCACCCCACCGCCTTGAGGCTCTAAAATGCCATAGGCGCCTGGGACAAGCTCCTCCCACCCGTTTAATGTGACTGCGTCCATGGTGTGGGTTTTGGTGTCGCACACAGGCACCCCCACCCGAATCCCCCGGTTAAGAAGTTCCCGAATCAGGGCATGGGTTTCCGGCTCACTGCCGTAGGAGAGATACACAAAGACCGTCCGGGCGGCAAGTCCCTCTACCAGTGCCAGTGCCTTGTCCGCAATGCTCCGGCTGTATTCCCGGCGCAGTTGAGGGGAAATTCCGTCCCGAAGGGCTTTTTGCCGTTTGCGCAGCAGCCGTTTTTCCTCAATTCCCATAGAAAAACTGCATCTGGTTCAGCAGCCGCTTACCTTTACCGGTAAATTCTTTATTCTCGTAAAAATAGTCCACAATGGCAGCCCCAAACTCCAGGGCGGTGCCTGCACCCTTGGCGGTGATGTAGTTTCCGTCACGCACCACACCGTCATCCAAAAGCTGCGCACCCTCTAACTGATCCTCAAAGCCCGGGAAACAAACCGCCTGTTTACCCTCCAGAAGTCCCATACCGCCGGGAACCATAGGTGCGGCACAGATGGCGGCAATAAGCTTGCCCTCCTGGGCGCAGTGATTCAAAATCTCAATGACCTTAGGGTTTTTCTGGAGATTCAGGGTTCCGGGCATGCCGCCGGGCAGAATGACCCCCTCCATGGCGTCAAAATCCACGGCAGCCAGTTCGATATCCGCCGTAACGGGGATGTTGTGTGCCCCGGCAACGGGGTTTTCGGTGACGGCAACCGTCTGAATGGGAAGCTCCGCTCTGCGAATGACATCCAGAGGCGCAACTGCCTCGGTTTCTTCAAAGCCCTCTGCCAACAAAAGATACAGCATGGTATTAACCTTCTTTCTTTACTTTCAAAATAAATTTGGGCAGCGCCGCAAACCGTCCCAGACGGCTGGGCTGCTTACAGAACCGATAGAACCATTCCAGGTTCAGCTTGATGAAGATATCCGGCGCACGCTTCACCTCGCCGGCGAACACGTCCAAAGCACCGCCTACACCCATGCACAGGTTGACCCTGAGGGCATCCCGGTGCCGGTGAATCCATTTTTCCTGTTTGGGGGCGCCCAGACAGACCAGAAGCAGGCTTGCTCCGGAGGCATTGATTTGCTCCACAATCTCCGGCTCATCCTCGGGTTTGAAGTAGCCATCACGACAGCCTGCCACCTTGAGCCCGGGGTAGGTTTTTTCTAAATTCGCCTTTGCTTTTTCCGCAACGCCGGGCTTGGCACCAAAAAGAAAGACGCTCTCGCCGGTCTTTGCGATACTCGCCAGCAGACCGCAGGTCAGGTCAAAGCCTGCCACACGCTCCGGCACCGGGTTTTTCAGCATCCGGGAGGCATACACCACACCGATACCGTCGGGGGTACACAGGTCCGCCTGATTGAGAATTTCGCAAAATTCCGGGTCCTCATAGCCTGCCATGACAATCTCCGGATTGGGCGTATAAATCGCCGAAACTCCGGGGGTGCGAACCAGTTCCTCTGCCTTTTTCAGCGCATCTGCCGCGGTGATTTTATCAATTTGAACACCTAATATTGTAACTGTATCGCGCATTTTTACACCTCAACTTCTTTCGCATAACCACGAAATCATAGTTGGTTTTATTGTAGCATATTATGTTTTATTTTGCAAGTAGTGCACACAACCTATAACTTTATTTTCTGTGGAATACTTTTTTATAGTGCCGTCAATGAGTTTACTGCATTTTCAGCATAGTGCCCTGTTGTGGCAAGCTCCTTCTGGTGGATATCCCCGAAGGAGGTAAAAACCGACACTTTTGCATAAAGTTTTTGCAAAATAGTTGACAAAATGGTTTTTATTCAGTATAATGAAAAAAGAAAAAGGCAAGACCTCAAACGGCTATGCCACGAAATAATTATTTAGAAAATAACGCATTCACTTGGCGGTGGGCGTTATTTTTTTATGGAAATTACTAAAAGTAACAGAATAATCATAAATGAAATTATGTATTCATTATCCATAGCAACCACCTCCTTTCGGGGAGATGATAGCATAACCGCCCAGCTGTTACACTGTTTTCAGTCTTACCTTTTATCAGATTTCTCTGACAATGACATTATAGAACATATTTTATATTATTTCAACGGCATTGTATAAAAAACAAAAGAGATTTTATGAAATTTTTGACAGATTCTGTAAAGCCTCTAATATTGTTTATAATGTGCGGAATTTTGCAACACCACCAATTATGCATATAAAAAGACATCTACAATTCAATTTCTCTGCGAGATTAGGGCGAAAAGTCCGTTTCACAGAAAATCGAGTTATAGCACACACAAAAACACCCATCCGTATGGACGGGTGTTCATTTTTGTTTCTTATTCTGCAACGGAGGCAAATGCCGCGCCGATGATACCGGCGTCATTGAACAGGGTTGCAATTTTCAGTTCGGTCATGGAGATGTCTGCACAGTAGGTGTACTTC
The DNA here is from genome assembly GCA_036308515.1 of Clostridia bacterium. Taxonomy (GTDB): domain Bacteria; phylum Bacillota; class Clostridia; order Monoglobales; family Monoglobaceae; genus Ructibacterium. The sequence goes on along the minus strand of JAXJVM010000051.1, from coordinate 14,284 downwards.
TTGATATGCTCCTTGATGGGATCAAGCAGATAATCCCCCTCGCGGCTGATACCGCCGCCAATGACCAGCACTTCCGGCTGGAAGATGTTAATCATACTGTTGATACCGTCTGCCACATACTTGAGGTAGGTATCTACCACCTTCTGTCCGGCTGCGTCTCCCTCTTTTGCTGCTTCAAAGGAGGTTCTGCCGCTGACAGAACCGTGTTCCTTTGCCTTTTGCGCCATGAGACCTTCCGGCTCCTGCTCGATGGCAGCTTGGGTCTGCCGAATCAGTGCAGTCACCGAGGCATAAGCCTCCCAGCAACCGGGGTTGCCACAGGTACAGGGCTCACCGTCATGTACCAGGGTAAAGTGACCGATTTCGCCGCCGGCACCGTTAAAGCCGCGGTAAATCTTTTTGTTCAAAACAATACCGCCGCCTACACCGGTACCCAGGGTTACAAAAACAAAGGTGTCCGCGTCACCACCGTTAACCACATACTCACCGTAGGCTGCGGCATTGGCGTCGTTTTCTACTGCCACAGGCACATTGGGGAAATACTTCTTCAGTTCTGCCACCAGGGGGACATTGTACCAGCCCAGATTGTTGGCATAAACCACTTCACCCTTCTTGCTGTCGATGGCACCGGGGCTGCCTACACCGATACCCTGAATATCCTGAATGGTTACGCCGCCTGCATGCATGACCTCTTCACAGAGCTCTGCCATATCCCTGACAATCTCCTGATAGGGACGGCTTGCCTGAGTAGGTCTGGAGCTTTGCGCAACCACCTTGGGGGTGTCATCCACCAATCCCACTGCAATGTTAGTGCCGCCCAGATCAATTCCGATATACATAGTTTTATCCTCCACTCTTTGGAAAATTTCAATAGTACTTCCATCATTATACTCGCTTTTGTTTCGTTTGTAAACCTTTTTCTATAAAATCTATGACAAAATACACATAAAATTCCTCTGCCTAATCCATACTATCTGCGAGGTGAACATCGTGATTATTACCGTCCTACGTACTGTGATTATGTATATTTTTGTAGTGGTGACCCTGCGGCTTATGGGCAAGCGCCAAATCGGCGAGCTGGAGGCCTCGGAGCTGGTGGTAACCATCATCATCTCAGAAATTGCCGCCCTTCCCATTCCCGCCCTGGGGGTTCCTCTCAGCGGAAGTCTCCTTGCTATACTGGTGCTATTGTTATTGGAAATCTGCCTGTCTCAGCTCGCTTACCGAAGCGTCCGGGTACGCACTGCCCTCTACGGCAAGCCCAGCATGCTTTACAGCAAAGGCAAGCTCCATCAAAGGGAGATGCAGGAGCAGCGGTTTAATGTGGGGGATCTCATGGAGGAAATCCGCAACAACGGCGTTGCCAACCTCAACCAGGTGGACTATGTGATTATGGAGACCAACGGCAAGGTCAGCGTGATTCTCACGGCACAGGACAACCCCGTTACCCCCAAGGACATGAACCTGACGGTTGACCCTGTCACCATGAGCTATGTCATCATTGACAACGGGAACCTGATTTCCGCCAACCTGAAGCGGCTGGGACTGGACAAAAACTGGCTGCACAAGCAGCTTCAGGAACATCACATCAAGGACGTTGGGGATGTGTTTTATTTGAGTTTTGAACAGGGAACCGGGAACACCGTATTGATTCCCAGAGAATCCTAGAAAGGAGCCGCCTATGAACCGAATGATTGCTGCACTCTGCATTTTTCTTCTAGCAGTGGGCTTTGTGGGGTTTCACACCTACGAGGTGCTCGCTCTGGACAAGGATATCACACAAATCTGTGACCGGGTGGAAGCGGACTTTGCCCGGGAGGACTGGGACGCCGTAATCCAAAACACCCAAGCCCTGAAGGACCGGTGGGAAAAAAGCCGGTTCTGGGCATCCCTGACCATTGACACCGCCCGAATAGAAGAGATTGAAATCTCCCTGCACCAGAGCATCAGGTATGCCGAGCTGCAAGCCAAGCCGGACTTTATGGGAGAGTTTATTATGTTCCGGATGCTGACAGAGCATCTGCCCCACCAGGAGGGCTTTGATATGAAGGAGCTGCTGTAGGAATGTGGCAGAAACGGGCGATTCTTGCATCACCCCTACAACCCTTGACCTTTTTTCTTTTCTGTGGTATGTTAAACACAGAAACGAGGGATTCTTATGCGTGAAAAAGAACGACTTTTCATCAGCGGATGTCTGCTGGGGCTTTGCTGCCGCTTTGACGGCAGGAGCAAGCCTCTGCCTGCACCGCTCCTTAACCGCCTGCAGGAAAAATTCCAGTTGGTTCCCGCCTGTCCGGAGCAGTTGGGGGGACTTGCCTCCCCCAGAGAGCCGTCGGAGAAATGCGGTGACCGCTTCCGCTCCCAAAGCGGCAAAGACGTCACCGCCCAGTACCAAAAGGGTGCCCGGGAGGCTTTAAAGCTGGCACAATTCTTCGGCTGCCAAAAGGCATTGATGAAGGAGAAAAGCCCATCCTGCGGCTTCGGGCAGATTTATGACGGCACCTTTACCGGAACCCTGGTTCCCGGCAACGGTGCTGCGGCAGAGCTTTTATCCCAACAGGGCATCACTGTCTACGGCGAAAGCCGCATTGAGGAACTATTGGCAACCCCCTAAAGGCATATACGAACAATCCCCCATGGGTGATACCATGGGGGATTGTTGTTATGCTTGCATCCAGTCATTTTCTACAGCTTCTTTCAGCTTGGCAAACATCGGAGTATAGATTTGCTTACTTTCCATAACGATGGACATGGCAATTTCTTCATGATAGGAACGGAGCACATTGTTACGCGCCGCAAGGGCGTTCAACCATGCTTCTTCCTGCACAGGCTTGCTCATAAGGCATCTCCCTTGCGTCCGATGGAGTTTTCTAGCTATTCCTTTTTGGCATCGCCCAGGATGGTCATGTTGAAGTGGTCAAATGCCGCCTCTAGCTGATCGTCCTGTTCTATCTCAACAATGTCCAAGTAATTGGCCAGATTGATCTGGGTAGTGATATCCAGAACGCCGTAGGGATAAATCTTCGCCTGGGTCTGGAAGGCGTAGACTGCATAGTACAGCTCCTGGTCGTAGACATCGTTAATCTCACCGCGGAAAAGGCCGTAGAACGCCAGAATCTCTTTGGCAGTGCGAATATCCTGGTGGGTGTCCCCGAGATTGTACACGCGGGTATAGTCAAAGTCGCCAAAGTCTGCCTTATCCACCTTATGGACGGAATTTTCCACATAGGAATCCGGTTTGATGCCTACACCGTTGATGTTGTTTCCCAGAGGAGTTAGATAATAACCGGTGGTAAACTTAATCATACCGCCGTCACCCAACTGGTTGATGGTCTGAATGGTGCCCTTGCCGTAGGAATTGGTTCCCACGGTGGCGGCAAGGTCATTTTCACGCAGTGCCGCAGTAAAAACCTCGGAAGCACTGGCGGTGTACTCGTTCATCAAAATCACGGTGTCGTACTTCCGGGACGCAGGAGCTGCGCCGTAGTAGGGCTGGTTGAACAACTGAATCTTGTAATCCGCCGTGGTGATGATTTTGCCCTCCGGCACAAAGTTGGCAGCCATCTCTATCGACTGATCAAGCAGGCCTCCGCCGTTGTCACGCAGGTCGATAATCAGATTGGTAACACCCTTGGCATCTGCTGTTTCCAATGCCTCACGGAATTTCTCTGCCGTGTTGCTGACAAAGCCGTACACACGGATATACATGAGCTTTTTGCCCTGTTGTTCATGCACCTCATAGGTGACGCTGGTACCGATAATCTTCTCGCGTACCATATCATACACCAAAATCACACCGTTACGCTCTACCTCCAGGCGGATGTGACTGCCTTCCTCACCACGGACATTGCTGAGGACAATCTCAGACTTTGCACCGCGCAAATCCACGCCGTTGGCGCTGACGATGATATCACCCACCTGCAGTCCGGCACGCTCTGCAGGAGTATCAGGAATCACGCTGGCAATAACCGCCTCATTACCGTTGGAAAAATCAATGGTAACACCGATGCCCACAATCTCTCCGGTGACAGAGGTCATCAAGGATTCCGCTTCTTCTGCAGTGTAGTATTCCGAATGCTGGTCAATGGATTCCAGCATGGCTTTGAGCACGGTGGTATAAATCTCCGGGTTTTCTTCCAGCAGCTTTTCTGTTGCGGCCTTGTACAGGCTCTCGTTAGAAATACTCTCGTATCTGCCGTAGATATTCAAATGCTTGACGACGGCTTCCACCAGACCCGTTGCCATTTCCCCCGTAGGAATCTCCCAGGGGTTTTCTACCGTGACCGTTTCCTCTGCCGCCGCTTCCTCGGTGCCCCAGACAGGAAGGGAGACGGTCATCAGCAGCATGAGGCTCAGTCCCAGACAGGTCAGTCTTTGTTTCCACTTCTTCATGTCAGTTCCTCCTTCAGCCTTAGGAGTGTTCCACTCCGCAGCTTATCTAAATCGCATTGCAACTACACGAAGCCCCTCCGCTTGGTTTCTGGTAATGACGACCTCCACATTGCTGTCTGCGTAAAAATTCAGTTCCCCTTGAGGAACATAATCCCCATTTTGCAGACGTGCGCTGCCGGAAATCCAGATTTCGTTGTAGGTTGCCTCTAAGGCAGTGCGGTTGTTTTCCGCATTTTTTTTGCCGATAGGTATGACGTTTTTCAGCACAATTTTGTTCCGGGGTGCATCGCAGTAATAGAGCACCGCCTTATAGCAGTAAGCCTCGGTAAACAGCCTGTCCTCTTCTACGGCAAAGCCGGTGACGGGACAGAGCATGAGTACCACAAGGCATAGCGCAATCAGCTTCTGTTTCATAAACCTCTCCTTACATCTTCTCCGGTGCGGAAATCTTCAGCATGGTCAGCACGCCCTTGAGCACGATTCTGGTAGCATCAATCAGCTTCAACCGTGCATTCATCAGGTCCGCATCCTCCACCTTTACCCGGCAAGCGGTATAGAAGGTATGGAATGCCGCCGCCAAATCCATGACATATCTGGTCATGCGTGCCGGCTCCAGTGCTTTTGCCGCAGATTCTACCTCACCGGGCAGGTCGCTGAGCTTTTTCAACAAATCCAGTTCTGCCGGTTCCTGCAGCCGCTCCGGCTTGATTTCAGCATAGGGCAGTACCTTCACGCCCTCTTCTTCCAGAAGCCGTAGAATACTGCAGATTCTGGCATGGGCATACTGTACGTAAAACACCGGGTTATCGTTGCTCTGCTCTGCCGCAAGTCCCAGGTCAAAGTCCAGATGACTACCGGCACTGCGCATGTTAAAGAAGAACCGCGCCGCATCCACACTGATATCCTCCAGCAAGTCCGACAGGGTGATTGCCTTACCGGTACGCTTGGACATCCGCACAATCTCGCCGTCCTTCATAAGCCGTACCAGCTGCATAAGTACCACATCCAGCTTGTCACCATCGCCGCCTACTGCGTCCAGTGCCTTCTTCATCCGTGCCACGTGACCATGGTGGTCAGCGCCCCAGATGTTGATTGCCCAGTCATAGCCCCGGGTCTTGAGTTTATTCATGTGATAGGCAATGTCTGCCGCAAAGTAGGTGGGAATGCCGTTGGTTCTTACCAGAACCTCATTCTTTTCCAGTCCCATCTTTTCGCAGTTGAGCCAGACAGCGCCCTCTTCTTCATACGTATAGCCGTTCTTGGTCAGGGTGTCGATGGCATCCTGTACCGCGCCGGATTCGTGAAGGGTACTCTCCCGGAACCACACATCATAGACAATGCGGTACCGCTCCAAATCCTCCTTTAAGGCAACGATGTTCTTCTCCAAAGCGTAGTCCACCAGTGCCTGTTTCCGCTCTTTTTCGTCACAATCCAGGTACTTATCCCCATGGATCGCAATAAACGCCTTGGCATGGTCGATAATATCCTCGCCGTGGTAACCGTCCTCCGGGAACGCAATGGCTTCCTCGCCCTTAAGCTGCTGGATATACCGAGCATTCAGGGAGTTGCCGAACTTTTCAATCTGGTTGCCGGCATCATTGATATAAAACTCACGGGTAACCTCGTAACCGGCAAAATCCAGTACCGCTGCCAGACAGTCACCCAGGGCACCGCCGCGGGCATTTCCCATGTGCATGGGGCCGGTGGGGTTGGCAGAGACGAACTCTACCATAACCTTTTTGCCCTTGCCCAGGTCGATTCTGCCGTAGTTTTCCCCTTGCTGCTCTACCTGCAGCAGAGTCTCATAGAGCCAGTTCGCCGACAGATAGAAGTTGATAAATCCGGCACCTGCCACCTCTACCTTTTCGATGTCACCGCCGGTTGCAATCCGTGCGGCAATGGCGTCCGCAATCTTGCGGGGGGCAGTTCTCAACGTCTTTGCCAGTACCATGGCAATGTTGCAGGCAAAATCGCCGTGCTGCTTATCCTTAGGTACCTCCAGGCGAATCATGCCCGCAAGGTTCAGTTCTCCCTCTGCCGCCGGCAGCTCGCCGGCACTCTGTGCCTCGGTCAGGGCGCTGGTAATCGCCCCGGTGATTTTTTCCTTCATCTGCTCCTGTATATTCATGGGTCCTCGTCCTTTCTATCTGCCGTGACTAAAGAGGCGTCACCGCAATCTGTAAAGAATTTTGTATAAAGTTTTCGTTATCCGCATCCAGGGTGTAGTCCACCTGCAGTCTGCCCCGGCGCTCCGCAAAGCCATAGTCAATCTTCGAGGTGGCAATGGCGGCACCGATGCTGCCGTAGGGGGTGGGGTACATACAGAGGTGCTTCTCCCCCTCCTTGTAGTGGAGCTTCATATTAAAGCGTCCCTTTCGGGTGACTACCACGTTGCCGTCCCAGATTTTAATGGTGGTGGTTGTCTCCGGAAAGCCGGTCATTTCGCTCTCGTCATAAATCAGATAGTATTTATGGTTCAGCAGTCCCAGCTTACCGGGGGTCTGAAGCTCAATAGGATCCAGTTCCTCACCGTCGGCTTTTTGGATGGTTTTCACGCTGATCATTACGTTGTTATCCATGGCTTTCTCCTAATAAGTCTCAATATCAATCTTATGTACACTGCCCTCAATCTTCTTATCCAGAAACATCTCTGCCAGTTCGGTAAAGTTCTCGATGGCGTCGCTGACATAGTACTGGCAGGAGCCGTGGCTTCTGCTGGAAAGCAGGTTTTCCTCCTGCAGCCGTTTCTGGGCATAAACGGCGGTTTCCGCCCCGGCAGATACCAGGGTGACCTCCTCGCCCATGACCTCACGGATGGTATCGGTCAGCAGGGGATAGTGGGTACAGCCCAGAATCAGGGTGTCCACCCCGGCTTCCTTCATGCCCAGCAGATATTCCTCGCAAATGAGCCGTGCCACCTGACCGTGGGTGTAACCGTTCTCCACCAGAGGCACAAACATGGGACACGCCTTGGTGTACACCTCTAAGGCAGAGTTCATCTCCTTCAGCTTTTGCAGATATTTACCGCTCCGCACGGTTCCCTGGGTACCGATGACCCCGATTCTCCCGTTGCGGGTAGCTGCTGCCGCAAGGCTGCAGGCAGGGTTCAGCACCCCGGCGATTTCTGTTCGGAATTCGTTCTGAATCCTTGGCAGTGCCGCACTGCTCGCCGTACCGCAGGCAATAATGATAAACTTAATATCAAAGGTCTGCAAAAACCGGATATCCTGACGGGTGTACTTTAAAATGGTATCGGAGCTTCTGCTACCGTAGGGTACACGCCCGGTATCGCCGAAGTAGATAATATCCTCTCCGGGCATCAGCTCCATGACCTTTTTCACACAGGTCAGTCCTCCCAGCCCGGAATCAAAGATTCCAATGGGTCTGTTATCCATGGTTCTTCCTCCTTACAGGTTCTTTCCTTCTGCCGAATCAGTCGGCTTCCATGGCATAGGCAATCAATTGATCCACCAACTCACTGTAGCCCAGCCCGCTGGCATCCCAGAGCTTGGCATACATACTGATGGAGGTAAAGCCCGGCAGGGTGTTAATCTCGTTGAGACGAATATCTCCGGTCTCCTTGTTTACAAAGAAGTCGACCCGAGAAAGTCCCCGGCATTCACACGCCGCATACGCCCTCACCGCATAGTCCCGAAGCTTTGCTACATACTCCGGCTTAATCTTTGCCGGAATGGTCAGGATGGAGGCAGCGTTGTTGTACTTGGCGTCATAGTCATAGAACTCTGCCGCCGGAGCAATCTCTCCCACCACCGGTGCGGCAACGGGATTCAGGTTGCCCATGACGCTGCACTCGGTCTCGGTGCCAGTCATCATTTCTTCTACCAGAATTTTATAGTCCTCACGGAAGGCAATCTCTATGCCCTTCTCCAATTCCTCGCGGTTATGTGCCTTGGTGATACCCACCGAAGAGCCTGCATTGGCAGGCTTAACAAAGCAGGGATAGCCCAGCTTTTCCTCTACCTCGGCAATTTTATTTTCGCCGCGCTTCATTTCCACCCAGGCTGCCTGGGGAATGCCTGCATGGGCAAAGAGGGTCTTTGCCACGCACTTATCCATACAAGCGGCACTGCCGATGACCTTAGAGCCCACGTAGGGAATACCCGCCAGCTCAAACAAGCCCTGGATGGTGCCGTCCTCGCCATTCTTACCGTGAAGCACCGGGAACACCACGTCCACGGGGTAGGTCTTAACTCCGGCATCGGTAAACCGCAGAATCGCCTTTTGGTCTCTGTCCGGGGAGATAATCGCCCGGTCGAACTTCCAGTCGCTGTTTCCGCTTAATGCCTTCAGTCCGTCAGCGTCACCGTCGTAGAAGTACCAGCCGCCCTCCTTGGAGATGCCCAGCTTCACTACCTCGTATTTTTCCGTATCAATATTTTGTAGCACCGAAGCGGCAGAAAGCAGCGAAACCTCATGCTCGCTGGATGCGCCGCCGAAAATCACACAAAGTCTGGTCTTTGCCATGCTATATCGAAACCTTCCTTCTCAGAAACTATAGATTCAAAAACAGTATATGAATACAATGATACATTGTACCGCAAAAACCAAAAAAAATCAAGATGTATGAAGCATAAAAATACGGAAATACTTGTTTGTAAACATATGGAACAAAGGAAAGCGAGGATTTTTTATGGTTCGACCCCTACATCGTGTACTCTTTTTCTGCCTGACCCTGACGGTGCTGGCAGCGGTGTTCACCTGCGCCCATGTTCAGGGCATGCAGGACGCCATCTCTCAACAGGTACTACGGCTGCATATTGTGGCAAACAGCGACAGTGACTTTGACCAAGGAATCAAGCTCAAGGTGCGCAACCGCATTCTGACCGACTGCGGCTACTTGTTTTCCCACTGCCGCACCGCCCAGGAATCTGCCGCCGTGGCACGGCAGAACACCGCTCTGCTCCGCAGAACCGCGGAAGATGAACTTCGCAGACAGGGCGTACTGCAGCCGGTCGCGGTACAGGTGGGTGCCTGTGCGTTTCCCACCAAGGAATACGGCGGCGTACGGCTCCCGGCAGGGAACTATACCGCCGTGAACATCCGCATCGGCACCGCCGGCGGCAAAAACTGGTGGTGCGTCATGTATCCGCCCCTCTGCCTGACAGGAGACGCAGTGAAAGCGGATGCAGACACCCTTGCCCTTCTGCGGCAACAACTCACCGCCGAGGAATACGCCCTGGTTACCGAGAGCCAGGATATCCAGGTCAACGTGAAGTTTAAACTTGCCGAGGTTCTGGGGAGGTGGTTTTAATTCATAAATTTTCTCTTTTTGGCAAAACTACGGATAAACTTAATAGAAAGGTTTGGAATCACTATGAAAGATAAAATTTTCGGGGTACTGCAGCGGGTAGGACGCTCCTTTATGCTACCCATTGCCATTCTTCCCATTGCTGGACTGTTTTTGGGTATCGGCGGTGCCTTCACCAACGAGACCATGCTCAACGCCTACCGTCTCACGGGCGTTATGGGTCCCGGCACACCTATTTACGCGGTACTGCAGGTGCTCAACGCCTGCGGTAACATTGTCTTTGCCAATCTGCCGCTGATTTTTGCCATTGGTATTGCCATCGGCATGGCAAAGCAGGAAAAAGAGGTTGCCGCCCTTGCCGGCGCCATTGCCTTTTTGGTGATGCACGCCGCTATCTCCGCCATGGCACTGAACGCCTACGGTGAGGCAGGCGTGGCAGAACATATGGCAGGCGGCTCCATGACCTCGGTGCTGGGCATCAACTCCCTGCAGATGGGGGTGTTCGGCGGCATTATTGTAGGTCTGGGAACCGCCGCCCTACACAACCGCTTTTACAACATCCGCCTGCCCCAAGTGCTGTCCTTCTTCGGGGGAACCCGGTTTGTGCCCATCATTTCCTCGGCGGTATATCTGCTGGTAGGCATTCTCATGTTCTTTGTCTGGCCACCCATCCAGACGGGCATCACCTACATCGGCAGACTGGTACAGAACTCCGGCTATGTTGGAACCTGGATTTACGGACTTACCGAACGGGCGTTGATTCCCTTTGGTCTGCATCACGTCTTTTACCTGCCCTTCTGGCAGACCAACGTGGGCGGCACCATGGAAATCATGGGCAAAACCTGGGAGGGTGCCCAGAACATCTTCTTTGCCCAGTTGTCTGACCCGTCTGTGAACCATTTTGCGGTTTCTGCCACCCGGTTTATGGCAGGAAAGTTCCCCTTGATGATTTTCGGTCTGCCGGGGGCAGCACTTGCCATGTATCACTGCGCCAAGTCCGAAAAACGCAAGGTTGCCGGCGGTCTGCTGCTGTCTGCAGCCCTGACCTCCATGCTCACCGGTATCACCGAACCGCTGGAGTTTACCTTTCTGTTTGTGGCGCCGCTGCTCTATGTGATTCACTGCATTCTTGCAGGTCTTGCCTATATGCTCATGCATATTTTCAATGTAGGCGTGGGAATGACCTTCTCCGGAGGATTGATTGACCTGTTCCTCTTCGGCATTCTGCAGGGAAACGCCAAAACCGACTGGATTAACGTGGTTCTGGTGGGTATTGCCTACTTTGCAATCTACTACTTCCTCTTCCGATTCCTGATCAAAAAGTTCAACTACAAGACTCCGGGACGTGAGGACATCGGCGAGACCAAGCTTTACACCCGTGCCGATGTAAACGCCAGAAAGGAAGCTCAATCCCCACAGGGAATGCTGGACGAGCGTTCCTCCCTGATTGTGCTGGGTCTGGGGGGCAAAGACAACATTCGGGACTTGGACTGCTGCGCCACCCGACTGCGGGTCACCGTAGAGGATGGCAGTCTGGTGGAGGAAGCCGCCCTCAAGGAAAGCGGTGCTGTAGGCGTTATCCGCAAGGGCAACGGGGTTCAGGTTATCTACGGACCCATTGTTACGGTGGTAAAGTCCGACCTGGAGGCATATCTGGCATCCGGTGCAGAGCCTAAAGCTGCCGCCGCCCAAGCCAAGTCCAAGCCGGCAAAAAGTATCTCTCTCTATGCCCCAATGACCGGCAGGGTTGTCCCCAAGGAACAGATTCCCGACGAGGTATTTTCCCAAGGGGTGCTGGGGGAATGTGTTGCCATTGATCCCAGCGAGGGCAAGGTTTATGCTCCGGCAAACTGTACGGTAGCCAGCGTCTTTGAGACCAAGCATGCCTTAAGTTTGCGCACGGATACCGGAGTAGAACTTCTGATTCACATGGGTCTGGACACGGTGAAGCTCCAGGGCAATCACTTCTGCATCCATGTTAAGGACGGTGACAGGGTCAAAAAAGGTCAGCTTCTGGCGGAGTTTGATAAAAAAGGCATCCAAGCCGACGGCTATTCCACCGTCACCCCGGTGGTCATCTGCAACTCCGGTGATTTTGCCGCCGTTGCACCTGCCTATGAGAAGGAAACCATTGCTCACGGCGAGTTACTCTTCACCTTACAGCAATAAGGACAAAGGGCAATCCTTACTAACATTTGGGCAATATTTGCAATGTTTCCCCCATAATAGTGTGATACAATAGGAAAAACAGTATTAATAATATGGAAGGAAGTGTATCACCATGAAAATGACGTTTCGCTGGTACGGCGAGGACGACCCGGTGACCCTGGATCACATTCGGCAGATTCCCGGTATGACCGGCGTGGTCACTGCGGTATATTCTGTCCCTGCCGGGGAGGTCTGGCCCCAGGAGGCTATTGACGAGTTAAAGGCAACGGTCAATGCCAAGGGCTTGGAGATGGAGGTCATCGAAAGCGTACCTGTCCACGAGGACATCAAGCTCCGCCGGGGCAATTATCAGACCTATATTGATAACTACAAGGAGAACATCCGCCGCCTGAGTAAGGCAGGGGTCAAGTGCATCTGCTATAACTTTATGCCGGTGTTTGACTGGACTCGTTCCCGGCTGGATCAGCCTCTGCCCGACGGCTCTAACGCGCTGGTTTACTACAAAGAGGATGTAGACAAGCTGGATCCCACCAAGCTGGCTCTGCCCGGCTGGGATTCCTCCTATACGCCGGAAGAAATGACCGGCTTGATTCAGGCATACCAGGATTTGGGAGAGGAAGGGCTCTGGGAAAACCTGCGCTACTTCATCAACGAGATTATGCCTGTTGCCGTAGAGTGCGACGTGAACATGGCGATTCATCCGGATGATCCGCCCTGGCCGATTTTCGGGATTCCCAGAATCATCACCTGTGAGGAAAACATTGACCGGTTCCTAGCCCTGTATGACGACGTGCACCACGGTCTGACCCTGTGCAGCGGAAGTCTGGGCTGTGCCGCCTTTAACGATTACCCGGCCATGGTACGCAAGTACGGTGCTATGGGTCGGATTCACTTCGCCCATGTGCGGAACGTGAAGATTTTAGAGGACGGCTCCTTTGAGGAAAGTGCACATCTTTCCTCCTGCGGTTCTCTGGATATTGTGGAGATTCTCAAAGCATACCATGACACCGGCTTTACGGGTTACCTCCGTCCCGACCATGGACGTATGATCTGGGGCGAGACCGGAAAACCCGGCTACGGGCTCTATGACCGCGCTCTGGGCGCCACCTATATGAATGGTATCTGGGAAACCCTCGTCGCTTTGCAAGGTTAACCGCTCAGGTGCGTCAATGCCGCACCCTTCACTCTACCTTGAAAGCTCCTCTCTTTTATCTCTGTAAATCTCTCCGCCATCCACGCCTGCGGATGGTGGGGTACATACTGATTTTGCAGGCAGAAAGGCAGAAACTAACATGAAATTACCTTTTCAGATTGACTTAACCGGCAAGGTAGCAGTGGTTACCGGTGCCGGCGGCGTGCTTTGTTCCATGTTTGCAGAGGCGCTGGCAGAAACCGGCGCAAAAATTGCCCTGCTGGACTTGAACGAGGAAGCCGCAAAGTCCTATGCAGACCAGATTAACCAAAAAGGCGGTACCGCCAAGGGCTATGCCTGCAACGTGCTGGACAAAGCCAGCATCGAAGCGGCACATGCGCAGATTGTCAAGGACTTTGGCACCTGTGACATCCTCATCAACGGCGCCGGCGGCAACAACCCCAAAGCCACCACCGATGACGAATACTTTACCCCGGAGAATCTGGGCAAGGTAAAAACCTTCTTTGACCTGGATCAGTCCGGCGTGGAATTTGTCTTTAACCTGAACTTTTTGGGCACTCTTCTGCCCACACAGGTATTCGCCATGGATATGCTGGACAAGGAGGACGCAAGCATCATCAATATCTCCAGCATGAATGCCTACACCCCCTTGACCAAGATTCCGGCGTACAGCGGCGCCAAGGCGGCAATCTCCAACTTTACCCAATGGCTGGCAGTGCATTTCTCTAAGACCAACATCCGCTGCAACGCCATTGCACCGGGCTTCTTCGTCACCAAGCAGAACGAAAAGCTTCTCTTTACCGAGGACGGTCAGCCCACCCCCCGAACCGGGAAGATTCTGGGCAGCACACCCATGGGTCGCTTCGGCAAGGCAGAAGAACTGCTGGGAACCCTCCTGTTCCTGGTTTCCAAAGAGGCCTCCGGCTTTGTCAACGGAGTAGTCATTCCCGTAGACGGCGGCTTCTCCGCTTACAGCGGCGTGTAAGGAACACAACAAACAAAAACACATCTCCGTTGGTTGGAGATGTGTTTTTTGCTTACCCCTTGCTACCGATTAAGGGCATGCCGCTTTTTTGACGGTATGCCCTTGAAAGTTTTGTGCTATTTACTTATTAGCTTCAATAAATCTGTGAAGCATTGCTGCGATTTCTACTCTTGTAGCAAAGGCGTCCGGATTGAGGGTGCTTTCTGTTCTACCCTTAATCATTCCGCTGCCAACTGCCCACTGCATCGAAGGTATTGCGTACTCGGAAATGCTGTCATAATCGTTGTAAGAGAGGATATTTGTATTTTCCCCAACG
>JAXJVM010000050.1:0-1759 GCA_036308515.1 Clostridia bacterium | reverse complement strand
TTATTGGTGTCCGATAAAAGTTTTTTTGCTAGAATAAAAATTGGGGCTGTTTCCATTTGCAGGATTCAGCCCTTTTTCGTTATTTAGCGGTTACCACACCAAATCCAAATAACTATGGGCAAAAGTACACATTTTATCGGACAGCCGTTGTATTCTCAAGTAATAAAACTGCTCTGCAAGTCAAAAATTCTTCAAATCAGCGAAGATTTAGGCGGAGAACGCTATACAAAACGCTTTAATGCGTGGATTCACATGGTGGTAATGCTCTATGCCGTAATCAAGCGTTTTGACTCTCTGCGTGAGATTACGACATCCCTATTGGCAGACACCCATAAGCTGGCGCATATAGGGATAACGTTCAAAATCGGCCGCAGTACGCTTGCCGATGCCAACAGACGTCGTCCGCAAGCCATATTTGAAGCCGTATATCGCGATCTGTACTCCCGTTACAGGCATGAGCTTATATCGGACAGCCGACGCCGCAAGCATCCCAAATGGATGGACAAACTCCAGATCATTGACTCGACAACCATAACATTGTTTTCCAATCTCATATTCAAAGGCGTGGGCAGGCACCCTAAGAGCGGCAAGAAAAAAGGCGGCATAAAGGTGCATACTGTCATTCATGCCAATGAAGGTGTGCCCTCAGACATACAATTCACCTCAGCCGCCACAAACGACTCGTTCATGCTCAAGCCCTCGCATCTGGGCAAGGGTGACATCATTGCTATGGACAGGGCATATATAGACTACGGTAAGTTCGAGGAGCTCACCCAAAAGGGAGTCATATACGTCACAAAGATGAAAAAGTCCCTTAACTACACAACAACAAGCGACACGATGTACCAGAATCCCGACGGACTTATGGAAGTACGGATACAGGACGTGCTGTTCACGAAGAAAATCAGCAAAGAGCAGACGATTGTTCATAATGCCCGTATAATAACATACGCTGACACCAGAAAACACAAACTCATATCATTGCTAACCAATGACATGGACTCAGCTCCTGACGACATTATAGCCATTTACCGCCAGCGGTGGGAGATTGAGCTGCTTTTCAAGCAAATCAAGCAGAACTTCCCTCTGAAATACTTCTATGGCGAAAGCCCCAATGCCATCAAGATACAGATTTGGGTAACATTGATAGCGAACTTGCTGCTGATGGTGATGCAGAGGCGACTGAAGCGGAAATGGAGCTTCTCAGGACTGGCCACAATGGTCAGAATAGCTCTGATGTATTATGTGGATTTCTACAGTTTGTTCAACAATCCGGAGAAAGACTGGGAGAACATGGCCGTTTTTGATGAAATTTCGCCACATCAATTAACTCTTTTCTGAATAGGGGGGGCTTGGAAATTGAAAATAAAAATCTCAACCGCATAAATACTGCGATTGAGACTCACTTTTTTACACGTTTAAACTTTAATCGGACACCAATAATATTTTATGTACTGATTACGCTGGCACTTGAATCCGCAGACTTTGTCGCAGGCTTCGCCACAACTGCCAAGCGGGGTGTTCCGCTCACCGTTCACCGCTCACCGTTAAATCCTTTACTCCCGTTGATGTTATTCCTTGTGCGATTTGTGGGGATTATTTGTTGTCGTTTGCTTTGTTGTTTGGTTATTTTGTGTTAAATTTGCACCAATTCCATGCCACAGCGGTGGTGTGAGGAAGGACTTTATCGAAAAAGGTGTTATTGAAATTATCTTCTTAGATTGAATTCTCGCAAAATTCCGTTTAGAGTGAAGATGAT
>JAXJVM010000049.1:0-7025 GCA_036308515.1 Clostridia bacterium | reverse complement strand
CTCTACTAATCTTATGAAAAACATTGGAATTATGGGGGGGACCTTTGACCCCCCTCATGTGGGCCATTTGATGATTGCCGAATACGTGCGAGAGGCGCTGGATTTGGAAGAAGTCCGATTCATTCCCACAGGACAGATTTACTATAAGGACAGCTCCCGGACCGCAGACCCCGATGACAGACTGGAGATGGTTCGCCTTGCCATTGCGGGAAATACACGCTTTACGGCTGATGCTATGGAGATAGAACGAGAGGGCGATACCTATACCTTTGAAACGCTGGAAGCCCTCAAGGCGGCAGAGCCGGAGACGGCGTTTACCTTTATTGTGGGCGCGGATTCTCTGGATTATATGGAACGCTGGAGGCACCCGGAACGGATTTTTCAGTGCTGCAGTGTTGCGGCGGTGCTCCGTCCCGGATTTTCCGGTGAGCAAATGACAGAAAAGAAAAAGGAGCTGGAGCAACAGTTCCATGCCCGCATTGAGATTGTCCCAGCACCGTTGATTCGGATTTCTTCCACAGAACTTCGACAACGGCTGGCTGAGGGAAAGTCCGTCCGGTATCTCATACCGGAGGCGGTGGCGGAATATATTGCCCGGCACGGGCTCTACCGCCCGTAGGAGGTGTTTGCTATGGTATCTATGGAATCCATAAAATCGGAACTGCAGGAGCGGCTCAGTCCCAAGCGCTACCGGCATTCTCTGGGCGTTGCAGAAGAGGCACGGCATCTGGCGGAACGCTACGGTGTTGACCGTGACAAAGCCTACCTGGCAGGTCTGGTGCATGACTGTGCCAAAGAAGTTCCTCCGCTGGAGGCGACCAACCTGCTTCGCAGCCGGTACTCTGCTTTGCCGGATGCAGTCATGGTACAAATGCCCGGACTGCTGCACGGACCCCTAGGGGCGTGCATAGCGCAAAGTGACTTCGGAATTTATGACCCGGAGATTTTAGATGCCATCCGGTATCATACTACCGGGAAGGCGAACATGAGCTTGTTTGCAAAGATTATCTATATTGCCGATTATATTGAACCCAACCGGGACTATCCTGATGTGGATGTGCTGCGGAAGCTGACCTATGAGGATATTGACCGGGCGATTTTGTACGGTATTGATTATACCATTGGTAAATTGCTCCAAGATGGAAAGGTAATCCACCCGGATACGGTGCATTGCCGGAATGATTTGCTGATTTGGCAAGAGAAAAAACGGGAAACCAGAGAGGGTGAAACCCTATGAGAATGAAATCTCCGGCACGTTTTTTTGTGTTTTTGGTGACGATTCTGGTTGTCATCTGGATGTGCTATAACTTTTTTGTGGCGATGCATACCGGACAGACCTTTTCCTTTTTCGGAAACTCCATGCACGGTTCCATCAGAACCTTTGTGATTGCCGGTGTGGATGAGGGCGGTTACCGGACGGACTTGATTTTACTCTGTCAGGTCAACCGCAGGGATAATAAGGTCAGCATTCTGCAAATTCCCCGGGACACCCGGGTGGAGAACAATGGCCGCAGTGACCGTAAAATCAACTCAGCGTATTATTCCGGTGTGGATGTCATGGGACGGGAAATCGCCCAGGTGACCGGGCTGACCCCGGAGGATTATATCATGGTGAGCTTTGATGCCTTTAAGGATATTGTGGACGCCGCAGGGGGTGTGGTTATTGATGTCCCCATGCGGATGCAGTATGAGGATCCCACCCAGAATCTGGTCATTGACCTGCAGTCCGGCAAGCAGAAGCTGGATGGTGAAAAGGCGGAAATGTATATGCGCTTTCGTAAGGGCAGTGACGGCAACGGCTACGCCACCGGTGATGTGGGGCGTCTCGGTGCCCAGCAGGAGCTTTACGGTGCCATTGCGGATAAGCTATTGTCCCCGTTAGGGATTTTTCGGCTTCCAGCGGTATTTTCCGCTGTGAAGAAGCATACCACCACCGAGTTGACCGGCGGTGAAATTCTAGGGCTCATGCGCGACGTATTTGTCATCGGTAAGGATAACATTGAAATTCTGACCCTCCCCGGGGAGGGAAAATATATAGGCGGCGGCTCGTATTTTGTTCCCTACAAAAACCAAACCGCTACCCTCATGCAGGAGCATTTTGTGCTTGACTAAATCTTGAAGGAGAAAACTATGGCTTGTAAAAACAAAACAGTAAATACCATCTATCAGGTGCTGGACGATAAGCTGGCAAAGGATATTGAGGTGCTCAACGTCAGCGAGCTGACCACCATGGCGGACTACTTTGTGCTTGCCACCGGCGGTTCTGACCGCCAGGTACAGGCACTCTGTGACCATGTGGAGCAGAAGCTTGCCAAGGAGGGTATCTTCCCGGTGAACAAAGAGGGCTACCGCAGCGGCGACTGGGTGCTGCTGGGCTATGACGATGCCATCGTCCACATTTTCCAGAGTGAAACCCGTGAGTTTTACGGATTGGAGCGTATCTGGAAGGATGCGCCTGTGGTTGATATGGAGTCTGAACAGACTGCTGAGTAGATAGGAATTTTAAGTAAACGGAGGACAGTCCAATGAGATATGATTTTAAGACCATCGAAGCAAAATGGCAGAAGAAGTGGGAGGAAGAAAACGCCTTCTGTGCAGAGGAGCATTCCGACAAAGAGAAATTCTTTGGATTGATTGAGTTCCCCTATCCCTCCGGACAGGGTCTGCACGTGGGGCATCCCAGAAGCTACACCGCTATGGATATCATTGCCAGAAAACGCCGGATGCAGGGCTACAATGTACTCTATCCCATCGGTTGGGATGCATTCGGTCTTCCGGCGGAAAATTATGCCATCAAGAACAACGTACACCCGGCGATAATCACTGCTAAGAATATTGCCAACTTCAAGCGGCAGCTGAAGATGCTGGGCTTCTCCTTTGACTGGTCCAGGGAGGTCAATACCACTGACCCTGAATACTATAAGTGGACCCAGTGGATTTTCCTGCAGCTCTTTAAGAAGGGTCTGGCTTACAAGAAGGAAATGCCCATTAACTGGTGTACTTCTTGTAACGTGGGTCTTGCCAACGAAGAGGTTGTCAACGGCGTTTGCGAGCGTTGCGGCGGCGAGGTTATCCAGAAGAACCAGAGCCAGTGGATGCTGAAGATTACCGAGTATGCCCAGAGACTTATTGATGACCTGGACGAGGTGGAGTTCTTAGAGAAAATCAAGACCCAACAGCGCAACTGGATTGGCCGCAGTGAGGGTGCCGAGGTTACCTTTAAGCTGACCACCGGCGATGAAATGGTGGTTTACACCACCCGGTGCGATACCCTGTTTGGTGCAACCTACACGGTTATCTCCCCGGAGCATCCCTTGATTGAAAAGCTTGCTGATACCCTGACTAACTATGACGAAATTAAGGCATATCAGGCAGAGGCTGCAAGAAAATCCGAGTTCGAGCGTACCGAAATGGCAAAGGAAAAAACCGGAGTCATGCTTCAGGGCGTGAAGGCAATCAACCCGGTGACCAACGAAAAGATTCCGGTCTTTGTATCGGATTATGTACTGGTAACCTACGGTACCGGTGCCATTATGGCAGTACCTGCCCATGATACCCGTGACTGGGAATTTGCCAAGAAGTTTGACCTGCCCATCGTGGAGGTTGTCTCCGGCGGCAAGGACGTACAGGCAGAAGCCTATACCGATGTCTACAAGGGCACCATGGTCAACTCCGGCTTTTTGACCGGCAAGACCGTGCAGGAGGCAATTCCTGCCATGATTACTTATTTGGAAGAACAGGGCTTGGGCAAGCGGAAGGTGAACTACAAGCTCCGCGACTGGGTATTCTCCCGTCAGCGTTACTGGGGCGAGCCTATCCCCGTAGTACATTGCGAAAAGTGCGGCTATGTGCCGCTGCCGGAGGAAGAACTGCCTCTGGTTCTGCCGGACATGGAGGAATTTAAGCCCGGCGAAAACGGAGAATCTCCCCTTGCCAATGCAACGGAGTGGATTAACACCACCTGTCCCCACTGCGGCGGTCCTGCGAAGCGTGAGACCGATACCATGCCCCAGTGGGCAGGCTCTAGCTGGTACTTCCTGCGCTATACCGATGCCCATAACGACAAAGAGCTGGCATCCAAGGAAGCCTTGAACTACTGGACCCCGGTAGACTGGTACAACGGCGGTATGGAGCATACCACCCTGCATCTGCTCTACTCCCGGTTCTGGCATAAGTTCCTGTATGATATAGGCTTGGTTCCCACCAAAGAGCCTTACCAGAAGAGAACCTCTCACGGTATGATTTTGGGTGAGAACGGCGAGAAGATGTCCAAGTCCCGTGGCAACGTGGTCAACCCTGACGATGTTGTGGACGAGGTGGGTGCAGATACCTTTAGAACCTACGAAATGTTCCTGGGTGCTTTCGACCAGAGCACCCCTTGGTCCCAGCAAGGTCTGCGCGGTTGTTATCGGTTTATTGAGAAGGTCTGGAACCTCCAGAATATCATGACCGAAGAAGAAGGCTACAGCACCGATTTGGAAAAATCAATGCATAAAACCATCCAGAAGGTGGGCGAGGACTTTGAACGGATGAAGTTCAATACCGCCATTGCCACCATGATGGCGTTCATCAATGAGGTTACTAAGAAGGGCTCTATCACCAAGGGCGAATACATGACCCTGATTACCCTGCTGAACCCGGTTGCGCCCCACATGACCGAAGAACTGTGGGAAATGTACGGTGACGGCGGTCTGCTCTCTCTCCATGCATGGCCGGAGTTCGACCCGGCAAAGACCGTGGACGAGGAAGTGGAAATCGTTCTGCAGATTAACGGCAAGATTCGGGATAAGATGATGATTTCCCCGGATTTGACCCCGGATCAGATGCAGGAGGCAGCACTTGCTAACAAGAAGGTGCAGGAGCTGATTGCCGGCAAGCAGGTGGTCAAGTGCATTGCCGTACCTAAAAAGCTGATTAACCTTGTAGTCAAAGGCTAAAACCAAAGCCGCGGAAACTTTCCGCGGCTTTTTTCTATGACAAATAATTGATATTTTTTTGCAAAGAATTTGTTGTTTCTTTCCTAACGATATGCTATACTGAAAAAAATTGAAAAAATTTTTTCAAAAAAGGAGTATAAACAAAATGGCAAACGACAACATTTTGGATCAGTTTAAATCCAATCAGGAGACAAAGGAAATTGATACCAGCAAAATCTTGAAGGTTGGTATCATCGGTACAGGCTGGATTGCAGATGCTCACATCAGAGAGTACAAGAATATGCCCGACGTAGAAATCGTTGCAGGTGCAGACCTTATTCCCGGTAAGGCAGAGGCGTTCTTTAAGAAATGGGAAGTAGAAGGCGCAAGATGCTACCCTGACCACAAGTCCATGCTGGATGCAGAAGAGCTGGACGCTGTCAGCATTTGTACTTATAACATGACCCACGCAGAGTGCGCAATCTATGCGCTGAAGAAGGGCGTAAACGTTCTGCTGGAAAAACCCATGTGCGTTACCATTGAAGAAGCTGCTGAAATCTGCAAGGCAGAAAAAGAAAGCGGCAAGATTATCTCCATCGGCTTCCAGCCGAGACTGGACCCCAATATGCAGATGATCAAGAAGGTTGTAGATTCCGGCGTGCTGGGCAAGATTTACTACATCCAGACCGGTGGTGGCCGTCGTCGCGGTATTCCTACACCCTTTGGTACCAGCTTTATCGACCCCAAGACCGGTGGTATCGGTGCGCTGGGTGATATCGGTTGTTACTCTTTGGATATGGTGCTCAACGCTATTGGCTATCCCAAGCCTTTGACCGTTTCCGGTTACAAGTCCGCTTACTTCGGCACCGACCCCAATTATAGCAACTACAAGAAGATTGGCCATCCGGAATATGCTGACGTATTCGGCGTAGACGATTTTGCAGCTGCATTCATCCGTCTGGAGGGTGATATCATCCTGGACTTCCGTATTGCTTGGGCAATGAACCTGGACACCCCCGGTGACACCATCATCATGGGTACCAAGGGTGGTTTGAGAATTCCTTCCACCGAGTGCTGGAACGGCACCACCGGCGGCCCCATGAAGCTGTATCACGAGGTTGCTGGCGAGCAGGTTGAAACCGAGATTCCTCTGGTTCCTTCTCTGGAGAAGGGCGTGTTCTACGAGAAACTGCGTTCCTTCCTGGATGCAATCAAAGAAGGCGGCACCGCACCTGTTCCCACCAGCCAGATTATCTACAATCAGGCAATCCTGGACGGTATCGTAAAGTCCAACGCCGCAGGTCGCGAAATCGAAATCGAGATTCCGGAATACTAAGTCATATTTGGAGGAAAGTGATATGAAGAAATTTAAAATCGGACTCCAGCTCTATTCCCTCCGCGAGGAAATGGAAAAGGACATGGATGCCACTTTGAAGCAGGTTAAGGAAATGGGCTATGACTGCGTGGAGTTTGCCGGCTACTTCGGTCACAGTGCCGAGGAAGTCAGAGCTATGCTCGACAAGTACGGTCTGGAATGTGTTTCCGTCCATCAGGCTCCTCAGCTCTTTGCTGAAGAGGGGCAGAAGGCAGTGGACTACCTAAAGACCATTGGCGCAAAGTTTGCGGCAGTTCCATGGTATAAGAAGGAATTGCTCGCCGGTACCGATGAGTGGGAAAACACTGTAAAACTCTTTGAGAGCAACGGTAAGCTCCTTAAGGAAAACGGCATTCAGCAGCTTTATCATAACCATGACTTTGAGTTCAATAAGGCAGACGATAAATTCCTGCTGGATTGGATCTACGAGACCATCCCCGCAGAACTCATGCAGCCGGAGATTGATACCTGCTGGGTACACTATGCAGGTCAGAATCCTGCGGAATACCTGCTCAAGTACAGCGGCAGAATTGACATCGTACACCTGAAGGACTTTGACTGCACCAATTTGGCAGCCGGTCCTGTGTATGCACTGATTGACAAGGACGGCAAGGAGCAGAAGGGCTCTCGAGAGGACAACGGCTTTATGTTCCGGCCGGTAGGCTCTGGTCGCCAGGATATCCCTGCCATCATTGATGCGGCAGAAAAAGCCGGCGCAAGTATCCTTATCGTAG
>JAXJVM010000048.1:0-10692 GCA_036308515.1 Clostridia bacterium | reverse complement strand
GATAATAATCATAATAGGATACAAAATACTCCACCGCATTATTAGGAAAAATTTCTTTAAACTCGCTGCAGAGCTGGGCAGCTAAGGTCTTATTGTGCGCAAGAACCAAGGTGGGCTTTTGCACCTTTTCGATGACATTTGCCATGGTAAATGTCTTACCACTGCCCGTAACACCCAGCAGGGTCTGAAACTTATCTCCGCGCAGGATGCCGCTTGCAAGCTGCTCGATTGCCTTAGGCTGATCCCCGGCAGGCTTATATTTTGACACAACCTGAAATTCCATATCGGTTACCTCGAAATATCTATTTTTTAGCTAACTACAATAATTCATTGTAACATGGATAAAAACTGTTTGCAACCCCTTTTCAAAAGTTTTTCCTTGTAGTTTCTGCCATTTGCAGGTTGCAAAAAACTTTTTACTGCCACAGTCTTTCTTTGTGCAAATTTTTCTAAAAATACCTTGACAAAACATCACACACGTGATATTCTATCCATAAAGGTTTTAGCACTCTTTCTCAACGAGTGCTAACAAAAACTAATTGGAGGGCTGAGACTATGGCATTGGATGAGAGAAAAAAATCAATATTGCGTGCCATTGTGGAAGGTTATATCCAAAACGCAGAGCCTGTGGGCTCCAGAAGTATTGCAAAGAATACGGATTTACACTTAAGTGCCGCAACCATTCGAAATGAAATGGGAGATTTAGAGGAAATGGGATTTCTTGTCCAGCCCCATACCTCTGCCGGACGTAGTCCGTCCAGTCAGGGATTTCGCTTCTATGTGGATTCTTTGATGGAGCGGTATCGGATGACCAGCTCAGAAATCCAGCAGCTTCGGGGGGCAATGCTTCATAAAATCCGTGAACTGGATAAAATCGTGAAGGATGTTTCGGCTGCGTTTTCCAATTTTACCAGTCTACCTACCTTCGGTATGGTTCCTACTATTGATTACGGCGCAATCAAGGCAATCAAGCTGGTATCTGTAGACGAAAAAACACTGATGGTGATTGTTTCGGACAGTTCCGGGTTGATTAAAAACAAGCTCCTGCGCCTGCACGAACCGATCAGTGATGCTATGCTGACGCAAATGACCGAGGTATTGAACCAAAATCTGGCGGGGTTCACCCGTTCTGAAATCAACCTTGACCGCATCATGGAAGTGATCAATGCCGTTGGTGATAATCATGAGATTTTAACTTCAGTGCTGGAACTGATTGACGAAGCCATTTCTGAAATTGATAAACGTGAAGTCTATATGGAGGGTTCTACCAACATCCTCCGCTTCCCGGAATACAATGAAATCACGAAAATCAAAGAAATTCTCGAATTCTTTGAGGATAAAAAAAAGCTGGAATCCCTGGTCAAGCAGCTTCCTGATATTAAAGATGGGGAGGTCAGTGTCTTTATTGGTGATGAGAATCAGCATCCGCAGTTAAAAAACAACAGCGTGATTCTTTCCACCTACAAGGCCGGACCGAATCTTACAGGTATCATCGGAGTTGTGGGACCTATGCGTATGGATTATGCCAAGGTGGTTTCCGGTGTAAGCTTTTTCTCGAAACAGCTTGGGAAAATGCTCAGTGAACGCATGGAGGGCGAACCTCCTCCATCCCGCAGAGGAATCACAGGAAAAACCAACAAAGGAGATGAATAAATGAGTAAGAAACCAAAAACCGATGCACCTGAGGCAGAAGAAAAGGACATTCCTCAAGATGAGGTAAACACCAAAGCTTCAGAAAATACGGAAGAAACCAAGGCAGCAGAAGAGACTTCTGCTGAAACTGTTGACGAAAAAACACCTCTGGAAAAAGCGGAAGAATCCATTGCCAATCTTTCCGACCGTTTGATGCGCACTGCTGCGGAATTTGATAACTTTAAAAAGCGTTCCCAGCGGGAAAAGGATGAGGTTTATAGCAATGCAGTCTGTGACACCGTAGAAAAGCTTCTTCCTGTCTTGGATAATCTGGAACGTGCCATTACTGCCAGTGTTGACAGTGGTGACGACAGCAGTGTGTTAGAAGGCATTAAAATGGTAAAGAAACAGTTTGAGGATTCCCTTTCCGCCATTGGCGTAGTTGCTATTGACGCCGTTGGAAAGGCCTTTGACCCTGAAAAGCACAACGCAGTTATGACTGCCGAAAGTGATGAAGAGGAAAACACTGTTCTGGAAGAATTCATGAAAGGCTACCTTTACAAGGATAAAGTGGTACGCCATTCCATGGTCAAAGTAAGTAACTAATAACCCATTGATATAGAGTAAATCAAGAAAGGATGATAAATTATGGGAAAAATTATAGGTATTGACTTGGGTACAACAAACTCCTGTGTTTCTGTTATGGAAGGTGGCGAGCCTACCGTTATCACCAATCCGGAGGGCGCAAGAACCACTCCGTCCGTGGTAGCATTTACCAAAACCGGTGAGCGTTTAGTAGGTCAGGTGGCAAAGCGTCAGGCTATTACCAACCCCGATCGTACCATTAGTTCCATCAAGCGTGATATGGGTACTGACCGCAAGGTTTCTATTGACGATAAGAATTATTCTCCCCAGGAAATTTCCGCTATGATTCTTCAGAAGCTGAAGGCTGATGCAGAGGCATATCTGGGTGAAACCGTATCCCAGGCAGTTATCACCGTACCGGCTTACTTCAGTGACGCACAGCGCCAGGCAACCAAGGACGCCGGCAAGATTGCAGGCCTTGAGGTGCTGCGTATCATCAACGAGCCTACTGCAGCTGCACTGGCATACGGTCTGGAAAAAGATGTTGACCAGAAAATCATGGTTTATGACCTGGGCGGCGGTACGTTCGATGTCTCCATTTTGGAAATCGGCGACGGCGTGTTTGAGGTTCTGGCAACCAGCGGTAACAACCGTCTGGGCGGCGACGATTTTGACGATAAGGTTATGAACTATCTGGCTGATGAATTCCAGAAAGAAAATGGTATCGATCTGCGTCAGGATAAGATGGCGTTACAGAGACTGAAAGAGGCCGCTGAAAATGCAAAAATTGAGCTTTCCGGTGTCATGAGCTCCAATGTAAATCTGCCCTTTATCACTGCAGATACCACCGGTCCTAAGCATCTGGATATTACCATCACCAGAGCGCAGTTTGATTCTCTGACCTCTGACCTGGTAGAAAAGACCATGGAACCCACCAGAAATGCACTGCGTGATGCTGGTCTTTCTCCCAGCGATATTGACAAGGTTCTTCTGGTTGGCGGTTCTTCCAGAATCCCGGCAGTACAAGAGGCTGTACAGAAATTTATCGGCACAGAACCGCACAAGGGTATCAACCCCGATGAGTGTGTTGCCATCGGTGCATCCATTCAGGCAGGTGTCCTGTCCGGTGATGTAGAAGATTTGGTATTGCTGGATGTTACTCCCCTTTCTCTGGGTATTGAAACCATGGGCGGCGTTTTCACCAAACTGATTGAAAGAAATACCACCATACCCACCAAGAAGAGCCAGGTATTCTCTACCGCAGCCGACAGTCAAACCAGCGTAGAAGTCCATGTTCTGCAGGGTGAGCGTGAAATGGCAGCTTACAACAAAACCCTCGGCAAGTTCAGCCTCACCAACATTCCCCCGGCACCCCGCGGTGTTCCTCAGATTGAAGTTAGTTTTGATATCGATGCCAACGGTATCGTTAAGGTAACGGCGAAGGATTTGGGTACCGGTCAGCAGCAGGATATTACGATTACCTCCTCTACCAACCTTTCCGATGACGATATTGAAAAGGCAGTCAAAGAGGCAGAGCAGTTTGCGGCTGAAGACAAGAAAAAGAAAGAGGAAGTCGATGTACGCAATACAGCTGACAACATGGTATACCAGACTGAAAAGACTCTGGGGGAAATCGGCGACAAAATTGATGCATCCGAAAAATCCGGCATTCAGGCTGAAGTGGATACGCTGAAAGAACTGCTCAAAGCATCTCCGCTGGATGTAGAAGCCGTTAAGGCGCAAACAGAAGCCGTATCTCAGAAGTTCTACGCAGTATCTGAAAAGCTTTACGCCGCTGCACAGCAAGCGCAACAGGGTGCTCCGAACCCCGGTGCAGATGCCGGTCAGCAGACGCCCGGTGGTGACAACGTGGTTGATGCAGAGTACACCGAGGTAAACGACGACAATAAATAATAGGAACTCCACACAATCAGGCGGACAGTTTTTGTCCGCCTATTTGTGGGTAATAAGGCGAGGTTAATGCTATGGCAGATAAAAGAGATTACTATGAAGTCCTTGGGGTAGATAAATCCTCTTCCCCGGACGAAATTAAAAAAGCATACCGAAAACTGGCGAAGAAATATCACCCCGACCTGAACCCGGACGACAAGGAAGGCGCAGAGGCGAAGTTCAAAGAGGCCACCGAAGCCTATGAGGTATTGAGTGATGCCGAAAAGAAACAACGTTATGACCAATTTGGTCATGCAGCGTTCGACCCCGCTTCCGGTGGCGGCTATGGCGGCGGCTACGGTGGCGGTTTTGACGGCTTTGATATGGGTGATATCTTTAGCAGCTTTTTCGGCGGCGGCTTTGGCGGGCAACGCAGCAATCCCAACGCACCTCAGCGCGGTCGTGATTTAAGTTACACGGTAGACTTGTCTTTTGAAGAGGCTTGCTTTGGCGTAGAAAAGGATATCACCGTCAACCATCTGGAGAAATGCTCCTCCTGTTCCGGTACCGGTGCTGAACCAGGAACCTCTCCGGAAACCTGTCCCACCTGTCACGGAACCGGACAGGTACGTTCTGTCCAGAGAACGGCGTTCGGTAACTTTCAGAGTGTCCGTCCTTGTGACTCCTGCGGCGGCAAAGGAACCATCATCAAAACTCCTTGTAAGAGCTGTCACGGAGAAGGGAACGTCCGTAAACCAAAAAAAGTCAGAGTCAAGATTCCGGCAGGTATTGATGACGGACAACAGGTTTATGTTCGCGGAGAGGGTGATGCCGGTATCAGAGGCGGTGCCAACGGTGATTTGGTGTTGAATATTCGGGTGCGCAGACACAAGTTATTTGTGCGTCAGGGATACGATATCCTCTGTGACTATCCAATTTCCTTCGTACAGGCAACCCTCGGCGCAGAAGTGCAGGTTCCTACCATTGACGGCAAGGTCTCCTATAATATTCCCGAGGGAACCCAACCCGGCACGGTATTCCGGCTTCGCGGCAAGGGCGTCCCGAAAATCAACTCCAATCAGCGCGGAGATCAATACGTAACCATTAAGGTGGAAATTCCCAAAGGACTCAATGATAAACAAAAGGATTTGCTTCGTAACTTTGACAAGCATGTTGATGCATCAAAGTATAAGCAGAGCAAAAGCTTTTTTGAGAAAATGAAAGAAATATTCAAGTAAGAATGTATCAAGAAAACGCCGGGAACTATTTCGGCGTTTTCTTGATTGCAAAGGAGGAAATTATGGATTGGATTAAAGTTACCATTACCACAACCGCAGAGGGGATTGATCCCGTTAGCGGGCGGCTACTGAACTTGGGTATCAATGGTATCGAGATTGCCGACAAGGATGACTTTAAGGAGTTTCTGGAGGAAAACAGAAAATACTGGGATTACGTTGACGAAACTCTGGAGCAGCTAAAGGAGGCGGCTACTACTATTACCCTGTATCTCAGTGATGGCGCAGCCGGGCTGGAGCAGCTTGCCGCCGTACAGTCTTCCATGAAAGAGTTGAAAGCTATGGATGCAGAACATCGTTTTGGAACCCTCGCTGTCTCTTCGGATTCTGTCAAGGATGAGGATTGGTCGGAAATTTGGAAGCAATACTTCCATCCTATTCCCGTCGGGGAAAAAGTGCTGATCAAACCGGCGTGGGAAACGGTGGATGATCCGCAAGGACGCACCGTATTTACGGTCAATCCAGGCATGAGCTTTGGAACCGGCTCCCATCCCAGTACCAAATTCTGTATTGAAGAAATCGAAAAGCATTTACAGCCCGGAGATACCGTTCTGGATTTAGGATGCGGTTCCGGTATTCTTTCTATCATTGCGCTTCTTCTTGGAGCCAAGGATGCCGTTGCTATTGATATTGATCCCAACGCAGTTGATGTGGCATATAGCAACCTTGCCCTGAACGAGCTCGACAAAGAGCAATACCATGCCTTTGCCGCAGATGTACTCTCTGATGAAAAGGTACGCAGTCAGCTCGGTACTTACGATGTGGTTCTTGCCAATATCGTGGCAGATGTAATCATTGCCCTCTCCTCCTTTGTACGGCGGTTCATGAAACCGGACGGTATTTTTATCTGCTCCGGTATTATCTTGGAACGCTTGGACGAGGTTACCACTGCTTTACAGAATGTCGGCTTCACTTTGGTGGAAGTTCGGAAGGAGACAGACTGGGCTTGTGTTACAGCACGTTAACATTTTTAGGGATTTGCAGGATTTTTCTTGCAAATCCCTATTGTTATGGTAGAATGGATATGTACTTAATAAACTGAGGAGGTTAAACAATGCGTCGTTTTTTTACAGAACCGCAGAATATCGTTGACCATACTGCCCGCATCCTGGAAGACGCCTCCCACATTACCCGTGTACTACGTATGGAGCCGGGCGAACATATTCTACTGTTTGATGGAACCGGATGGGAATATACTGCTGAGCTAACACAAATTGACACAAAGGAATGTACTGCAAACATTTTAAGCAAAGCATATTCTGAGCAAGAACCTTCGGTTCAGGTTACCATATTCCAGGGGATTCCAAAGTCCGGCAAAATGGAATCCATTATTCAAAAATCAGTAGAATTAGGAGTTTCCTCTATTGTTCCCACAAGCTTAGAACGTTGTGTTGCCAAACTGGATCGGGGAAAAAAAGAGACCGAAAAGTTAAAACGCTGGAACAAGGTTGCATTGGAAGCTGCAAAACAATGCGGCCGCGGTAAGGTTCCGGAGGTTCTTCCTTCTGTCACCATTGCTAAGGCCATTGAACAAATGCAAGCCATGGATCTTGCCTTGATGCCCTATGAGGTTTTGGGTCATCAAGGAGAGTGTTCACTCAAATCCATTTTGCAAGCCAAGGAATACCCAAGTATTGGTATCCTAATTGGCCCTGAGGGTGGATTTACTGATGCAGAGGCTGCATTTGCAAAAGCGGCGGGCGTAAAGCTGGTTGGACTGGGAAAGCGGATTTTGCGGACGGAAACAGTTGCATCCGCAATGCTC
The DNA here is from genome assembly GCA_036308515.1 of Clostridia bacterium. Lineage (GTDB taxonomy): Bacteria > Bacillota > Clostridia > Monoglobales > Monoglobaceae > Ructibacterium. Next base: position 3,525 of record JAXJVM010000048.1, on the reverse strand, counting down.
TCCATGATTATGTATGAAAAGAATGAAATGTAACAGATAAATACAGAAAGGAAATCAAATATGAGTAAGAAACAACAAAAAATGACCAGACACGAAAGAAACGAGCATTTGACCAACTGGTACATGATCAACCTCAGCTGGGGTATCGTGGGTATTCTGGCTCTGCTTGCAATCAAGCATGGCTATCAGAACATCAATTTGATTCTTAAAATGCAGCCCATCGTCTGGGTATTGACCGGCATCTTTGCAGCCGGTACCATTGCGCTCGTTATTCTCGGCAAGGTCAAGAACTCCACCCGCGCCAATCATTATGCCTTCCTTACTGGCGCATGCACTTTCGTAAGCCTTTGGCTTGCCTTTTACAACAAAATCCGCCTGGTATTGGAAAACGTTGCTCGTACCCTCCTTGGAAATCCTAATCTGACCGTTTCCTCGTATTGGAATGTGTGGATTCCTATGATTGGAATTGGGCTTTATCTTGTTGTTGCATTTATCTATTATGCAATCAAGCTTGCTCAAAAATAAAAGATTTACAAAGGATGCTGAATAATTTGTAAGACATTTGTAATATTGCATTCTTGCAAAAAAGTCCTCTTCATATTATAATATGAAGAGGACTTTTATATTTTGCAGATCTATGTCATATTTCAGGCGCGGAATTAATGGTCGCGCTGGACTGGAGGATTATTATGTGTGGAATCGTTGGCTATGTGGGAAGCAAACAAGCTGCCCCCATCTTACTTGACGGTCTGAGCAAGCTCGAATACCGGGGGTATGACTCTGCCGGTGTTGCAATTATGACAGACAATGGCATTGAGGTAAAGAAATCCAAAGGTAGACTCTCTGTGTTGTCTGATAAGCTGGACGGTGGAAAAAGCTTAGCCGGTACTATGGGCATCGGTCATACCCGTTGGGCAACTCACGGTGAGCCCTCTGATACCAATTCACACCCGCATTTAAGTAACTCAGGTAAGTTCGCGGTTGTACATAATGGTATTATCGAAAACTACATTCGCTTGCGTGAATATTTGACCCAAAAGGGATTTACCTTTATCTCTGAAACCGATACCGAGGTAATCGCACATCTGGTAGAATACTACTACAACGGTGATATGATTGAGACCGTTACTAAGGTCATTAACAAGCTGGAGGGGTCTTACGCTCTGGGTATTCTCTGTGCGGATAACCCTGATTCTTTCATTGCGGTTCGTAAGGAGAGCCCGCTGATTGTTGGTTTGGGACAGGACGAAAACTTTGTGGCATCGGATATTCCCGCTATTTTAGCATATACCCGTGACGTTTACTTCCTGGAGAATAATGAAATCGTTGTACTCAATGCCAATGAAGTAAAAATCTATAACACTGACCAAGAAGAAATCCAAAAAGAAGTCTTTAAAGTAAACTGGGATATTTCCGCAGCTGAAAAAGGCGGATATGAACACTTCATGTTCAAAGAAATCATGGAACAGCCCCGCGCTCTCCGTGACACCATTAGCCCCAGAATCAAAGACGGTAAAATTGTTTTGGATGATATTACCTTGTCGGAGGAATATATTCGCGGTATCAACAAGATTTATGTGGTTGCCTGTGGAAGCGCTTATCATGTGGGCGTTGTTGGCAAATATGTCATTGAAAAAATGCTGAGAATTCCTGTGGAGGTGTCTATTGCTTCGGAGTTCAGGTATATGGATCCTATTGTTGACGAGCATACACTTGTGATTGTGATCAGTCAGTCCGGCGAAACAGCGGATACCATTGCAGCCATGCGAGAGGCTCAGCGTCTTGGCGGTCGTATTTTTGCCATTGTTAATGCAGTTGGTAGTGCCATTGCCCGTGAGGCTGATGATGTGCTTTACACCTGGGCAGGACCGGAGATTGCAGTTGCAACCACCAAGGCATACAGCACCCAGTTGACTGCGATTTACTTGTTATCCCTTTATATTGCACAAACCTTGGAACTTCTGTCCGAATCTCAGCTTGCAGCCTACATCAAGGCTCTGGAAGAACTGCCGGATAACATTGAAAAAATTCTGGAAAACAAGGGTGAACTTCAATATATTGCCTCTCAGCATTACAATAGCAAGAGTGTATTCTTCCTGGGTCGGACACTTGATTATGCAGTGGCATTGGAGGGTTCCTTAAAGCTAAAGGAAATCTCTTATATCCATTCCGAGGCTTACGCTGCCGGCGAATTAAAGCATGGTACTATCGCATTGATTGAGCCGGGAACCGTAGTGGTGGCACTCTGTACTGTCGAAGAGCTCTACGATAAGATGCTCAGCAACATTAAAGAGGTAAAAGCCCGGGGTGCCGTAGTTGTTGCTATCGCTGCTGAAGGTCATGAGGAGATTGCCAAAGAGGCTGATTATGTGATTTATCTCCCCAAGACTGATAGCCTGGTGATGCCCTCCGAGGTAGTTGTTCCTCTGCAGTTATTCTCTTACTACGTGGCATCCCTCAAGGGTCTGGACATCGATAAACCCAGAAACCTGGCAAAATCCGTAACTGTTGAATAAGAACAATCATGAAGAAAGACCTGCAAAGCGTTGCTTTGCAGGTCTTTCTTCATGATTACTATTGATTCATTTCCTGATTCTTCTTCACGCAGGCATCAATGGCGGATTGCAGAGACGCACGAAAACCAGTGCGTTCCAATTCACAAACCGCCGCAATGGTGGTGCCGCCGGGAGAACAAACGTTATCCTTCAACTGTTCCGGATGGATACCGGTTTCCAGCACCATTTTTGCACTTCCTTCCACCGCTTTTGCCGCAAGCTTCAAAGCATTGGCCTTGGTCAAGCCATAACGAACCCCGGCATCAGCCATAGCATCAATCATCATGTATACATAGGCAGGACTGCTCCCGTGGAGAGCCGTAGCAATTTCCAGCTCCTTTTCCGATAAAACCAGTGCAGAGCCGACACTGTCAAACAAAGCCAACACCTTTGCTTCTTCCTCCGGGGTAATATTCCCGTTAGGAGAAATCACCGTCATACCGCATCCAACCATTGCCGGTGTATTCGGCATGGTACGAATGATTTTCTTATCCGCACCCAAATGCTTTTCCAGAAACGCCAGTGTGACGCCGGCGGCAATGGAGACATAAATTTTGTTTGTACTTCCCTGCATCTGCCCCAGCACCATCTGCATCATGTTGGGTTTGACTGCAAATACAACCATGTCGCTTTTTTCTTCCACAAGTGTATTATCCTCAGTGATAGTCATGCCTTTTTCTTTCCAAACCTTCAATTTAGCGGAATCTTTGTCGGAGATGATCGCATCTTCTGCCTTTAGGACTCCGGCGTGCAGCATACCGCCCAGCAAAGAGGATGCCATATTACCGGCACCGATAAATCCTAGTTTCATAAGGATACCTCCTTTAAACGGTCAGTTCTACTTCATCGGCAGCGATTTGGTTTGCCGCAAGAACCGGATTGATATATTCCTCGATAAACTCTTCTACCTGGCGGTCAGCGCGACCAATGAAGTTTTCAGGTTTCAGAATCTTCTGGATTTCTTCCATAG
>JAXJVM010000047.1:0-12383 GCA_036308515.1 Clostridia bacterium | reverse complement strand
GCAAGGGCTTGTTTTTAAACAGCCGCTGTGCCAGAAATTTCAAATGGGTAATAAACCGCTCATATGCAACCGTTTCTCTGTCAAACGTTTCCTTATAATAGTATTCTGAAATTTCGATACAACCGTTAATTAGCTTGGTAATGTCATAGACATCACTCATGGGGATGTCCAGACTTGCGTTAATGATATGCATGGCAATGAATCCGGCTTCGTCCTTTGACATTGCAATACCAAGCCGCTTTTGCATCTGCTCCACACAGTATTCACCCAAGCTCAATTCCTGAGGATAGGATTCCCGGATAGAATCCATCAGGGGGTTGGTAAAGGCAATGCCTTTTTTCTTTCGATCAATGGCAAATGCAATATGGTCGCTTAAGGTAACAAGCAGGGATTCGTTCAGCTTCGCAGGATATACTTTCTTGATATGCTCTACCATATCATTGGTAAAAATCATATATTCGGAAGGAATTTCTTTTAGCATGGAAATCATTTTTTTCTGAAGCTCCGAATCGGTAATAAGATAGGTTTTCTGTATTTTGGAAGAATCTACAATATCTCCGTATTTTTTCCCAAAACCAATTCCTTTGCCAGAAACAATCTGCTCGCGGCCGTTATCATCCAGTACACATAAGTTATTGTTGTTGATGGCTTTAATCACTTTCATAGTTCTTTCTCCTAGCTTTGAAAACAAAAAAGCCAACCTTCATACACATATAAAGTAAAACGTAAAATCTGTGTAAAAAGTTGGTTATGCCCTTGCGGTAACACTCCAATAAATGTTAAGCTCGTATTAAATTTTTCTTTCGAAGCCAGCATAGCATAGCCTGTCGGATTTGTCAACATGAAACCTGTACTTTTATAAAAATTTTTGCAACTTGCACAATGTGATGAATGATACTGTATTCAAATTGCACAAGACATTTCTGAAGTCCTCGGAGTGATTTTTGGTGGCAATGACAGAGACGGAAAGAAATTGTTGAATCGTCACGCAAAATATGGTATAATAACCCCACGAAACATAAACGAAACATAAACGAAATCAAAGATTTCTATGTTTCGGGGAACATTGAACCATAACACGCCGCAGCAGCGGAGCTGTGCTCTGTTGCTATGGAATGAAAATCTGTTGGATTTTCTGTTGATATGGTTTCATACTATAAACAGGGGTAATCAGGTGTTATAGAAATGAACATTGCAGTTTGTGATGATGATCGATTTGCAGCAATGAAAATGTGTGCGCGAATAAGAATACTTGTTCCGGAATGCGAGGTTGGTGTTTTTCGGAACGGCAATGACTTGATTGAAGCAGAGGAAACTTGGGATATTGTGTTTCTGGATATTGCAATGAATGAAATAAGCGGTTTTCAGATTGCAGAGTACTTGATGGAACACCGGCCTGATTGTGTTTTTTCCTTTGTGACTTCGCATCAGGAGTTAGCGGTGGATGGCTATGACTATCAACCGGTTCGTTATATACTCAAGGATGCGCCGGAGGCGGTTATAAACCGAAAAATTAAAGAGACAGTTTCGGCATTCTATGCCAAAAACCGAACTGTAGAGATTTCTTATAGGGATATCAAGCATTTTGTCAATCCTAAGGATATTCAGTGGATTGAAGCAGACAGCCATTATTCCCATGTGTATACCAGAGACGGAGAGATTCTCTGGGGAAAAAAGATGGATGTTATTGAGCGGGAGCTGCATGAGGACCATATTGTAAGATGTCACCGCAGCTTTGCAGTTCATTTAAAAAGTATTTCATGCTTTTCCGGTACGAAAGTTATTTTGAAAAACGGAAAAGTCATTTCTGTTGGGCGAACCTATGAAAAGAAGATAAAGCGTGAATATCAAAAATTTATCACGGGGGAATGAGGGAGGATTATGCAGCTTTTTAGCTTTGTCAATGTGGTAATAGAAACCGTCATTGCATTATTTTATTTTTATTGTATCTTTGACGTGAAAGATAGAAAAGCAGCAAAAAATTATCTTGTTCCCATTTTATTGGTTGGCATCAGTACATTCACCGGTATTTTGCATTTAGCAACCCATGTAAACTTATTTATAGCATTTGTTCTTTATTGCATTCTTGTTTTTGCCATCTTTACAGGCTCCGGGAAAAATAAGCTTTTTACCGTAGCTATTTACATGGTGCTTATTTTTTTCGCAGATTTATTAGCCGCAGTCCTGATTTCTGCCTGTGGAATTTCGTATCAAATGGTTGGAAGCGATAATATTACCTATATCGTTGGTGCTATGTTATCTGATTTTATTCGATTGTGGCTGGCGGCGTATGTCTCTAAATTCTTAACCCGAAAGGTACAGAATTTGCCGGTCAGTTATTGGATTTTTCTTGTTCTTTGCCCATTGATTAGCATTGCCTGCTTGTTGATTTTTGATTTTTATTTAATGCAGGTGAGAGAGGCTAATGAGGCTTTGATATTCTTATTTCCTGCCGGTATCTTGTATATCAATTTGATGCTATTTCGGTTCTTTGAAGCATTTTCTGATAAAATTCGCCTTAAGGTTATGGAGAAACTGGCAGAACAGGAGCAGGAAAATTATAAAGTTCTTCAGCAAAATGAAGATGAATTGCGAGCACTGCGGCATGATATCAAAAACCACGCCTTGATGCTGAGAGAGTATCTGGAACATGGAAACACCGAAACCGCACTCACTCATTTACGGGATTTGGAAAAAACCTTTGTGCGCGTGTCGTCCGTGGTGTATACCAGTAACCCGGCTATGGATGCAGCTTTGAATATTGGAGCAAGAAAAGCACAGGCAGAAGGGATTTTATATAAGGTGCAAATTCGAGGCGCCGGAGAAATCCAGATGGATTCAGTGGATTTGTGTTCCTTTCTTAGCAATGCCATTGACAACGCCATTGAAGGATGTGCCGGATGCACAGAGAAGTATATTTACATTGAAATTGTCTTTGCAGATACAAATGTAAAAATACATATTGAAAATTCAACCTGCAAGCCAAATAAGAAAACCGGATTTCTTACCACGAAGGGCGACAAGAAAAACCATGGCTTTGGAATGCGAAACATCAAAAGTGTTGTGAATAAATATCATGGTTTCTTGGAATATGAAATCAAAAATAGTGTCTTCTATCTGGATGCGTTTTTTAAAAACTAGAGGAAAATTCTGGGAATAATACGCCCTAAAATACGTTGTCTGGGAAGAATAGACGTTGTCTAGGGAAAAGGGTTGTTTTTTTAAAAAAATTATGCTACATTTTGAGTGAAGGGAGGAGGGCTATGCTTTCCAGATTGGCTCATAATGTAGCATCTTTTTTTGTCCAAAAAGGGCTTATAAAGAAAGAGGATAGAGAGATTTATGTTTACGGCTTTGAGGTATTGATTTCCGAAGCAATAAACTGGTTGATTTGTATTACCATTGCCATTGCAACGGGGAAAATACTAGAAACGATATTTTATATGATTGCATTTATGCATCTCAGAGAAACCTTAGGCGGATTTCATGCAAAATCTCATTACGGATGTATTATCATCTCAACGTTGGTATATGCAGCTTGTCTTTGGCTGATTTGTATGACCCCGGCGGAGTGGTATGTGATTTTGGCAGTTGTGGGGCTGTTGATTTATCTGTTGCAGGTTTATTTGGTTGCGCCGGTGGCTCATCCAAATAAGCCCTTTACCAGTGGGAATGAAATCCGGGTGTTTCGCAAGCGCAGCATCAGAAATTCTCTGATTTATTGCGGCGTGTGCGTGATTCTTATGATTTTGCCGTGGGAGGTATCCCGATTGTTGAGTTATTGCGTTCTATTGGGGATGCTGACCGCAAGCATATCTATGATGGTGGAATATGCCATTCAGATAATGTCCAAAAGGAAGGAGGAAAAGTAAATGAAAAACCTAAAAGGAATCCTGCTGAGAAGTGCTAATGTACTGTGCATGGTTGCTATGTTTGTTGCAATGCATTCTGCAAACATCAGATGTACCGGTAAGTTCTATCAGCCGGTAGCTCCGAAAGCGTTGGATCGCTTTAAGAAGTTCTAGCCAAGAGCCGGAACAAAATAGTGGCAGCTAAAAGAGGTAGTTGACTGAGTCCTTTTGCATGGTGCAAGGACTCCATTGATGGATGCAAAAGGCAATTCTGCCAAATTGCCTTTTGCATATAACTGAATCTCCTATGCAAGGAGCACTCTGCGATGCAGCCGGGTGCTCTTTGTTATGATACGAATCATAAATATCAGTATTACCCAAAATGATAATACAGATATTCATTTTTTATCATTCCCAAGTACAGAAGTGTTTGCTATAATCGTAAGAGGATAGATAAAAATTATCCGATACTATATTTTTTAGGAGGTTTTCATTATGGCACGATTTACTCTTCCGAGAGACTTGTATCATGGTAAAGGAGCTCTTGAAGCGCTGAAAACTTTCAAGGGCAAGAAAGCAATCATCTGTGTGGGCGGCGGCTCTATGAAGCGCTTCGGTTTTCTTGACAAAGCAGAGGCTTATCTGAAGGAAGCCGGTATGGAAGTAATGATTTTTGACGGTATTGAACCGGACCCTTCGGTTGAAACGGTGATGAAGGGTGCAGATGCTATGCTGAAGTTCCAGCCCGACTGGATTGTAGCAATTGGCGGCGGTTCACCCATTGATGCTGCAAAGGCAATGTGGATTAAATATGAATATCCGGACTGCACATTCGAAGATATGTGTAAGGTATTCGGCATTCCTGAACTTCGTAAAAAGGCACACTTCTGCGCAGTATCCTCGACATCCGGTACTGCTACCGAAGTTACGGCATTTTCCATCATCACGGACTACAGTAAGGGTATCAAATATCCGATTGCAGATTTTGAGATTACTCCCGATGTTGCGATTGTTGACCCTGAGCTTGCAGAAACCATGCCCCAGAAGTTGGTTGCACATACCGGTATGGACGCTATGACGCACGCGGTTGAGGCCTATGTTTCTACTGCAAACTGTGACTTCACAGATCCGCTGGCTATCCATGCCATCGAAATGATTATGAATGACCTCGTTCCGTCCTACAACGGCGATATGGATGCCCGTGACCGCATGCACAATGCACAGTGCCTTGCAGGTATGGCATTCTCCAATGCCTTGCTAGGTATTGTTCATTCTATGGCACATAAGACAGGTGCCGCTTTTGCGGATTTTGGTGCACATATTGTTCACGGTGCAGCAAACGCCATGTATCTCCCGAAGGTTATCGCCTACAATGCAAAGGACGAAACCGCGAAGAAACGTTACGGCGTCATTGTTGATTATATGGGAATCGTGGACAAGTCCGCATCGGCTGACGAGAAAGTAGCTGCTCTGATTACCTATCTGCGTAAGATGAATGACGACTTGAACATTCCTCATTGTATCAAGAATTACGGAGCAGACAGCTATCCCACAGAAAACGGTTTTGTGCCGGAGGAAGTCTTCCACGAAAGACTGCATGATATTGCAGTGAATGCAATTGCGGATGCCTGCACAGGCTCCAACCCTCGCCAGCCTTCCGTGGAAGAAATGGAAAAGCTGCTGCAATGCTGCTACTACGACACCGAAGTTGATTTCTAAATGAGTACACAACGACAAAGTGACTTTGGCGGATTGTTCTACTTTTTGAATCTGCTGATTACCCTTGTTCGAAAAGTATAGTTTTTCAGCAAGGAATAGTATTATCCAAAATATAAAAAAGCACCCCATCTTAACGAAGATGAGGGTGCGTATCTTTTATACCTCCAGGGAGGTTTCGACGAAGGTATAGCCATCGTTCCACATTTCCGCCAGACATTTCAATGCCGGGAATGTGCATATACTCATAATGGGGCATACACGCACCGTTGGAGGTCAACTGTGACTCCCTTGGCGTTGATGGAGAGATAGGACGTCAGCCACTGTTAAAAAACTAAAATCCTTAATTAAGCTGCATTCGGAGCTGATTGATGATTTGCTTAATACAAATTAGGAAAAAACTGTTGAAAAAAACAAAAACAATAATATAATAAATATAGGATATATCCTATACGAAGAGGGGGACAAAAGCAAGGTATGAATATGACCGTGAAGCTTGAATTTGTGCCGAAACAGGTTAACTGATTTTATATAATTTTAATCTGTTTTGTTGGCAAATGTAAGCAAACCACCCTCTCCGATGCCAAAAACAAGCATTATTTGTAGGAAAAAAATAAGCCGGATTGTAATTTCAGTAATGAAAAAATTAACCGCCGAAAACGCATCTGTTTTCGGCGGTTTTTGGCGTCCCAGATAGGAATCGAACCTACGGCGTTTCGCTTAGGAGGCGAACCCTCTATCCTACTGAGGTACTGGGACATATGTGATTTTCTCTTAAAATGGCAAGCGTTCTACCTTCCACTTAGGAGGGGCTTGTTATATCCATTTAACTAAAGCGGCATGGATGTAACTTCATTATCATACGCCATTTTGCTTTTTTTGTCAAGATGCATTCATAGTTTCATTAATTTTGTACATAATAACCGTAACTGCAAAAAAGGAGAAATCATATGAATCAACAGGATGAGAATCAACAAGACAAGAAGTCCAATTCCGGCGGTGAAGAGAATAAAATCCGGGATTTATCGGCGGTAGAAGTAGAAAATCAAGACGGAAAGCTATATTGCATGAGCATCATCGGGGAAATTGAAGGGCACGGTGTACTTCCCCCTCAGAGCAAGACTACCAAATATGAGCATGTCATCCCGGAGCTGGTGCGGGTAGAGGAAGATAAAGACATTCGAGGGCTGCTTCTTTTGCTCAATACCATGGGCGGTGATGTGGAGGCAGGACTTGCCATTGCCGAGGTTATTGCCAGCATGAAAAAGCCTACTGTATCAGTGGTGCTGGGAGGCGGACACAGCATTGGAGTACCCCTGGCGGTCTCTGCAAAGCATTCCCTGATTGTGCCCTCTGCCACTATGACGGTACATCCCATCCGTACCAACGGCATGGTGATTGGGGTGCCCCAGACCTTTCAGTATTTCAATAAGGTGCAGGAGCGGCTGACCAATTTTGTAGTGCGCAATTCCAAAATCAAAGAGGAAACCTTCCGCTTGCTGATGATGGAAACCAAAAAGATTGCCAACGACGTAGGAACCATTCTTTTCGGAGAAGAAGCAGTAGAATGTGGGCTCATTGACGCGGTAGGAGGAATTTCAGACGCCATTGAAATTCTGGGAAGTATGACAAAAAAGTAAAATTTCCGAAAAAACAGAAAAAATTCATAAAATTTGCTTGACAGAACCCATAAAAATCTGTATAATTATTCGAGTAGAATTTTTTTACCTTGACATCTTAGTGTTGACCATACTTGGAGGGAGGGTAGTAACATGGCTGAAATCAGAGTGAAAGATAATGAATCGTTGGATAGTGCGCTGCGTCGGTTTAAGCGTTCTTGTGCCAAGGCAGGTGTTCTGTCTGAAGTTAGAAAGAGAGAACATTACGAGAAGCCAAGTGTAAGACGGAAAAAGAAATCCGAGGCTGCTAGAAAACGTAAGTTCAGATAATTTTCATAGGCGAGGGTTACCCTCGCCTTTTCTTTTCGGTATCAAAGAGGTGATAGACTATGCTAGAGAAAAAGTGTGCGGTATTTGGCCCTGCCGGAAACTCCGAGGATTTTTTTGAAGCAGGAAACAAGTCTGCGCTGGAGGCGCCGGCATGGGTGCGGAAACACGGACTTAGTTGCTATGAATATCAGTGTGGACACGGGGTGAGAATTTCCGACGATGCGGCGGAAATTCTAGGGAAAAATGCCAGGGAACACAGCGTTCTGCTTTCGATACATGCCCCATATTATATCAGCCTGTCCTCCGTGGAGGAAGAAAAACGTGACAACAGTATCAACTATATTCTCCAGACCCTACGGGCGGCAAAGCATATGGGTGCAGAGCGGATTGTGGTACATTCCGGCTCCTGTGGAAGAATCACCCGGCGTGAGGCGTTAAGCTTAGCAAGCGACACTCTGTACCGTGCGTTGGATAAGGCTGAACAGGAGGGGTATGGGGATATTTATATCTGCCCTGAGACCATGGGTAAGGTCAATCAGCTGGGAACGGTGGAGGAGGTTATCAAGCTCTGTCAAATCAGTGACCGCTTGTTGCCTACCATCGACTTTGGGCATGTCAATGCCCAGACCATCGGTGGCTTGAAGGAAAAAGCCGATTTTGCAAGGCTCCTGGATGCCCTGGAAAAGAAACTGAACCCTTACCAGGCAAGGGAATTTCATGCCCATTACAGCCGCATCGAGTATACAAGAGCCGGGGAGAAAAAACACCACACCTATGCAGAAACTGAGTTTGAGCCGGAGTTTGAGCCATTGGCTGAGCTTTTGGCTGAGCGTGGGCTTGCCCCCAGAATCATCTGTGAGTCTGCCGGAACCCAGACTGCCGATGCAGTAGAAATACAGGTACTCTATCAAAGAAAGCAGGGGATGCAATGAACTGGGAAAAACTAGACGGAATTTTCAAAGAAATCGACGGGGTGCTGCTGACCTCAGCTCATAATTTGCGGTATTTTACCGGATTTCAAGGCGGTGAGGGCATTGCCCTGATTACCCCAAAGACACGATGCCTTTTTGTGGACTCCCGGTACACGGTGGCTGCACAGGAAGAGGCGGCGGATTTTACCGTGGTAGAATTTGGAGGCGGCAATCGCAATCAGCTGATGGCAGAGCAGATGGAGGACATCCGATGCATTGGATATGAGGATAGCTATCTTACGGTAGCGGAGTTTCAAACCCTGCAGAACGTAAATCCGGCACTGGAATGGAAAGGGATTTCACAAAGGCTGGAACCTCTCCGTATGATAAAAACACCCAAGGAACTGGATTTTTTGCGTCAGGCGGAGCAAATCGGTGTGGATGCATTTCTGGCGGTGCTGCCCCAAATCAAAGTTGGTGTTACGGAAAACGAGATTGCAGCCGAGCTGGAATATCAAATGCGCAAGCGTGGCGGCGAGGGAACCTCTTTTGAGACCATTGCGGTTTCCGGGGTGAAGTCCAGTATGCCTCATGGTAAGCCGGATAACAAAAAGCTGGAAAACGGGGACTTTGTCACCATGGATTTTGGATGCCGGTGGCACGGGTATTGCTCCGATATGACCCGAACGGTTGCCATTGGGGATATTACGGAGGAACAAAGACGGATTTATGATACCGTGCAAAAGGCGCAGCAGACCGGACTGGATAGCATTCGTGCCGGTATCACCGGTAAGGAAGCGGACACCGCTGCCAGACGGGTGATTGCCGATGCCGGATACGGAGCATTTTTTGGACATTCTTTGGGGCATGGTGTGGGGCTGTTGATTCATGAACTACCGAATCTTTCGCCCCGGAGTGAAACCGTTCTACAGCCTGGGATGATTGTCACCTGTGAGCCTGGAATTTACGTCCCCGGTTTGGGTGGTGTCCGGATTGAGGACATGGTCTGCGTGACGGAGGATGGAATGGAAAATCTCACCCATCTTTCCAAGGATTTGTTGATACTTTAGCCGTATTTTGCGTAAAATCTAAAGTTTTTTAGGAAAAAGTCTTGCTTTTTTTGCCATAATAAGATACAATGGAAAAAAATATGTTACACTAATCTTGAAGGAGGTTGCACCGATGATAAGTGCAGGTGATTTTAGAAACGGACTTACGTTTGAATATGATGGAAACGTATATCAGGTTGTTGAGTTTCAACATGTAAAACCGGGAAAGGGCGCGGCGTTTGTTAGAACCAAAATGAAGAATGTCATGACCGGCGCGGTTGTTGAGCGTACTTTTAACCCTACTGAAAAAGTTGAGCCGGCTCGTATTGAGAGAAAGGATATGGAATATCTCTACGAGGATAGCGGCCTTTATTACTTCATGGATCAGGAAACCTACGAGCAGATTCCTCTGGGTGAAGAACAGTTAGGAGATGCTTTGAAGTTTGTTATGGAGAACATGGTTGTAAAAATTCTCTCTTACAAGGGCAATGTTTTTGCGGTTGAGCCGCCGACCTTTGTTGAGATGAAGGTTACCGAGACCGAACCCGGTGTGAAGGGTAACACGGCAACCAACGTAACCAAGCCCGCAACCGTAGAATCCGGTGCGGTGATTACCGTTCCTATGTTCGTCAACGAGGGCGATACCATTCGTATCGATACCCGTACCGGCGAATATATGGAAAGAGTTTAAGCCATACTATCATTACTATACGAGAAAAGAGGAAGTTACATGTCTGAAATTTCTAATCGTGCCGCTTACCTGAAAGGTTTGGCGGACGGCTTAAAGCTGGATAAGGAAACCACGGAAGGACAACTGATTGACGGTATTTTGGGTCTGTTGGCTGATATGGCCGATGAGATGGAAATGCTGGATCAGGAACAGGGCTTCATCGCAGATAAAATTGACGAAATGGACGAAGTCATCGAAATGATTGGTGACGAAGCCTTCGGCGTAGATTATGACGATGAGGATGACGATGATTTTTACACCTTGATTTGTGAAAACTGCGGTGCAGAAATCGACCTGACCGGGGATGACCTGGATGATATCGCAGAGGGTGCATTCAAGTGCCCGGATTGCGGCGAAGTGATTGAACTGGACTTCGACGGCTGCGACTGTGGTTGTGACTGCGGACACGAACACTAAGATAGAGGATACAAGAAACCCGATGCATCGGCATCGGGTTTTGTATTTTGACAAGATTGTGCGGATATGCTATACTATAAAAAGAGATTATGATTTGACAGAAGGTGAGATAGATGCAACAGGAGCCGAATACATTGTCCATAGAGAAAGACGCTGGAGCAAAGCAGCAGTTGGGGTTAATTCGCGTCATAGAATCTACCTTATCCTCCGGCTTGAACGATACCATTGCCACCTTGCAGCTTGTGATGCATGATGCCAAGCTGGAACCGGAATTATTTGACGATGTATACCGTGCAGAGCTTGGATGCCGGAGCACCCGAGCGAAAATCAGCGCCCTGGTGGAGCTCTATGGCGGTGAGGATGCGGCAAGTGCCCTGCGGATTGCTTCCTATGACGTTGTGCAATTCTTTACTGTGGTTGCGGAACAGATGAATAAGGCGTTGGGACATAAGCTCAAGGGGGATATTACCTTTATCCCGGATAATAATACGGAACGGACGGTTTCCTTTGATGCCAGACGGGTTTGTATGATTCTCTATCATCTGGTGGCCAATGCCATTCAGCACGGAGTTACGGAGAATAAGAATGTGGAGATTCGGGCGCTTGTACGCAACCGTATGTTTGAACTGTCGGTACATGACCATGGCGGCGGTATCCCGAAAGAAAAGACGGCAAAACTATTCCAAGGTTTTATGGATAGCATCAGTTTGCAATCCTTGGCAGCAGGCCCATTTCCACCCAGAATCCGTGGTATTGGACTTCCCCTCTGCCAAAAGCTGGTTCAAGAGATGGACGGGGAAATCAAGTTCAGGAATTATAGAAAAGGAGCTACCTTTACGGTACTGCTCCCTCAGCGGGATTCCCACTTCCGTGAAACCTCTGTGTATATTCCGGACGATACGCTGCTGAAAGAATGTATGGCGGATTTGCTGGCAGAGTTGGGAACAAAGTCCTGTCGAAAATGACAACAGATTGGAGAAAATGACCATGACCATTACTTATGAATATTTCGATGCCCTTTATGTGAATTTGACCAACCGCTGCTCTAATGCCTGTACTTTCTGTGTACGCAATCTGCATGACAACGTCAATGGTACGGATAATTTGTGGCTGGAACGGGAACCTACTATGGAAGAGATAAAAGCAGATTTTGCGACCCGTGACCTGTCTAAGTATAGTTCTGTAGTTTTCTGCGGTTACGGGGAGCCCACCATGCGGTTTGATGATGTGATACTCCTTGCCAAATGGCTGAAGGAACAAAAACTGGATTTGCCCATTCGGCTTAACACGAACGGACAGGCAAATCTCATTTGCGGTCGGGATGTAACGGCGGAGATGCAAGGCTGTATCGACTGTGTTTCTATCAGTCTGAATGCCGATACGCCCGAGAAGTACCAAAAGCTTTGTCTAAGCGAATTTGGAGAAGGGGCGTTTGCGGGACTTCTGGAATTTGCCAAACTTGCCAAACAGTATGTACCGGAGGTGATTTTGTCGGTGGTGGATGTGCTTTCCACAGAGGAAATCGAGAATTGCCGGAAGATTGCCGAGGACTGCGGTGTGAAATTTCGCGTCAGAGCGTTGATTCAATAGGGAGGATGTATGCTTAGCTTACAGGAAATAACCATTGATAAAAAAGATGAAATCAATAAGTATCTCAAAAGAAAATGTAGCCAGAACTCGGAGTTTACCTTTACCAATCTGTTTATGTGGCGCAAAAGCTATGATATACGGTATGTGATTTTGCATGATATGCTCTGCAT
>JAXJVM010000046.1:0-3247 GCA_036308515.1 Clostridia bacterium | reverse complement strand
GCAATGGTGCGGATTCCTCGATGGGATTCGCACCATTTGTTCTTTATCGGTATATCATAAATGCCATACCCTACATTCTTTTTGTTTTTCTTTGCTTGCGGTAGACCGACTTTTTCGACAGTCTGAGGGTTCGCTGACGCGAACCCTTTTCTTATTCCACTTTCAGCACCAACACCGTCATATCATCGTCTGCGGTGCCACCTTTTAAGGTCAGTGCCTTTTCCATCATGCGGTCTGCCAGTTCCTGTGCCGGGACATCGCTTTCTTCCTTTTCCAGAGTATGGCGAATCCAACCCTCATGCCCTTGCTTGAGTTCCAAGCCGTCACTGACCATTACCACGGTGTCACCCTTGTCCAGCTTATGCGCAAAGGTCTCAATTTCCACCTGAGACACCACCCCCACCGGCAAAGACGCACTCCGAATGGTTTCCGTCCGTGCGGGCCGTTTGATGTAGCTAGGTTCGGCACCATTTTTAATGAACTCCGTCTCCCCCGTATAGAGGTCAATCATACACATATCCACCGTAGCGAAGGCTTCGCTGACCGACTTCATGACCATAACTGAGTTAATCAGCTTTACCGCCACACTCTTATCAAAGCCTGCCTCCATAAAATCCTCCAACAGGCTGACAATGGTACTGCTTTCCCGGTTTGCCTGACGGCCGCAGCCCATACCGTCGCTGAGCACCGCCATATACTTGCCCCCCTGCAGCGGGTGGAGCATATGAGAATCTCCGTTTTCCTCCCGTTTTCCGGTACAGGCTACCCCTGCGGAAATTTGCAGCCGCGGTGTCTCGTAAAATTCTAGCAGAACCTCGCCCGATTCCAGCTCCTTAGGCGGTCCTGCCGGGAGAAACGTCACCCCCAGCACCCCTTTGAGCACGCCGGGAATGCCGCGGCGCACACCTTCGTCAAAAGGCGACTGAAAAGAAATCCGCACCGACCGTCTGCCATGGGGCAGCTGTAGAACCCGAACCTGCAGAAGTCCCGGCTCCTTGTTTTTCAGCCGACAGGCAATTTCCTCTGCTGCCAGAGAATCAAAGGCGGTACCCCCGTCCAACTCTGCGGAAATTCGCCGAAGGGTTTCTGCCACGCCGCCGAACTGCTGGCTCACCAGCTCCCGATTCTCACAAAGCTTGTTTTTCCAGACTTGGTTGATTTTATAAATTTCACACCGGCGGTTGAACTCCTTTGCCAGTGCCTCCGGCCGCAAACACCGCCCGTGAAAATAAGTTCCTGCATCCTCCGGCTCCAATATTCCCTTGTGCTCCATAATCTGCAAAAACCAAAACATGGTCTTGTAGGTGGCATTGAAGTTTCGCTGCCAGCATTCCTTAACCCGACTGCAATGGCTGCAAACCTGCTCAGCGGTGACTTCAAACATCTGGGTAATATCCTGTAAATCCAGCTGATCCTGCTTGTCCGATATCTGCACAAAGGTTTTTGCCAGATTATCAAAGGAATCAGCCGCCAAAGTCAGCCTGTCCTGAATTTGTTCTCGGCAGACCTGTGTTTCCTCCGGGTGAGAAAACCCGAAATCCCAGAACCGCCCTGCCATGGAAAACACCCTTTCCGGCAGCAGTACCAGTGCCAAGGCACCTGGGAGAATCTCGTAAAACCAAACCTCCTCGCAGCCAATACTCACTCCATAGACCGAAAGCACCACACCCACGGCGGCAATGGCTGTTGCCGCTCCGTACTTTCCCAGCCGGACGTTTAGCCCTCCGGCAAGTCCGCAGCAGCCAAACACCGCCAGACAGGTGAGTAGTCCTCCTTTTAGTCCCAGAACCAAGCCCACCGCCAGACCGGCAATGGCTCCCATAAGCATACCGCCGGAGATACCGGCGATACCCAACGCAAAAACTCCCAGCACGTTGGCAATGGAAAAGGGAAACGGCAAGGGAATCCCCTGAAAGCTAAGTAAACCGATACCGCATAAAATACAAAGAGCGAGTTTTTCCTCCGGCGCAGGTATTGCCGCAAGGTACTGTCTGCCCTTCATCAAACCCCGGCACCGGTCAAAGACCACCGTCCCCAGCGCAACCAGCGCACCGTTCAGCAGCACACGTCCCAGGCTCCCAAAACCAATGCCTGTCCAGAACATTCGAAACACATCAAAGAACACCGTTACCATAACTGCGGCAATCAAGGTAGTTTTCAGTCCTGTCTCCCGGTGGTTATCCAGAAAAAACAAAATTCCCTGATACGCTACAGCTACCCCTATGTAAAGAAGCATCTCCCCCTCCGCCAGGCTCAAATATCCCAAAGCCACCATCAGCAGCGAAAACAGGCTCGGGAGAGAAAACCGCCTCTCCATAGCGAGAAAAGCAATGCCAAAGGGCGCAATCCCCGGGATAGGGACTGCCCTTGCAAGAAAGAACCCCAATACCCGTACCAAAAATTCTCCCGGGGCAAACTTCTCCCCGGGCTCCGGCTGCCGCCGGTGAGAGATTCGTGGCATTAAGGTGATTTCTGTTCCTTTTAACTCTTTCATCAGATACACCTCCACATGACTATGAAGGTATTATAACCATATTCTTCCAGTTATTCTGTCGAAACAGGAATGAAAGGCAAATTTATTTCAAAATTTTTCCAATAAAGGCTGAATCACATGAAACACGAACCCTCCCATGCCGAAAAAAGCAATCAAAGCACATAATACGCAAAGAGCCCGGCGTACCGCGGAAGCATGTTTTTCGGTGCGGCGCGCCCGGTGTTCCCGGCGATCCAGCCCGGATTGCGTCTTTTCCACCGTTCGGCTATAAGCGTTGATGATGTCCTGTGCCTCGGTGACAATGTGATAACCGGCAGGAGCGTTGATACTGGTGCCGCCGTTGCGGAGAATCAGAATTGCCTTTTCAATATTTTTAGAATCAATATCATTGATGATAACAACCTTTCGGGATTGCTTGTCTTTCACAAAAATGCCTCCTCTGCATACCTGATGCTTCTAGTATTGGCAGTCTTTGCCGGAGCTATACCCGGGGATTTTTAAGAAAATTCAAATTTTTTTGAAAAAAGGCTTGCATTTTTGAAAAAACGTGGTATAATAATCTAGTGACTTTTCAAGACACCTTTGGAGAGGTGGTCGAGATGGTTTAAGGCGCAGCATTGGAAATGCTGTGTACGTTTATAGCGTACCGTGGGTTCGAATCCCATCCTCTCCTCCAGAAAAAAGCACTTGCATTTGCAAGTGCTTTTTTACATAGACTCTTGTCAACAGTTGGGCGAAAGCGCATGATAGCTT
>JAXJVM010000045.1:0-24327 GCA_036308515.1 Clostridia bacterium | reverse complement strand
CGTTCTCTACAGTTCGTCACAACACGCCTTTTGGCTCGGCGTGTTTGTGACACGCCTTCGTTTTCAGGCGGTTGCTCCTCTTTCCCACAAAGGCGATGTCTTTGTGGGAGCCCTAGCAACGAAAACGATTTCACAAAATATACCTTCCTTTTTCGGCATCTGCCTTATATGCTGTCATAGACTGATTTACCACCAATGATGGTCATCTTTACATCCAGCCGGTCATCCAATGCAAGAAAATCTGCGTCAAACCCGACCTCCAGCTTGCCCTTGGGAATATCCAAATACTCCGCCGGGGTTTGACTCGCCATCCGCACTGCGTCCTCCAGCGGAATCCCAAAGGAAACCGCTTTTTTCACGCAGTCAAGCAGGGTGGCGGTGCTGCCGGCAATGGTACCGTCCTTCAAACGAGCAACACCGTCCTTGACCACAACCTCCAGTCCACCGGAGAGGTACTCCCCATCCTCTACCCCGGTGGCAGAGAGGGCATCGCTAATCAAGATCATCCGCTCCGGGCCGAAGGTTTTGTAGAGCATCTTAATCACACTGGGATGGATGTGCACGCCATCACAAATCACCTGGACATAGATTTCCTTCTCAATTGCCGCACCGATGACGCCCGGCTCTCGATGTCGCAGGGGTGTCATAGCATTAAAGGTATGGGTCAAGCAGGAGGCACCTGCCTCCATCGCCCGAATGGCACAAGCATAATCCGCCTCAGTATGTCCCAGGGCAACCCGGACGCCGCACTTCTTGATAAAGGGAATGGCACCCTCCAGCTCCGGAGCAAGGGTGACCAGCTTGATATTCTGATACTCCCGAAATTCCGCAAGGTCAGGGTTGCGCACGTATTGGGGATTCTGGGCACCCTTATACTTCATGGACACATATGGCCCCTCCAGGTGAAAGCCCAGCACCTGTGCCCCTCCGGTCTCAGGGATAGGCTGATTGACCGCCCGACAAAGAGCCTGGTGGCTCTGGGTCATGGTGGTGGGCAGCCAGGCGGTGGTTCCATGCTCTGCCCAGAAAGCAGACATTTCCACCAAGTGGTTTCCATCCATGGTATTATAGTTCCGGCAGCCATGAACATGGATATCAATCAGCCCCGGAACAACCCACAGCCCCCGAAGGTCAATCCCATCCTCAGGGAAACTGCCCAGGGCAACAATCTTTCCATTTTCGGTTTTAATATCCAGGAGTTTTCCTCCTATTTTAGCATTTTTATAAACTATCATAAGGCATCCAACTCTTCCACAGTATCTTTGCCGTAGGCCTCTTTGTCGCAAATCAGCACCACATCAGGATGCACCTTCAGCATGGTAGCAGGCACCGAGGTCTGAATCTCATGATCAAGCAGCTCCGAGACCGCATCCCGCTTGCTCTCACCACTTGCCAGAAGGACAATCTTTTTGGATTTCAAAATTGTAGAAATCCCCATGGTCAGTGCCTGTCTGGGCACATCCTCCGCCTTGTCAAAAAATCTGGAGTTGGCTTCAATGGTGCTCTCTGTCAAATTCGTCAGGTGAGTGACTGAATTCAACGTAGCGTCCGGTTCATTGAACCCAATATGGCCATTCTGTCCAATGCCCAGGATTTGCAGGTCAATGCCGCCCTTTTGCACGATAGCAGTCTCATAAGCGATACACTCAGCCTCCACATCCTTAGTCTCGCCGTTGGGAATATGGATATTCTCCGGTTTGAGATTCACCTTGCTATAAAGGTGTTCCTTCATGAAATAATAGTAACTCTGTGCATTCTCCGGGGAAATGGGATAATACTCGTCCAGATTAAAGGTGGTTACCTGAGAAAAATCCAGATTCATTTGGGTCAGTTCCCGGTACATGCCAATAGGACTGGAGCCGGTAGCAAGTCCCAGAACGCAATCAGGCTTTAGAATAATTTGCGAAGCCACAATTTCCGCCGCCTTTTGAGAGATTTCTTCATAACTGTCACATAAAATTACACGCATGCGCTTTTCCTCCGTGTTCTTCTTGATAATTTTTTCATCCTTAGACGATTTCTAGATTGTTCTCCCGAAGCCTGATACCATCCTTGGCATGGGTGTGTACGATATACTCCTTTAGGTTGTATACCACCTGTTTGATGGCCTGTCGGGTGTCCGTAAAAAAGGCTTCCATCATGACGCCAATGGGAAATTGCTATATCTCAGTTGCCTCCATTTTCTACTTGCCTTTTCTTCGCTTTCATTGTATACTAGAGGGGTAGAAAAATCAATAAACAATCTTGCGTTATTTTAACACAATCTTGTTTTTTTGAATAAGGAGGCACCTTATGGTCTACCAGTCTCATTACGAACCCCACTATTACTCTGATGCGAAATTTCCCATTCTATTCCATCGGAATGTACGATACCGCACCACGCCTTTTGTGCCCCATTGGCATCAGAATCCGGAAATCCTCTATTTTCAGGAAGGGACGGCAACTGTCTCCATCAACACCCACGAGATTCTGGCAGAGCCAGGCATGGTGATTATTGTCCCAGGCAACGCCCTGCACAGCATTGCCTGCACCTCCGAGCGAGCCATCTACTACTGCTTGATTCCTGACTGTACCTTTTGCGAAAACTGCGGTTTGCCATTATCGGAGCTATTCTTTGAACCGCAAATCCGAGACCAAGAACTAAACGACCAGATGCATGGAATTATAGAAGAATTTTGCGGTACCAGGAACAACTACAAGCCCCAAATTCTGGCGCAGGTGCTCTCTCTGATGGTATATCTTTCCAGGAATCATCTCTCTACGCCCATGCTTCCCACGTCGAAATCCCAAGCATCCCAGCTGGAAATGATTAAAAAAGTATTCTCGTATATAGACAAGAACTACGCCTCCGACCTGACCATTGACTTTCTTGCCGACTATGTAGGCTTTAGCCGTTATTACTTTTGCCACACCTTTAAGGAGCTGACCCGTATGACCGTGGTGAGCTACATCAACTATATCCGGTGCAAAAAGGCAAAAGAATACCTGGCACGCACCGGCTGCACTGTCAGCGAAGCTGCCTCCAAATGCGGATTTTCCAACCTCTCCTATTTTACCCGTACTTACCGGAAGTATGTGGGGTCTTTGCCGTCACAGGATATGGTTGCCAAATAGCAAAAGACGTTGTTTTCTGCTCTGCACTTTGCCTTGGTCATTATTTCGACAGAATAATCAAGACAGGTTATATTTGCCTTAGGTAAGGTTTTATACATTGGCATTGTGGGGATTCCCATGCCAACAGGAACCTCTAAAAGCCGTCCGCCAAAATCCTTCGGTATCCCCGAATGTGCAAGGTATCAATATACTCATCAATCACCACGCTGGTTTTTGCCAGCATAGTCTTCTTGTCCTCCGGAACATTGGAAAAATCCGTATAATTTTCAAACACTGCCTAAAAATAGCGTAGCAGTTTATCTAACTACTACGCTATAAAGTCTAATTTATTGATCTTGCATACGCACAATCTGTTTCTTTACGGAACCGCCAAACATCTTTTTATATTGCGAAGGAGAAATGCCAAATTGTTTTTTAAAAGCCATAGAGAAATGAGGGGTGGAAGAAAAATGCATTTCCTGGGCAATTGCCGATACAGATTTCCCTTTTATAAGCAACCGTTTTCCTTCTTCCAGTTTCATCCGCAAATAAAACGCTTTGGCACCGCACCCGGCAAATCTTTGAAAATCCTTTTGCAAACCAGAAATAGATACATAACAATAATCTGCAATATCTTGACAAGAAATGTTTTTATAAAGATTTGCTTTTATATAACTAATTGCATTTTGAAAAATATCCGCTCTATCCCGACCCAAAAAATCTCCTCTTCTCTCTATCTACATTCCTGTAATTTTGCCGCATTACTCCTTATCTTGCACTGTCTTATTTTCCTTCCAGGCAATCGGTGCCACGCCAAACTCGCGTTTAAACGCCTTATGAAACGTAGTAACGCTGCTAAATCCAACCTTTTCTCCAATTTCTGCCGCAGTATACTCTGAATTCTTTAAAAGTTTTTTTGCCTTTTTCAGTCGAATATCCCGCACATACTGTCCGAATGTCATTCCCGTCTGCTTTTTCACAACTGCAAAAATATATTTCTCAGAAATCCCAATTTCATCCGACACAAGAGCAACACACAAATTAGGGTTACTGTAATTTTCATTCAGATATTGGAGCACTTTCATCTGCAATCCCTTACTTTGTTCTTCTTGATTTTGCAGCTGCAATGCACACAGTTCCCGTGATGATTCTTCTAAATCCACAAGTAGCTGAATCATAGACGTATCGCTGTTATAATGCGGAATTTTAACCATTTTTTCCTCATGCCGAATACTTTGTCTCGCACGAACAACTGCATTGCGAATGTTAAAGAATATTTGCATCATGTCTTCTTCCGGAATAAAACTGATTCTCTTCAAATATCGTTGAATACGCTGAAACAACTTATGTACTGCTTCACTATCACCGACTACAATCTGAGAATAAAGCTGTTGATCTAGGTTGAACTTTTCCAATATGTTGTCACTGCTTTCCGGATTTTCCGTAACCACCTTGACCAGCCCTTCTGTATCACTAATCTGTCGAATTGCCAACTTCGCCTGCAAATAGCTTTCATGGACACAGTCAATTCCATAGCCGATATTGCTAATTCCCGAACGCACATCACAACGGAACATTTGTTTTACTTTGAGAAGAATCTTCTGCAAAATGGGTGTAATCCATTCGCTGGAGGATGGACTTTCTCCCTGGACTGGTATCAAACAAATAATCTCATTGCTTCCCCGGCTGATAATCAACACATGATCAAACTGTTTCTCCAGACACATCTTGATAAAATGTGCAGCTTTTTCAAAATCAACAAAATGGATGGGTTCCTCTGAAAACTCGTGGCGAAACGCAATACTGACCACACAGTAATTATCAATTTCCTGTTTGATATAATGCAAAAATTCCGCCTTTTCCGGTTCGGTATAAATACCCGCGACAAACATTTTCTCTATCAAACTGTTCACGATAAAATTCTTTTCTAGGGCAAGCTCTCCCTCGTAGCGTTCGTTGTTTGCATAAATCTCTTCCACGGTGTTACGAATCAGTTTATATTCATTTTTCTCGCGGTTTGCTTTTGCTTTTGGACGCAACACGTCAAGAATCTGGCTAATTCCCCGATAGCGGCTATAAGTGAACCAGAAACTAATCAGCAAGGAAAAAATCAGTGCAGCAATAATGAATTTTTGAATCATCTTCAGCACATTTTGAATTTTCTCCTTAATGGCAGTTTCGCAAACTCCGCTAACCACCTTCAAATTCTCATAGGTATTTTTCTGTTTTACCACAGAATAGGTAATCCCATCAATTTTCATCGAATCAGAGGCACCTTCAAAAATATCCTGGGGTGAACAGTTATAGCTGAACAAAACATCACCGGAATTGTCGCTTATCTGTAAAAATTCATTTTTAGTTCCCTGCCGCAAGTCAAACAACTGGAGAATCGGCTCCATATCAATAAAGAAAACCGCAGCATAATCCGCATTCAATTGGTTGTTCTGCTGAATCTTCATCACACATGGCAGGCTAAGTGTCCCTTCCTGTCCTGATTTCAATGCAATCTGCTGGACCTCCATAAATCTGATTCTTTCGTCATAAAAAAAAGCTTCATTACGGAGATTGGCAATGGAAAAATTGCCGTATTCTGCTTGATTATCAAACACTTGATTTGCCTGCTCTGAAGATATGGAATTGGATACCATGACGGAATTATTTCTAAAAATAACTCCAATTTGCAGAGACATATCATATTTTTGCCGTAGTTCTTCTAAGAATTCCTGTGCTTTGTAAATATAGAAATACTCTTTATTTTCCGGCACTCCATCAATCGCCGACACCCGCGAAAAATATTCGTTATTTTTGATTACTTCTGAAATTGTTGTAATGGTTTCGATTTGCCTATCCAACATCTGTACAGCCTCATAGGTTCTTGCGGTGTCATCCTCAATGATGTTTTGCCGGGTCATTCCGTATACGGTTCGATAAAGAACAGCCAATAAACCGGCAAAAACCAAGGTTAAGCTGAGATAGGTAATCAAATATTTCAGAAATATCCGCATCTCAAATTTCTTCTTCATGTCGGCTCCCTTCCTTTTGTTCATTTATCAAAAACAAACCTGCTTTGTGTGCGGAGAAGCCACAGAATCTCCGCACACAAGCACTTCTCCTATCTTGCGCAATAGCGCTGGTAGGCATTATTCTCAATTGCAATCACTTCATCAATGCCCATTTCTTTTAAGGTTTCAACAACACCATCCCACTCTTCGATACTCATTCTTCCGGTGATGACTTTGTTGGCGTTTTCCTGCACGTAGGTGGTGATATTGCTCATTTTCTCTGTATAAACTGCATTTTCTTCCGGCGTCAACGTCAAAGACGGACAAATATTTGCGGTTACTGGCTCATCTGCAATCCAATTTTCGATTGCCTCAATGCCCCAGGGCTGTAAGGTCTGCTTGTAATACTCCCAGGTTTGCAGCATGGGGAAATCGCTGTCACGCACTGCACAGGTCAAGCCAACCATCTGTGCCAAAGTCTTGCCGTTGGGATTTGCGGTCATGTACTCGGTAAAGACCGGCTCTCCGTCCTTCATTTCATAGCTCAGTCCTTCTTTACCGTAATTCGCATACATCAATCCTTCGCCGCCAAACAGGTTATCCAACCATTTCAGGGTTCCTGCTACATTTTGATTCACAGTGGTAACCGCCAGGGCCGTTGATGGGTTCACCGCACGAGTATATGCCGTATTATAACAATAGTTCTTTCCATCCGCTGCTTTCAGATACCCGATGCCCTCAACCCTTTTTGTACCATCATTCATAGACGGATAGTAGGTAGACGGCTGATATCCAAACCCAAAGCCAACCTGGTCACGGGTGAATTTTGCATCATATTTTGCACGGTCATTCGTCATATAATCGCTGTCAATCAAGCCCTCGCTGAAAAGCTTTGCCATGTAACCCAAGCCTTCTTTAAATTCATCAGTAATCGGTCCGTAAACCACCTGATCGTCCTGCAGATGGAACTCCCAGGTTGTACCAAATGCCCATAACAGACAACCGATACCCATGGAGTTGTCAAATCCCACACCGCTCATAGGAACCTCGTCCGCTTCCCCGTTTCCGTTGGGATCCTGGGTCTTAAACGCCTGCAGCACGTTGTACAATTCCTCGGCGTTGGTCGGCGCCTTCAAATTCAGTTTATCCAGCCAATCCTGCCGAACCAGCGTTCCTTGGAACACGCACAGTTCGGGATCAAGCCGAATATAGGGGATGGTAAGAATTTTCCCATCATCGGTAATGACATCCTTTTTAAATTCCGGATGTTCTTCTAACAATTGATGAAAATTCGGCATACAGGTTTCAATATAAGGTGTTAAATCAACGATCACGCCATCGTTCAGGTAACTTTCTGTACCACCCGATGCGTTTTTCCAATCGTATACGATTGCATCCGGATATTCCCCGGATACCATCATCATGTTAAATCGCTCAATATTGGCACCGGTCGCCGGATGTATCCAGTCAATGTGGCAACCGGTTTTCTCTTCCAAAAGCTGAAATGTCATGCAATCATTAAAGGTTTTACCGCCAGCTGCGGTTACATTACCGCCGACTTTACTGAAGATAGAGAGCGTTTCCGGGATTTCACCGCTCAAATCGACGTTGGCAGAATTACTTACATCCTTGCCGCAGCCCGAACACGCCATCATTACCATTCCCACTGCAAGTCCTGCTGCAATGCCTCTTAGTGTTTTTTTCATTTTCTTCTTCCTCCTTATAGAATTTTATCTAAAAACTTTTTATTTTTAGTATTTAATAAACAATACGGATGAGCGTTTGAAACTTGACGGCTCCTTTTCCTCTCTTTTCAAAGTATCCGAAAGGATTTTCTGAAAGTTGCTGGTAGGAATAATCATACCAGCCATTTTCTCGCCGCAATACCGTGTCGCTGTCCAAAGAAAGAATCACCACATTGGGGCCGGTATTAAACCCGGATTGTATGGTCTTTTTGTCATAATCAAAAGCCGCTTGTGCAGTAGGCAACAAGTGCCATGCCTGTTTATAGCAATTTTCCTTCGCTCCATCCCGGGGAACAATGCTATCTGTTACCAGTAACAAGTTGGGCTTTACAAAAACCACTTCCCGCGTAAAGGAATATCCCTCATACCGCTGCGAAGTCATGGTTACAACATCATACCCGAGAGAGAAGCAATCAATCCGGCTTTTTCCTTCTTTACCTCGTATCTGCCGTAGGTCATTGACAGCTACCGTGTTATGCGCAATGGGAGAAATTCCCCACTGCCGATACCTATCCGTTGAGGTATAAGTAAAAATTCCTGCATCTGTCAGCAAAACCCGTTTGCCTGCCATTAAGGTAATATGGTTGTCATCTTCATGCCCATGCGCCCTTCCTCCCCGTGCCTGCATCCAGAGATACGTGGCATCCGTTTTCCAGGAGGAACGCAGCATCACCGCATTGCCCTCCGGAAAATAATAGGAACATTGCTTCGGCTCTATACCGCTTGCTCCATGGGTCAAAAGATATTGCAGTTCCTGATCCTGACACCATTCGAATGCCTCAGGGTACATATCTTCTTGATAACGCCCTGCCATTTGATCGCCGTACTGCAAAAACTCTCCGTCAGGTCCCTGTAGCAATGCATTATACCACATCAGCTTTGTTAGCCGCGCGTCAAAGTCCGTTGAAAGCGCAACATCATTTTCCTCACATTGCTTACGAAACAAAACAAAATTTTTACAAACCTCATGATTATAACCGCCGGTTGCTTCTGCATAAGTTCCATCTGGCAGCGTAACACGAAACAACATTTCCTGCATTTCTTGCACTACCTGGTTTCGCCACTCCTTGTGTTCAAGAAACTCCGGAAACCGCATGGCAGTTTGCAGGACGTGCACCAATTCAAATTGCCGCAGGTTGGTAGTGGGACTGGTCACACTTTGCATCAGCAGTGCACGACAGGACGCACCAATGTACTTCAGGATTGCACAACACAATTCCGCTGTCATCCATGGACTTTTGACCACTGCACCGAAGACTCCGGCAAAGGACTCTAGGCGAATCGCCGCATCCAGCGCTCTCGGCCATCCCGCAACAACAGTCTGGGATGTTTCTTCGTTACACCACCCCATGCCAATAGCTCCATCATTCTGTATGCAATAGGAATAAGCTCCACCTCGCACAGTAATAAACTCCGCCATGGTATGTAAGATATGGTACACAGCGGCAGTACGATCCTTTACGATTCCATCTGCAAGCAACCTCGGGAAGTAGAGAAAGCGTAGCCGCTGAAACAGGTATTCAAAATCGAAGCCGGGTTCAACCTCCCAAGTATCCTGTTCTGTCTGGCCGTTTCGGTTGGCAAACTGCCATTGAAAGTCACTCCAAACCGCAGAAGCCCCCACCCACGTATTTTCCGGGAAAAATAAGACATAGAACTCCTTATCCCCCGTCAAATGGGTGTCTTTTTTTACAGATAAAACAAGCTGGGCTTCCAGAACCTCCGTTTCCTCTTCCAACACCACATGAAATTGAAGCAGCGTGTGAAAGGTCTCCTTTCCCAAATAAGAACCGTAGGTCTTTGCATACAACAGTTCCTGATTTTTTTCACATGGTTCCCCAGCTTTTGGGCAAAGCACTGCTTGTTCTTTCACCGCAAAGGTCTGCCATCCACGAGCGGTACGAATCCGCAGTTGGGGCTGATGTTGTTCTTCGGGGAAGTTTTTCCCTGCAATGTAAATGCCTGCATTTTCGTTGTACTTTGCACATATATCATAGGTAATCCAAGCACCGTTCTGCAAATGTAAGGGTGCCAGTTCTACTATGATTCGGGCCAACTCGGCGGTTGTCGCCATGCCGCAGCCCATATAATACCACTCATACCGCTGCAAGCTGGAAACTCCCTGAATCAGCATTTCCGCCAAGCCCTCCGAATACGGCTCTCCATACACAGGAGGTTCCTCTAAACCACGAAAATAGTGCAGTAGCTCTTCCTTTGCGGCAGCATATTGCCCACGCTTTACCAACTCCTTCAGTTTGGAGAATGCAGGAGTTTCTAAATTCAGCATTCCTGCAACCAGGTTATCTCCTTCTGCATTTCCGAAAAACTGTTCATCACTGATGTGCATAGGATCTCGAAACGGCTCATCAGGCAAAACAGTGAGGTGGAACTTTTTTTCTGCTTTTTCCTGTCCACAGGTCAGCCTTGCTGTCATGGTCACCCTCTGAGGTTCGCTGTTCCAGCGCGGTCGCCGCACCCTGCCAAGAGAGGAAATCACATCTTCTCTGTCGGATTCCCAAACGATGTCACTTCCGTAGTCACCTTTATCAAACAACTCCAGAGAAGCGGTAATCTTCTCCTCCTCTTTGTGCCACGAGGTACAACGCAGTGCCTGCACATCTGCCATCAGTCTTTTTCTGTCAGAATCCATGCTCCACCTCACCTCCGGACAAGATCGTGCAAGGTCTTGTCCGGTCCCTTCCTCTCAACTATTTTTTTACTTTTTCATTTCCGTCTCGCCAACCTGCTGCAATGTTTCATAAATCATCTTTGCAGCCTGTGCGCGGTTTGCAATACCCTTCGGCTCAATCTTTCCGTTACCCATGCCGTTGATGATTCCTGCACAGTACATGCCAGTGATTTCCTCAGAGGCATACTCACTTACCATATTCCAATCGTCTATGCCCTCTTCGGTGCGAACAGGTTCCGGTTGGATTCCGTACTGCGTCAGTATCCGATACAGCATTACCATCATATCCTGGCGAGATATCAGTTCCTCGGTACCAAACTCCTGTTCGGAGATTCCTTTCACAACGCCCAGCGTATATGCCGTAGCCACTGCGTCGGTATACCACATACCCTCCGCTACATCGTTAAAGGGGTTTTCGGGGTTTTCTGTCTGCAACGCAAAAGCTCTCACCAGCATGGTAATAAATTCTGCTCTGGTCACATTGTCAGAGGGTGCAAATAGGGTTTCTGTTTTCCCATTAACCACCTGTCTCCGGTATAAGTCCTCAATTGCCGGTTGTGCCCACGCAACATCCTGCAAATCCACAAAGGGGCAAATCGGTTCCGTAGTAACAGCGTCGTTTGTTGCTCCGCCTGCGCCTGTACCGGACCCCGTGGTATCACCTGCAGATCCAGCAGCGGCACCGCCGCCGATACCACCGCCTGCACTACCGCCGCCTGCACTACCGCCGCCTGACGGCCCTACATTTTCCGGCAAATTTGGGGTGTTTATTCTGCCGACGATCAGTTCTGTACACGTATTGGTGATAATCCAGAGATGGTCACGCCGGGTATAAATACCTGCACCCACTCCGGAAAGCTCTACCTTGGCGGGATCTTTGTCTGATACGATTTTGGATTGAAGAACTGCCGTTCCGTCAATCATCAAATAGACCTTTGCAGTAGCGTGCTCCGCCACGTAAATAGAGATTGGGGTCAAAAACCGAATTTCTCTTCCATCTTTTGTACTAATGGAAAGGCGACCTGCTTCCGATGTGTTCTGGGCCTCCTTTGTTGTCACCTGGAACACGCCATCCCATTGTTCAATGGGTGCAATCTGAGTGCCTTCGGGAATATTCAGGGTCACCGCATAGGATTTTCCGCCGTAGGTAAAGCTGGTTCCATAAGAGATCTCCGGCATTACCATATACTCCGTGCCGTCTTCTGCAGTGTACACGGTGGTGTCCATCAAAAATTCACCTTCTTTAATGGTAACCATACCGTTGACCTGTGAAAACGCAATCTCCTGTCCGTTGTACAATACCTTGTCCATGTTGCGTCCGGTTTGAATCAGAACATTGCCCAATGCATCCTTATTTTCCTCAGAGGATTCCAGACTCATGACAGCATTGTCAATGCTGACAGATAAGTCCGTAATTTGTGTATCGGAGGAAAGCAGCACTTCTTCGCCGCACTTCAGTTCTGAACCATGATTGATGGTCAGGGAAGCCAGCCGGTCTTTGCTGTCATAGCTGATGAAGGTCATCTCGCCATTGTAGCTGAAGTCGCCAAAGCTTCTGGTTGCGAAGTCATTGCTGTCTGAAAAGTTTGCTTCATTGGAATAATAGTAATAGTCATTGTAGCTTCCGCTGGTATCACTGCGGCTGATATGCATTGCCGATGCCACTGCGCTGTCCACCCCGGTATCCAGCCGCTCTGCGGAAACTTCCGCATCGGTATCTGTTGCTCTGGTGGGGAATACCACGGTGTCAAAGGTGACTTTATCTGCCGAGGATGCGGTCCTGGAATATACAATTCTGTCTGTATAGGTGTACGCACCAGAGATCGGGCAGTACACAGACCGCTCGTTGGTGAGGGCAACATCCGTGTCAGGCGAAACCAGCTGAACGTTGGTAGTATCACTGAAGTTGGTCTTTACGGATTTGGTATCCTGATCCATGGTAAAGCCGCTGTTGGGCATCAGATTAAAGGTTATATCGTACTGGTTGGTGGTCTGTGTGGTTTCTCTGTTTTCCACATAATCCGAAACAATCCAGTAATTCGGCTTGACAAACAACACCTTACGGTTATAGCCCAGCTTAATGCGGTCACCGTCTCCGTAATAATCCCCGTAGGTATTCTCACGGGCGCAACCACTGTAATAATCAAAGAAATTACTGCTTGCCCAGTTGTCCAGCCGTGTGGTTGAGGAATCCTTACCCGCAATTTGCTGATAAACCGTACCCGTATTCAAATCCGTCACTCGTCCCAAGGTATTATGATTCGCGGAGGAACTGACTTCAATTCCTATGGGGTCACCTACTGTATAAGTATACCTACCAGCATCGGTAAGAACAAAATCACCGTACGCCCATGCAATGACCGCCAAATCATCATTATGTCCATGGTTGGAATCCGAATCATCCGCTTGAATCATCAGATAAGGCGAGGTAGCGCTCCAGTCCGCTCTCATATACGCACGGTTTCTGGAGGGGTAAACCAAGCTGGTAAATCCAGGTTTGGTTCCGCCCTTGTTGCCGTGTGCAGAGATATACAAAAGCTCATCATCCTGATACAGATTTGCCATTTCATAGACAAAGGACTGGTATGCAGCCGCACCGCCAAAGGTGGAATCTCCGTAGCCTGCATAACTGAAATCCGGCAGATAAATTGCCGCCAGCGCATACACCGCCTTGTGCAGAGTCTCGTCCAGTTCAGGATCTAAGGCAAAGTTCATCTTCTTTGCTTTTTCCAGTGAGGCTGCCAGTTCGGTTACACCCATATTGATGTACAAATCTGCCGCCTCAGTATAACATCCGTCACTCAGAATACTTTCCCGCACCATCGGCAGCAGAAATTCGGAGTACGCATCCACCCATTCCTGCAGCCCCAGAAACTCATTGAAGTCAACCAGACCCTCCATAATCAGATTCGCCGCAGAAAGCTGCATATTATTTGCGGTATCAATGTAGGGGGATTCGCCGGTTGCCAACTGCTCTTCCATCATCCACAGGCGTTTCCACAGTTCTGTGGTCATTTCTTCCGTCATGTATTTGGAATCCATCAGACACTTATATGCCAGCAGCGTATTCTCGTTACGCACGGTTCCGTCAAAGCCGCGTGGGAAGCAGTTCTGATCACCGGCTCTGTTGTAATAGTTATCCAGCATCCTCAAGGCGGAATATGCCCATTTTTCATCACCCGTGTAGTTAAAGCCGCCGGCTACAATCTTGACAAAATACATACGGGTAATTCGTGTATAGTGTGTTTCGGGGTCACTGCCCGGCGGGAAGCTGAACTCAAAACCGCCCTGGGTGCCACTGTAGGAATACACTGCCATGTTACCGGTGGTGTCCTTCCAGCAGTAGCTGCTCTCCTCCCAGGAATTACTTGCGTTATAAAGAATACTGATCTCCTTATCGCCCGTTTTGGAGGTATTCTCTCCATGGAGATATAATTCTGCCGATGAAATATCATCCGTATTTGTAATACTGGACAAGTCAAAGGCAAGATAACCTCTCTGGGTATCACTGTCAATTGGATAACCACTGTCCCGTATCTTCAACACAGGCTCTGTGCCGTAAGCCGTATCGTTGTAATATCCTGCCCGCAAGGTGGTATCCGCAATAGGATAGAAGGTCATTTCATTACCGTTCTTCATCTTCACCAGAATGTAGGGCGAATATTCGCTCTCACGGCTATCCACCTCAACCAGAGCGTTTTCCTTCATATATGAATGAAGAATCACTGTAAATTCCCGGGTCTTTTTGACGATACCCTTTACGTTCTGACTATACCATTTTCTCTCATTGCCGATGTTAATCCAACCCAGTGCATTGGTTGTATAAAGCACAGTATCATTCATCATATGCTGGGCATCTACGTTATTCAGCGGATTGGAAATGCTTACCGGATCAAGGGTATTGCGCAGCTTATAAATGGTCAGGTCATAAAGCAAATCCTTTGCCGTTTCCAAATCATGGTTTTTGACCGCTTCGCCAATTCCCGCCATGGTATCGCTTGCGGAATAATCCAGTTTAGGGGTAACCGCCCAACGTGCCTGTTCATCATCCCAGACGCCGAATAACTCATTATCCGTCAGCGTCTCCTTATCCACAAACTCCTCCGGATTCCGCACGGTCACATTAAATTGCTTCGTCAGTACTACAGAACCGTTTTTGATTTCCGCAGTCAGCGTCACGTTCTTATCTGTCCCGTCAAAGGGAAGGGTTACATTACCTACCGCAGAAATCGTACCGGTATTGCTGCTTGACCACTGAATATCCGATCCATTGGGGCCCACATTGGGTAACAGCATCTTATAGGTAATATTATCCGCATTCTCTGTAGTGAGCTTGTCAAAGGTCAACCAGTCATAGTCCATACCTGCAAGAGTTGCTGCCGCTCCGGATCCAACCGAAAGTGCCGTGGTTAATTCCTTGCCAAAGTATACTGCCCGCACCGTAACCGTGGTGGGCTTTGCTTCCGAGGTTACCGTCAGTACACCCGTGTCGGCATCAATGGATACCCCCTCTGCCGGGTAGGGTAAATCCCATTGCAGCTTATGTTCTTCGCCGTCGGCATAGGTATAATTCTGTACCTGTTCGCCGTTTTCGCTTAGAGCCTGAAAAGCAACGGTGCGGCTGCCAGAACTTGGAATCTCCACTTGTTCTGCCTCCGCAGTAATGCGATTCATGCGCAGATAGGAGCTGTACATTTCCATCTCGTAAACCTTAATAACATCAACACCCGGTTTATAGGTATAGGTATACGAATCCGCATAGGTAGGCGGTGACACCGTCCAGATATCCGCCTCCAAAGGTCCGCTTGCCCAGCTCTTACCGCCAAATGCCTCTCCGTTGATACGCGAGGTGGTCTGGTAAACATTCCAGAAGTCACCGTTGTCCCGATAAGCACGGAACTTGTCAAGGTAATACTTCTGAGGGAAGGTAAAGTTGTTCTTCTGCTCATTGGTGGAGATAACCGAAACGCTTGCCGTTGAGAAATCTCCGTCAAGGGGAAGCTCCTTTCCGGATGCCGCCGGGCTGCTATATGTAACCCCCGGAAGTCTCAGCAGATTGGGGCCTCCCTCATATCTGGAAACAATGGTCACGAGCTTTTCTGCGTACAGACCGTCCTTTTGGGCAATCAGCTTTACTTTTTGATCCTTGGTATGGGGCAGAACCGTAATCACGCCAGTTTGCGCATCCACCGAAACACCGTCGTCGCCGCCCTTTAAGGACCAGACGATACCTTCGGTAATGGGATTGCCCGCATAGGTCATTGCTGTATAGGAGGCAAAGCTATATTCCTCCTCGCCGAAATAGGGTGCCGTTACAAACTTCTGTCCGTCAATACTGTAAAGCATATTCCCTACCGTCTCCGAAACACCGGTCAGCTGCACATCCAAACTGATGGAATAGCTATCCCCGACCTTTGCTACAATGGTAACCGTGCCTGGCTCGGCATCAGTACCTACGCTAAGAACATTATCGGAGATGCTTACGCCGGTATACTTTTTCGCCAGACTCCACGTAATTGTACTGCCATAATTAGTCCGGACATTTTGATCTGTAAACACATAATAGATATAGTCTGCCGTTTTCTGGTTCGGAATCAAAATTGTCTCTTCACCGCTGATGTGATTGAATTCCTTTTTCATTTCCGATTCAGGAACTGACACCGCAATCGTTGCACTTAAGGAAAGCTCCGGGCATTCATCACAGGTCAGTGTAACCGTATAGGTGCCAAAGCCTGCATCCTCAGGAATGACCAGTTCGTTGGTTTCCGTATCAATATAGATATTTTCACAGCCTTGTGCGCTCCCTGTCCATGTATATCCGGTCAGGTTGGTCATGAGCTTGCCGTCTGCGTTATAGGCATTGAGTGGGATTCTGGTCTCCTGCGTACGGTCTACCACCGCAGAAGACGCTACCTCAATGTTTTCTAACTGACTGCCGTCATAGTAAACCTCAAAATCCCATGTTTTAAACTCTACATCACAATTGGTTGCTACAGAACCGCCAATGTTCCAATAATATCCCACGTACTGCTCTGTTCTCGTCTGGAATTTAAAGTAGCGATCAGCATCCTTGGTGGTCAAAGCCTGGGGTACAATGGTTTCATAATAACTGGAAGAGTTCTTGGCTCTGGACGCAACCAACTGCAAATACAGCGGCGAGCCGCCCGACGTAGTTACAGACTGCTTTAATCGAATGACGTTATATTTGGTACTTCCCAAATCCATCATGATTGCCAGCTTTCCCGCGCCACTGGCGGAAAGCAGCGATGCGTCCTGCTTGCCCGATGAGAAGAAAGTCGTACTGTCACCGTCCGTAGCCAGATCGAGACCGGTATAGGGAATACCGATACCCCAGCTGCAGCAGTTTTCAAAGCTCTTTCCCAGTGCCAGATCCTGGCCATATTGATCCTTTTTCAGTTCAATATCCTTATAGATGGTGTGCCCCTGCCAGGTTGCCGAAAGGCGAACAACTGCCGGTTCTGCCTTATAGGATACAATCATTTTGGAACCGGTCAGGGAAACACCCGTATATTTCTGATCCAACGCCCATGTAATGTTCGTTTCCGAAACAACTGCCTCTTCTGCCGTATGTACCTCATAGTTTACAGTGACAGACCTGCTGGAAGGAACGTAAATTGATGCAGAACCGCTGATATGATGAAAGTATGTCTCCCAACTCTCTTCCTCCATCAACTGAATTGCTCCGGTACTATTTTGCTTATCCTCTGTATCGTTCTTCTCTTGTGCATAAGAAACCGGGGATGCAATCGTTGTCAGCAGCAGGGCAACTGTAAGAACTATCGCTTTGATTCGCATCATAGTATCACCCCCATTAACGATCTAACACGATAACCACAATTTCCGCATTGTAGTTCGCATCAGTTTTTGTAAAAATCCAAGAACAGCTATCCTCATTCTGTGTTTCTTCATACGAATAAATATCGTCTGCCGTACCAACGGTCACTTCATCCGTTTTCCTGTTGTACACATAAATTGCCGTATCACTATAGGAGCAGGTAATATTCATAGTACTGTCTCCATAATTGACTGCAAGGGAATGGATGTAGCTTACATCGGATTCACTGATAATTTTCCGCTTGATGTTCATGACCTTTCCGTAAAGATTGCCTACTGAAGCACTGTAAAAGCCCGACCGCAAATCTGTGATGTCGCCGCGAATGGAAAAAATATCACTTCGGTTTGAAAGTTCATAGATTTCACCACGCGTATTTTCAGTATACTTAAAAACATCTCCCGGCTCCATGGCCTGCAAAGTGGCAGATAAACCATTGGCGTTGCCCGATTGGGACACTGCATGGAAGGATTTTCCCTCACTATACCCATCAATAGCATACACTGCATCACCATTCTCGTTCAAGGTAATCATGCTATCTGAAACAATGGACCACGGACTGGAGGAAAGCACTTCATCCGAGCGGTTAGCGTTCAGTCCGCTAACCACCGCAAACACCTTGACCGTACTGTCATCCTCATCAAAGTCATAGGCTCTGGTGTAATAAGAGGTTCCGTCATTCATGGTTACAAGGTCAAAATAATCATCATCACCGGAAATGGAATAACTGGCATCACCGGTAATCTGATATTCCTCACCGGACTGTGGAGGCAGACAAAATGCAGCAGAATTTTCTAAATCCACCTTAAAGGCACCCTTGTTGATGCCGCCAAAGGCAAATACAGTTTCCTCTTGCTCTGTTTCTGCTTTAGAGTCCGTGAAAATATTAAATTTTCGGCTGACCGCATAATTGGTATCCGCATAATACTTAACCGGGGTTTCAATCTTTGTAATTTCACCCTGGGCATTGGTTTCGTAGCGGACAATGTCACCGATTTGCAGCAGCCCCTCATCCACAAGCTGACTGCTGCGGACACTGACATTGTCCAGACTCAGTTTGCTTGCAACATCATACACGCCGATGTCTCCATTACCCACTTTCAGGGATTCGCTGGTGGTTCCGTCCTCGTATTCTTCAAAGATATAATTCATACGTCCCGGAGAGAGCAGCCGCAGCTGCACACGGCTTGAAAAGGCACCAGTGCTTTGCATATTCATTACATACGCATAGTTTTCGGTCAATTCCTTCTCGTCTACATAATAAATGAGTTCCCCATGCTGATCAACATAGAATTTCCCCGTAATTCCCAGTTCCGTCAGCCCAAAAGGCATATTGCCGTCTGACAGACGATGAACCTGATAGCTTTCTCCGGAAATTTCTATTGCCTCTTCTTTTATAGCAGTAATCGTGCCCGTGACATAGCGGTTTTCCCGGGTGATGGACACAAACTCCTGATCATCACTAACAATCAGTGTAACTACGTCATTTTTCTGCAAATCTTCCAGAGTCAGGTCTGCTCCGTCCGAATCATTTACAAGAATCGTTCGTGCATCATTTGCCTCATCCAGATTACTCAATCCAACAACCTCTGCTGTATTTTGCCAGTTTTCTATCTTAAAGTTCACAGAACCAAGCGATGGTTGTACGCCACTAATACGGTAGGTTTTTTTGCTAATAACCAGAAATACCTCGTATTTCCCGTCCGCATCATTGTCAACCATGACAACATCACCCTCAAAGTCCTCATCCTTGATCGTGAAATCGGGGCGGTAATTCCGCACAACATCATATCCTTCCCCATCCAGCTGCGCAGTCAGTTTTCGACCATTCTCGTTATAATAGCTTACCGCGGTGCCGTTCAAACATCCATTGCTATCACGATTGAGAAAAAGTTCTTTGTTGTAATCCAGCTGAAACATATGGGTAATGGTATCTCTTTTGTTGTCTCCCTGTTTTGCAAAATACAATACCTTTCTTCCAATATAGTCTGTAAAATCAAACCCACCGATCTGACACGTATAGGCACCAATGGTAATATGCTCCGCATCCGCTGTCACATCGTCAGTAAGCGGAAACTTCTCATTTCCGTAAACAATTCCTTCACCCTCGGTAATTTTTCTTTGGGCTGCAAGAAATTCCTTTAATGTTTTTCCGGATTGCGTATATTTAGGCTCTACGGCATAATCAGAAACCAGCTCTTCTGCATTTAATGCATGAAAGAACATGGAGAAAATCTCTGCCTTCGTAGCAACACCGGAGGAGGTTACGTCCTGGGTTAGACCGAGTTTGGATGCCAGCCGATTGCTTCCTGCCGGGTAGCCGCCTTCCGCCTCAATCACCTTATCGTAACCCAAACACGAAATCAGCACTTTCGCAGCTTCCGCAATCTCTACGCTGCCGTCCGGTCGGAATGTCCCGTCCTCGTATCCGTGCAGAAAGCCCCGCTCACTGCCAAACACAATATAGGGTGCATATTCGTCTGACGGGTCTACATCCACATAAGGCGTTTCTGTTACCTCTGCCGCAACACCATTCTCCATGACAAACAAATTCAGGATTTCCTTTACAAACTCCTTACGGGTAATCGGTGCATCCAATTCCGTCAAATCATCTTGTTCAATGATTTCATAACCTATCAGATATGCCGTCATTTCATTGGGCACTGCTTCTGTCTCCGCCTCCGCCCAGACCCCAAGGGTCAGTACACTCAGCAGCATACAGATACTCAGCCCCAGACTCAGAATTCTTTTCATAATGCCCTCCTGTCCTTTTCTTTCTCTTTCTCATCGAATTGCTTCTACAGTCCTGCAGAAATCATCTTCGGCTCCATGGTAGAAGTGCTATTCCAGAAAAAGCACTTAATATAATCATCCGTGCTATCAACGGTAATATCGATTGCCGCTCTCGGTGACCACAAAATATAATCTTCACCCTCTGCGTACACGGTTTGCATGGAAATCCTCTTCAGGCAGCCATCTGCACCATACACCGCTGCCATGAAGATACCACTTTCATTTTCTTCACCCTTTACGATGGTCGGCACAACCTTTACCGTACCGGTCTGTATCTTGGTCAGTTCCTTTCCGGATGCATCTTGAAAAACAGCACAGGGAAGGGCTGCCGCCTCATCTAAATCGCCTACAATCTCCCACAAATCAACGGCACTTCCCAGATTGTTTTTGAAAAACTTCCAGTTCTGGGTATACATCTTGGTGGATGCAGTTTTAGGAGCAACCTGATACTTAGAAATAGAGGTCAGTCCCGATGCCCATGTCTGTTCTGCCTCTACCTTTCCGGTTGCTTTGTCAATAACTTTTGCCGTGATGCTTCCACTCGGCAAAGTCAGCGCCAAGCGAATGGTATACCAACGATTGGTCACAACCGCAAAGTCAGAATCCTGACCGTTGAACTGGACAGTTCCGTCATTGGCAATAATAACCGGATATTTGGAATCCAGAGAAATACGAAGAATATCATTATCATCTGCAATAGGATTTGGTGATGCAAGATAATCCGCTTCCAGGATATATTCACCCGGATTGCTGATTGCATCGCCGGTCACGTTCGCCGCAATAAATCCGTCCACCAGTAAGCCGTTATAATCTGCGTCATAGTTTGCCTTTCCACTTTTTGCAGTGATGGTACCGCTTGCCGCTGCTACCTCCAGGCTTTTTGCCTCCCATGCCACATTTGGACGGGCGGTAAAGGTTTCTTTATAGTAGTACCCGGAATCGGTCAGCGGATAGACGTCGCCCTCAATGGTAGGATTGGCATCACCGCCGATAATCACCGGCTTTTCCGGAACCACGGTACTGGAAGCGCCGCTCTTAAAGAAGCTCCAGCGTCTGGTGTGAACCGTATTGTTAGTAGTAGCAGTCCGGATCGCAAGCCTTACACCGTAAACACCGGTTGCAATACTACTTGCGCCCCAGGATGCTTTTGATGCAACAACCTTGCCGGTCTCTGCATTCACCACCTCGCCGGTAATGCCTGTGCATACGCCGCCGTCATTCATGCTTACCATCAACCGCACGGTATACCAGGTTTCTTTCTCAACAGCCACACCGGTTTTCACACCGTTAAAAGAAAACTCACCGCCGGAAATCTGGAAAGGTCTCAAGGCATAGTTCTTTGCTGCCGCCGCCAAATAAAGAGTCCATTCTGAGAGATTCTCTACCGAAGGGAAGTACAAATCCGCTTCGATGATGTACGAACCTTTTGCGGTAATCGGTGCAGCAACAGGCGCCTCATCTGCAGTTTGAAAATCGTTCTGCATATATTTTCCGGTCAACACCATGGCACCGGTTTCCGCATCATAAGTGCCATTGGTTGCCCATGTACCGGTTGCGACATTACCCGTAGGCCCACCAGACCAATTACCGCTTGGCTTTTCGGTAAATGTGGTATTATAATAGTAATCTGCATCTGTTTCAGGCACTTCATAAGTCATAGTCGTTTCCGCAAACACCATGGTAATGGAAGTGATAACCAATATTACGCAAAGCATCAGTGCTGTCATTTTTTTCATAATAATTTCCCCCTTAAGAATGTTATGTATTGTTCAACTATCATTTTTTCTAAAAATCAGAGTTTTTCTACTGTTTTTTTTCTCTGTCATAGGCAGCCTGAGAAACTTCGATAAACTCCTGAAGTCCCAGTTTATTGAGTTCTTCCACGTAGGAATCCCATTCCGAAAACGGCTTGTCTCCCGTAATGAATCTAATCACATTCTCACTACGGAAACTTTCAAGGGAAGTCCTGCTGTTAAAAATCTTACGCTGCTCTTCCTCGTTATACACAAGCTTACGGATGACCTCCGGCGGCTGCTTGCCCATATACAACGGAACCGCAGAGGCAGTATATACACTGTAGTCATAAGGATTATCCGGAATTGCCAGTCCCTGCATGCTGAGTGAGCTGTAAGCGTCGCGGTATGCAGGCATTAAATCTCTCCAGCAAGAATTTTGTGCGCCCATAACATCCCTTAACTGCGTAAAGCCTGCCGAAACACCCAGTGAATCCTGATACAAGCCTTCCTTTCCATCCACATCGGTGCTCCAGTCTACCTCCGGTTCTCCGAATCTCTGCCACATGGACATGGTTTCTTCATACATACAATCCAGCATTCTAAACGCAAGGTCGGGATTCTCGCAATATTTTGTAATATACGCACCTGGAATCGGAAGCTGTGACTGATAGGTCGCGTAGCAAACACCGTCAGGTCCTGTCAACGGTGGCATTGCGACAAAATCCTTTTTACGTTCACTGTCAGGAACATAAACACTCAGGCTTCCGGCAGCCAGACAACCTACACGCTGTATCTCTTCATCCTCCAATATCTCCTTTAGCTGCGTTACATTCTGTGTAAAGCTCAACGGAGAAAACAACCCCTCTTGCATCAGGGTATGTAGATATTGGAGGCCCTTTTTATATTCCGGCTTGTTGTAAATCACATCCAAAACGCCATCCTTGACACTCAGATAATCATGCTCAGGATCTACATAGA
The DNA here is from genome assembly GCA_036308515.1 of Clostridia bacterium. Taxonomy (GTDB): domain Bacteria; phylum Bacillota; class Clostridia; order Monoglobales; family Monoglobaceae; genus Ructibacterium. Next base: position 1,438 of record JAXJVM010000045.1, on the reverse strand, counting down.
TAAACGCATTCATCAGCGTATCCTGTGGCTTCTGCCGCCAGCCATCCATAGAACCGATTAAACCGATTTCATCCCTTTTGCCATTCCCGTTAGGATCTTTTTCCACAAACTGCTTAAGGGTATAGTAGAACTCATCCGTTGTTGTGGGCATAGGAAGTCCCAATGCATCCAGCCATGTTTGATTCATCCACATTCTGTTCGGATATTCATTACCGATTTCCGGAGTATATCGCATTGTTCCGTAAATCTCGCCGTTGGCAGCTGCCGCCATGGAAAACAGTTGGTTCTTCCTCTCTTCATCACCGTTCATACGCTGATGAAAATAATACGCCAGCTGCGGATCATTGTAATACTCCGTTACAGGTATCAAAACTCCGGAGTCATAATACTTTCTCATGTCCACATTGGTCAACGCCAAAATATCCGGAAGCTTTGTCTGTGAAGCAATCATCGTAGAGATTTTAACTTCAACATCATTTGGCTGGAATACCACAAATTCCAAATCTACATTCGCTTTTTTCTCAAGTTCTTTTGTCAGCGCATTACTCTCCCAGTCCTCTACATACTGTGAGGATACCACCCCAACCGTCAGGGTCACCTTTTCTTTGGAAATAGGAAACGTACCCGGCGCATTTAATTTTGCTTTTCGGGTTTCCGTTTCGCTGGGATGAATGGCGCAAGCCGATAATACCATTATCAATCCAAGGATGACAGCCGTCATAAAAACCTTTTTGCATTTTACATGATTCCTTTTCATTGCAAAAGCCAGAACCTCCTCTCTCGGAAAATCAATTTCCCATGTTGATATTTTAAACTCTTCCTTCTAAATTTTCAATTGGAAATACTTTCTCCAATTGTCTCAGAGTAAGATTTTCTAAAAAAACATAGTTTATAAGACCGTCTTTGCCCGCTTCATTTGCATTCTATAAGAAAATAATAAATAAAGATAAAAGCGCGGCGTTTTCCATAGCTATTCCTTGTTTTACCATTGCACATTACTACTGTTTTTCAATATTACAAAAAGGACTACCTCACTTTCATAGCAAGGTAGTCCTTGGTACACAAGGAATTGCGGGAAATTTAAAAATTAAATTTTTTTATGGATTACTGTGAAGCTTATAGATTATTTCACACTTTTCTCCGAGATATCCACAACCTCCCAGCGCTGCGTGATGGTAGTTTCCGTTTCCTCAAATGTCTGCCTTAGCGTCTGGGTTGTTTTGTCATAGGTCGGCTTCTCGTCAATCATGAAATCCTTGTACCCGAGATTGAACTTAAGGCTTTCATCAGAAGGATTCGCAATCACAATTTTCTGTCTCTCAGCCTCACTGGGGGTTGCTAACCTCCCGTTTACTACTTTTGCTAACATTTTCCTCATCCTTTCTTGAAATAGGTTACTTTTACATTGCTGGGTTGTACGCTTGTGCCTATACTGATT
>JAXJVM010000044.1:0-16515 GCA_036308515.1 Clostridia bacterium | reverse complement strand
TGTAAATAGCAAGATGAATGCTGCGCACTATTGACATTCCTCATAATTTGCTTTTAAGAATAACTATGGGGTTTAAGGAAAACTATATATTATTTTTTGCTGTTGATGTAACATATGTTTGACAACTACAGAAAAACTAGAGAGGAAAAAGAAAAGTTATCGTTGACAAATGGGTGTTTTTAAGATATAATCAAAATATATTTTTATATCCATTTTGAGGAGGGAACGCCCACATGAAGCAAGAAAATGCACGGACTAGGGTGCGTTCTCAGCGTACAAAGCAGCGGGATGGAAAAACCCAAAAGAAAAAATGGAAGCCACAACAGGTTGTAACGGCGGTTGTGGTGATGATATTTGCCCTTTACTTTGTCTATATTATGATTTGGCAGCAGGTTACCATTAGCAAAAAAAATAAGGAAATCAACGCCTTAGAGGAGAAGGTGCAAACTGCTACCCAGCAGACGGAAAAATTAGAGGCAGAACTTGAAAATCTCAATGACCCTGCGTACTTAGAGCAGATTGCCAGAGAGAAGTTGGGGTTGGTTCGCCCTAATGAGCGGGTTTTTGTGGATGCGAACAAGAGTCAGGCGAACACCAGCGACTGACAATTCTTACAAAAGAGAAGATAAAACATTATTTAATATATAACAGTTGGAGGAAGCTTCCTCCCGGGAAGGATTATGGTAAAACATGCAAATTGAAGTTGGTTCGGTAGTAGAAGGAAAGGTTACAGGTATTGCAGCTTTTGGTGCATTTGTGGAGTTGCCTGACGGCAAGAGCGGTCTGGTGCATATTTCCGAGATTGCATCGGAATATGTCAGCGATATCAAGCAGCATTTGAAAGAAGGCCAGACGGTGAAAGTAAAAGTCATCGGTGCCGACAAAGGTAAAATCAGCCTTTCTATCAAACAGGTTGAGGGAAACAGTAAACCCCGTGAGGAACGTCGTCCGCGTCCGAGACGTGAGCGTCGTCCTCAGCCGGCTTTTGACCCCAAACAACCACCGGAGGAGTTTGAATTTCGCAAACGGGGAGATATGTCCTTTGATGACATGCTGCAGAAGTTCAAACAGGACAGCGATGAAAAATTCCAGGATTTAAAGCGGAGCAACGAGGGTAAGCGCAGCGGCGGTTATAAGCGTGCGTATTGATTCTCACAAAGCGAGAGTATTGACTAGTGCAAAGCGGGTGATAGTATGAATGGTGCAGTGATTGTATGGTTGCTTGCTGCAGTCGTTTTCGGTGTGGCGGAGAGCGCCACGGTAGTTCTGGTGTCCATCTGGATGGCAGTAGGTGCGGTCGCGGCTGCCATTGCCGCAGCTTTCGGTCAGAACCTGATGGTTCAAATTCTAATCTTTTTGGTGGTTTCGGCAATACTCTTGGTGTTGACCGCCCCTTTAAGCCGGAAATTTCGCAGTAAAAAGATGGAGAGCACCAACGCGGACAGGCTCATTGGCCAGGAGGGTGTTGTTCTTGTGTCTATTGATGCCATCGAAAACAAGGGACAAGTGAAGGTGCTGGGGCAGATTTGGTCCGTCTCTGCAGCGGATGGCGTTGCCATTGCTCAAGGAGAAAAGGTGATTGTGGAGTCCATTGAGGGCGTCCGCGTAATAGTAAAGAAAAAGGGCTAAAAGTATGAGAGGAGTGTTTTTATGGAATTTTTAATCATTGGCATATTGATTCTCGTTGTTTTATTGTTGGTTTCTTGTATTAAGATTGTTCCGCAAGCTCATGCATATGTGGTAGAGCGTCTGGGCGCATATCATGCTACATGGAGCGTAGGTTTGCACTTTAAAGTTCCTATGATTGACCGGGTTGCAAAGCGTGTAACCTTAAAGGAACAGGTGGTGGATTTTCCGCCCCAGCCGGTCATTACCAAGGATAATGTTACCATGCAGATTGACACGGTGGTATATTTCCAAATTACCGACCCGAAGTTGTATTCCTATGGTGTAGAGCTTCCCATGTCTGCCATTGAGAACCTTACGGCAACCACCCTGCGTAATATCATTGGTGATATGGAGTTGGACGAGAGCTTGACCTCCCGTGATGTGATCAATACCCAGATGCGCTCCATTCTGGATGAAGCAACAGATCCTTGGGGCATCAAGGTCAACCGCGTGGAATTGAAAAACATTATTCCGCCGGCAGGCATTCGCGAAGCTATGGAAAAACAGATGAAGGCTGAGCGTGAACGCCGTGAAGCAATTCTGCGTGCCGAGGGTGAGAAGAAGTCTGCGGTTCTGGTTGCCGAGGGTGAAAAGGAATCCAGAATCCTTCAGGCTGAGGCTGAAAAACAGTCTCAGATTCTGAAAGCGGAAGCCGAAAAAGAAGCTGCTATTCGGGTTGCCGAAGGTGAAGCACAGGCAATTTTAGAGGTGCAGAAGGCAACGGCTGAGGGACTCCGGATGCTCAATGAAGCTTCCCCCACAGAGCAGGTCATTGCTATCAAGAGCCTTGAAGCGTTTGCTCAGGCGGCGGATGGCAAGGCAACCAAGATTATCATTCCCTCCGAGATTCAGGGGCTTGCAGGTCTTGCAACCTCTCTCAAGGAACTCGTTGTTGATGAGAAGAAATAACATTTGCTAAGTGCGTGAAATCAGAAGGAAGTTTTCCTTCTGATTTCATGTTGCTGATACAGAAATGATAAGGTATATTTTAGGAGGTTACATTTTTATGTCAGGACATTCCAAATGGGCAACAATTAAACGAAAGAAAGGTGCCATTGATGCCAAGCGCGGTAAAATTTTTACCAAACTGGGCAGAGAGCTTATGGTAGCAGTCAAGGAGGGCGGACCGGATCCGGATTCCAATTCCAAGCTGCGTGATATCATTGCTAAAGCAAAGGCAAACAATATGCCCAACGATACCATCAACCGCAGTATTAAGAAGGCAGCGGGCGAGGGCAGCAGTGACGAATACTTTGAAATGGTGTATGAGGGCTATGGCCCCAGCGGTATAGCGGTTATCGTAGAAACCCTGACGGACAATAAAAACAGAACCGCCGGCGATTTACGGCATTACTTTGATAAAAACGGCGGAAACTTGGGTCAGAACGGTTGTGTTTCCTTTATGTTCGACCGTAAGGGTGTTATCGTTGTAGAAAAAGCGGACAGCATTGATGAAGATACCCTCATGATGGATGCGTTGGAAGCCGGTGCTGATGACTTTAATGTTGAAGATGAATGCTACGAAATCATGACCGCGGTAGAGAGCTTCAGCGCAGTGCGTGAGTCACTGGAACAGAGCGGTTATCAGTTTGTTCAGGCGGAAATCAATTATCTGCCCCAAACTACCACGGTGCTGGATGACCCCGAAGCTGTCAAGAAGATGGAAAAGCTGATTGATATGCTGGAAGAAAACGATGACGTGCAAAACGTTTATCATACTTGGGAAATGCCTGAGGAAGAAGAGGAATAGTTTTTCGGAAAGGACGCCCCAAAGCGTCCTTTTTTACTCTAAAATGGGAGGTGAACCCTGTGGCAACATTTGTTCATACTGCTGACATTCATTTAGATACGCCTTTTTCCGCACGTTTTACGGCGAAGCAGGCAAAGCTTCGGCGCAAGGAGGTTATGCAGACCTTTCAGCGTATCTGTGAGGATGCCAAGGATGCGGATTTCTTCCTGATTTCCGGCGACCTGTTTGACAGCCGGTTTGTATCTCCCGAAACGGTGGCATTCTTAAAACGCTGCTTTGCCGACATGCCGGACACCCGGGTGTTTATTTCCGCGGGCAACCATGACCCACTGCGGTCAGATTCTGTGTATCTGACCGAATCCTGGGGAGAAAATGTGCATATTTTTGGTACAGAAATGGAGTATGTGGATTTCCCGGAGTTGCGGACGCGGGTTCACGGCAGAAGCTTTTCCACGCAGCATTGCGAAGAATCGCTTTTGCAATCTTTGGATCTGGCAGAGAAGTGGTGTAACCTTTTGGTGCTCCACGGAGACTTGGTAGCCACAGGAGGAGCGAGCAATTATAATCCCGTTCAGAAACAGATGTTGGAGCGCAGTGGTGTGGATTATGCCGCGTTGGGGCATGTACATCAGTACAGTGGACTTCAGCGTCTGGGAACCATGTACTATGCTTATCCGGGTATCCCGGAGGGCAGAGGATTTGACGAAGAGGGCGAAAAAGGCTATTTGACAGGTACGGTGGAAAAAGGAAATGTTCGTGCTGAATGGAAGCGGGTTTGTAAACGTGAATTTGTCCGCCGGGAATTAGATGTCTCTAATTGCAGTGATAGTTTGCAGATTTTAGAGAAGGTAGAATCCGTGATAGAGGAGTATGGTACAGAGAATATTTACCGGATTTTACTTACCGGGTCGTTGGAACCCTCTTTGGTGCAAACCGAGGTGCTTTGCGAACAGCTGAAAAGTAAGGCATTCAGTCTGGAACTGAGAAATGAAGCCGGGCCGGTATATCAAATTGAAGATTTGGCGAAGGAACCTAGTTTGCGTGGAGCGTTTGTGACCGCCATGCTGGAGGAAATCACGAACCTGCCGGAGGAAGAAAAAGAAATGGGTCAGCTTGCCTTGGAGCTGGGTCTCAGTGCCATGGAAAGGGGGATGCGGTGATGATACGAATAAACGAAGCACAGCTTACCGCTTTTGGGAAATTCAGCAATAAGCGCATTCAATTTTCTGATGGCTTGCAGGTACTATATGGTGCCAATGAAACGGGAAAATCCACCATTCAGTTGTTTCTTCGGGTGATGCTCTATGGAGTGCCCAATCAGCGGAAAAGCAGCAGCGTTGTGCTCCGGGACAGAGAACGCATCATCCCTTGGGGGGAGAGAAATGCGGAGGGTGTTTTAAAACTCACCGTAGATGGCAGAAAAATAGAAGTACATCGTCGATTTGGAAAAACTCCTGCCGGGGACCGGACGGAGGTTTTAGATGCCGTGACAGGAGAAGCTCTTGGAGAATACAACGGTGAAAACCTGGGTGAGAAGCTGTTAGGAATTCCTGCGGAGATTTTTGAAAAAACCTTTTGGATTCGTCAGGATAGTACTTTCCCGGTGGGGACTGACGAAGAGTTAAGTCGGCGGCTGATGAACCTCCGGGACACCGGCGAAGAAGAGGTTTCTGCTGATGCAACCGTCAAGGTGCTGGAGCAAGAACGAAAACAACTGCGCGCAAAGGATAAACGCGGAACCCCGGGGGTTTTGGATGTTCTATGCCGGGAACGAGAGCAAAAAATGCAGGAGAGATTTGCCCTACAATCTGAAATGGGACAGAGAAAATCTGCTCAAATGCGCCGTGATGCCGCAGAAGCACGGTTGAAACATGCCGAAGAGAAAGCTAAGGAACTGCAAGGGCTGGAAGAAAGGCAAAAACGTCTGCAAGCCTCTGAAGCACGTCGCCGCAAGTGGCAGGAGGTCAAACGACTGCAAGGTCTTGCCGAGCAAGCAAGAGGCTGTGAGGCTTATAGAAAGTTCTGTAGCTTGCAAGAGGAAACGGTGCAAAATGCGGAAACCATAAAAAGAAAGCTAGAAACCCTTGACCAAAACGCACAAATGGGGTATGATAAAGAAGAGTTAGACAAAAAGCTTGCTAAGGAGCAGCAACGAAAGAAAAATGGCATCATGTGTTGCTGCGTCGGAGGCGGACTTTTGCTTCTGGCGCTTCTATTAGGCGTTTTGCGTATTCCTTTTTGGCTTGGAATCCTGCTTACAGGCACTGCTTTGGGGCTGGTGTTGCTGGGAGTAGGCGTTGTCTGCGTGAAAAACGCGCTTCAATGTGGGAGTAAAATCCAGCAGGAAAAAGAACGTGCTGAAACCGAACAAGACCGAATAGATTTGGAAATACAGTCTTTGCAGAAGGAACTTTCTGAGATTCTCGAAGCATTTTCCTGCCGAAACACAGAAGAACTCCGACAGGGCTTGGAAAGTTACCGAAAGGCAGCTCTGGAGGCAGAGAGCTATCAAAACGCTTGCCAGCGTTTGTTGGAGGGGGAAGATGCCTCGACAATTGCTCAGGAGATGGAAGGCTTGCAAGAATTAGCCCAAGAGGATAGCGCCTTGCTCCGTCGGGATATACCGGCTGAGGTTCGTCAGAATCAGAAAATTCAGATGGATGCATTGAGCGAAATTAAGGAGTTGGAGGGCAAACTCAGCTATGTGTACTATGGTGGTCGCAACCCCGCAGATGTGCAGGCGGAAATTGACCAGCTTGATATCCGAATTGCGGAGGGGAAAACAAGGCTGAAGGCATTGAATCTGGCATTGAAAGTATTTGAAAAGGTGTATGAGACCAGAAAATCTGATTTCACCCCTGCGGTCAATGAAAAGGTCAATGGTTTTTTGGATATACTGCTAGAGAAGAAGTATCGGGATATTCGAGTTTCGGATTCCTATCGCCTGCGCCTAGATACAGAATCGACGTTCGCGGTTGAAGCAGAATATTTCAGTCGAGGAACCTATGAGCAGATTTATTTCGCCTTGCGCCTTTCTTTGGGTGAACTCATCGGTGATGGAAGTGAGCCCTTGTTTTTGGATGATTTTTTGGCGTCCTTTGATGACCGGCGTGCCAAAAAGGCCATAGAGCTTTTAGAAATCCTTGGAAAGAATCGTCAGATTCTGCTCTTTACCTGCCATGACAGGATTAAGGAATTCGGTGCGGAACTTTCCGCCCATATCAATGATTTAGAGGAGGAAATTGAAGATGTCTGCTGAAGTAAAAAACGAAAAAGGTTTGATTCATATTTCTAATGCAGTAATTGCCAAGCTTGCAGGATATGCGGCAACCAAATGCTACGGCGTTGTGGGTATGGCAACACGCAGTGGAAAGGATGGCATTGCCAAGCTTTTGAAAAAAGAACAGATGGATCGTGGCATTAAAGTGAAAGTTACGGATAATATTCTGGATATTTCCATCTTTGTTATCATGGAATATGGAGTGAATATTAGTTCCGTTGGAGAGATTATTAAGAGTGATGTAAAATATCAGGTAGAAGAAATGACAGGACTTGAAGTGCGTTCCGTGACCGTCAATGTAGAGAGCATCCGGGTACACAACCTAGGCTAAACGGAAGCGGAAGGAGGAAATAGCGTGCAAATGATACAAAGTGATAATCTACAAAAGATGATTGTTTCTGCTTCGAATCACTTGCAGAACAATCGTAAATATATCAATGACTTGAATATCTTCCCTGTGCCGGACGGTGATACGGGTACCAATATGGGAATGACCTTCGGTGCCGCTTCCCAGACGGTAGTTTCTGACGGCGAGGGTGCCGGCTGCGGCAAACAATTGGATATTTTGGCAAAGTCTGCTCTGCGCAACGCCAGAGGAAACTCCGGTGTCATTCTGTCTCAGATTCTCCGTGGCCTTGCCACGGCGGTGCATGACAAGGATGCGTTGGATGTCAAGGCGATTAAGTTGGCCGTTTGCGAGGCGCGTGATACGGCTTATCGTGCGGTCATGAAGCCCACCGAGGGTACCATTTTGACCGTAGTTCGTGAAACTGCCGAATATGCAGAAGCCCATTATGAAGAATATTCCGATGCGAAAGAATTTCTTGTGGCGCTCCTTTCTGCTGCCAAGGAAAGCCTTGACAAAACTCCGGAAATTTTACCGGTGTTGAAGCAAGCAGGCGTAGTAGATGCCGGCGGTATGGGCGTGGTTACGCTGTTGGAGGGGGCAATCCTTGCCCTAGAGGGTAAGGCGGTTGCACTCCAGCAGGGCGTTGATACACCGCAGGCAAAGGAGAGTAAGCTTGCAAGCGGCGCATCCGAGGATATTAAGTTCCTGTATTGTACCGAATTTTTGATTCAAAAGGCACCAGAACGCCAGACCACCCAGTTCCGGGCGGCAATTCAGCCCAAGGGAGACTGTATGCTTGTCATTGAGGATGAGGAGATTGTGAAGGTACATATTCACACCAATCATCCGGGATATGTCATTGAACAAGCATTGAAGTTGGGCGAGCTGACCAACCTGAAGATTGACAACATGAAGTATCAGCACGATGAAAAACTGCAGACTACGGAGGGAGTTGCTCCTTCCGAACGCAAGAAATACGGCTTTGTAGCGGTATCTGCCGGCGAGGGCTTAACCGAGGTCTTTACCGGCATTGGCGTGGATGCGGTTGTAGAAGGCGGTCAAACCATGAATCCCAGTACCCAGGATTTGCTCAATGCCGTACAGAGCATACAGGCAGAAACGGTGTTTATCCTGCCCAACAACAAGAACATTATTTTGGCGGCAGAACAGGTCAATGACCTGGCGGAGTGCTCTGTCATTGTCATTCCGACAAAGAACATTCCTCAAGGAATTTCTGCCATGCTTGCGTTCGCCGAGGAGGCGGATGCTGAAGAAAACCAAACTGCAATGTGCGAAATGATGAACATGGTACAGTGCGGTCAGGTTACCTTTGCAGCCAGAAATTCCACCGTGGATGGTAAGAAAATCAAAAAAGGTGATATTATGGGCATGGTAGGCAGCTCCATCCGTACCCTGGGTAAGGACATCAATCAGGTGGCAGAAGAACTGGTTGACGGCCTAATTACCGAGGAAAGCGGTGTTATTAGCATTTACTACGGTGCTGATATCGAGAAGGAAGCTGCAGAGCAGCTGGAACAGGTGCTCTCTGCTAAGTATGATTATCTGGATGTGTCGCTGATTTACGGTGGTCAGCCGGTGTATTATTATTTCCTTGCCGTGGAGTAAGACTATGAAACGAAAAGACAGTATTCGTTATCTTAAAGGAATAGGTGAAAAACGTGCCGAGCTTTTTCAAAAACTTGGCGTGTTTACCATTGAGGACCTTTTATACCACCTCCCCAGAGGCTATGAGGATCGGACGGATATCCGTGATATTGTGGATTTGGTTGAGGAGGAAAGTGTCTGTGTACGGGTGTCTCTTGCCGGAGGCATTCGCTCCTTTCGTGCCCGAACCGGAGCCAGGGTTACCCAGGCGAACATGACTGACGGCAGTGCGGTGATGAAGGTGACCTGGTTTAATGCACCTTACGTAGAAAAACAACTTCGCAGCGGAGGAGAATGGGTGCTTTTTGGCAAGGTGGGATTTCGGGGCAGAGTCCCGGAAATGATTAACCCAGTTATGGAGGATGCTCAAAAGAAGGGAAATACCACCGGTAAGATTATGCCTATTTATCCCTGTACTGCAGGGCTCACGCAGCGGAATATTCGTGAGGCGGTGCAGAGTGCTCTGGCAGTTCTGGAGGAACCACTGCCTGAGATTCTGCCGGAGCCGGTGCGCAAGGCCTATGGCTTGATGGAAATTGCAGATGCCATCTACAAGGTTCATGAACCGGAGGACTTTTCTGCTTTTGAAGATGCAAGAAGGCGGTTGGCATTTGAGGAATTCTTTATTATGCAGATGGGTATCGGTCTTGCCGGGCAGGAACGGAGAAAGGGGCGTGCGCCGCAGTTCTCGGATGTGAAGTGTATTGCAGAATTTGCCAAAGGACTACCCTTTGACCTGACCAATGCCCAAAAACGTGTGATTAACGAAATTTCGGCAGACCTTCGCCGTGAGATACCCATGAACCGTTTGGTGCAGGGCGATGTGGGTTGTGGTAAAACGGTGGTGGCGGCGGCAGTTATGTTTGCCGCAGTAAAATCCGGGTTCCAGGCTGCCATGATGGCGCCTACGGAAATCCTGGCAAAGCAGCATTTTGAAACCCTTTCTAAGTTATTTGCGCCCTGGGGCATTGTTGTAGTGCTTTTGGTGGGTGGCATGAAAGTAGCAGAGCGCCGAGAAGCACTTGCAAAAATTGCGGAAGGCACAGTGGATATTATCGTGGGTACGCATGCATTGATTACGGAACAGGTGACCTATGCCAATTTAGGGCTTGCCATTACGGACGAACAACATCGGTTCGGCGTCCGCCAAAGGTCGGCGCTGACGGAGAAGAGTGAAAACCTACATACGCTCGTTATGACCGCAACGCCCATTCCACGAACCCTTTCGCTGATTCTCTATGGGGATTTGGATATCTCACTTATTGACGAGCTGCCCAAGGGCAGAAAGAAAATCAAAACTATTGCTGTGGATGAGGGAAGGCGTGCCCAGGTGAACAACTTTCTCCTGTCCCAGATTGATGAGGGGCGGCAGGTGTATATTATTTGTCCCTTAATCGAGGAATCGGAGGTTATTGAGGCAAATGCAGTAGAAGATTATCTGGAAAAATTGAAAAAGGGAGCTTTTCGCGGTAGAAATATTGAAGCGCTTCATGGCAGAATGAAGGCAGCGGAAAAAGATGCAATCATGGAACGATTTCTACAGGGCGAGATTCAGGCACTGGTTAGCACTACAGTTATTGAGGTTGGTGTGGATGTGCCTAATGCAAGTGTCATGGTTATTGAAAATGCCGAGCGTTTTGGACTTTCTCAGCTACATCAGCTCCGCGGACGTGTGGGACGAGGCCAGTGGCAGTCCTATTGTATTCTCTTCTGTGCCAGCGGCGGCAGCTTTGCCCGGCAGAGAATGGAGACTATGTGTCAGACGGATGACGGCTTTAAAATAGCAGAAAAAGACTTGGAACTCCGTGGCCCCGGTGAATTTTTGGGAACACGTCAGCATGGACTTCCGCAAACCCGCATTGGGGATTTGATGACCGATATGCAGATACTAAAAGAGGCTCAGGGTGCTGCCGCAACTATGCTCAAGCATGACCCGGAACTAAAGAACCCTAATTTTGTCCCGCTAAAACGAAAGGTAACGGAAACCTTTGCGAGAATGGGCGGTATATTAAATTGATATTGCATAAAACAAACCCGTGGATTTCTCCATGGGTTTTACTATTAATTACAACATTGATTGAAATAGGCTCGAATATTTTCGAAAATATAATCGGGTTTTTCAGGACTTTTTTCCGCGTCCTCCATGGTACCCTCGCCGCTTAACACAAACACCGTTGTAATACCGGCGTTGACGCCGCAGGCAATATCGGTGTAGAGTCTGTCACCGAAAATTACCGCTTGCTCTCTGGAAAATCCGCTTTTTGCGAGTGCCAGATTCACCATCTCCGGTTGAGGTTTACCGATAAATTTCGGCTTGCGCTTGGTGGCGTGATAGAGCATCTCGCTGACCGAGCCACAATCCGGGACAAAGCCGTACCAGGTGGGGCAGACTAAATCGGGGTTTGTGGCAATGTAGGCAACACCTCTGCCCAGAAGAATGCAGGCATCCTCCAATTTTTGATAGTTCAGACTGGTATCGTAACCCATACAAAGACAGTCGATGTCATCCTCCAGTGTATCGGTAATAGGAAGTCCGGCACCGGATAGTTGTTCCTTGAAGGACTCAGTACCCAAGGCGTAAATTTTATGAAAGCCTGCACTTTGTAGATGCACAATGGTGGCATCGGTAGAGGTAAGAAAGTCCTCTTCAGAAGATGCAATTCCCAGCTTGCTTAACTTTTCGATGTATTTTTCTACGCTCTTAGAGGAATTGTTGGTCAGGAACATATACTTGCCGCCAATGCTTTTTACATGATTGAGAAAGTCCAACGTTCCGTCAAAGAGATCATTATCCAGATAGATAGTTCCGTCCATATCCAGCAGAAACAGACGTTTTTGCTTTAGAGTTTCTATATTCATATTCGTTTGCTTCATCCGATCAATTCACCTCAGTTTTGTTCCATAATGCTTTGCTACCGGTAGAAACCGCAGCTGCCCCGCCATCCAATGCGGAACGTACTTCTTCAGCGGATTGTATCAACCCCCCGGCAATGATAGGGACGCTGATACGCTGCTTTAAATTATCTATGACCTTGGGGACAACCCCCGGCATAATTTCAATCATATCAGCCTTGGAGGATTTCAGGGATTCCACAGTGGTGTCTACCGAGCGGGTGTCCACAATGAAAAACCGCTGCACAGTAAAGAGCTCCAGGTCGCGGGCAATCCTAATCATGTTTACTCTGGTGCTAATGATACCGTCTACACCCAGCTTTTTAGAAAAGAGAATGCCGCATCTGTCCTTGCCGATGCCTTCGGCAAAGTCGATATGAATCAAGAACTTTTTTCCGCAGGTGTGGGCTAAGTCAACCTCTTTCTTTAAAGAAAGAATGTTTGGAGTCAGATGAAAGATGGTTTCAACCGGGCTTTCCAGTGCTTGCTGAAATTCCTCTTTATTTTTTACTGCGGCAATGACTGGATACTTGGTCATGGGAGTCATCCTTTCAATCTTCAATCATATTTTTAGCTGCGACAATGTTGCTGCCAAAGACATTCTCTATTATAACATCGCCTACAGAAATCGGCAAGGGTGCAATAACAGAATTGATGATTTTCATGCATTCCATAATTTTTTCTTTGGGAATAGGCCGGTCGGTCTTGACGGGAAGCAAGCTTCCGTTTTTGCATTTTACCGTGGAGGTTACCGTCCGGGTGGGAGCGGTACATTCCGCAATGGCATAGTCCTTTCCTCTGGGGCAGGTGTTGCCCGCAACTTGAATTTCGCCGTCTTCCATTGTGACGGAAAGACTGCATCCCATGGGGCAGACAATACAGGTCAGTTCACGTTTCATTTCGCTTCCTCCAATTTGAAGAATAAGGTATCAGAATCCTTGAACAGTTCCTTTTTCAGTAGGATGGATTCCATTTCACCGGGCGCCATTTTGGGGCGTTTTTTTGTTAGAATCACGCCGTCCTCGCCTTCTACCTGAATGGTGGCGTTACGAAAGACATCAGAAACCCGGAAGTATACCTTGACATCTTTTTTGCGTGTAATGGTGTGGGGAACGGTATAACGGATTTTCCCGTCGGTGCGGAGTTGAATATCGCATCCGTCCTCCCGGTTCCCTTGAATGTAAGCTGCGGCGCTCTGTCCGGCAATTTCCGCTTCATCAGAAACAAAGTCAACCAGGTCATGGACGTGGAGCACGTTGCCGCAGGCGTAAATACCTTCAATGCTGGTTTGTCTGTCCTGATCCACGACTGCACCGCCGACAACAGGGTCAAGAACAATGCCAGCACCGTTTGTCAGTTCGTTTTCGGGAATCAGACCCACTGAGAGGAGGAGGGTGTCACAGGGAATGTACTCCTTTTTCTCTAAAATGGGCTTTTTCCTCTCGTCCACCGGGGCAATGGTCACCCCGGTGAGCCGCTCCTTGCCGTGAATCTGAACCACGGTATGACTGAGTTTTAAGGGAATATCAAAGTCATTGAGGCATTGCTGAATATTTCGTGCAAGTCCGCCGGAATAAGGCATCAGCTCACAGACTGCTTTGACATTGGCTCCCTCTAAGGTCATGCGCCGTGCCATAATAAGACCAATATCACCGGAACCAAGAATTACAACTTCTTTGCCGGGGAGGTAGCCTTCCATGTTTACAAACTTCTGTGCAGTACCTGCGCTGAAAATGCCGGCAGGGCGGCTTCCGGGAATATTCAAAGCACCTTTGGAGCGCTCGCGGCATCCCATGGCAAGAATGATACTCTTGGCTTCGATAGTAAAGATGCCTTCCTCACTGTTGGTGGTACAAATCACCTTGTCAGGGCTGATAGAAAGCACCATGGTGTTCAGTTTTACGGCGATACCAAGCTCTTTGACCTTTTTTTCATAGTTCCAGGCGTATTCCGGTCCGGTGAGTTCCTGACCGAACTTATGCAGTCCAAAGCCGTTGTGGATACATTGCTTCAAAATGCCGCCCAGGCTATCGTCACTTTCCAAAATGAGGATATCTCTGATTCCTTTTTCATATGCCGCAATGGCGGCACTCATGCCTGCGGGTCCTCCGCCGATAATTACCAAGTCAGTCATCCTTTAAGCCTCCTTCGTTTTTCCAATATTAATATAGGAGCCGCTGCCGGATTTGGTAACTTCCTCCGGCGCAATCTGCAACTCTTGAGACAACAAGTTGACAATGTAGGGCATACAGAAGCCGCCCTGACATCTGCCCATTTGCGCTCTGGTACGGCGCTTAACACCGTCCAAATCCCGGGGACGGGGGTTGGTGCGAATCGCTTCTATAATTTCACCCTCAGTAACGGTTTCGCACCGACAGATAATTCTGCCAAAGCGCTTGTCCTTCTTGATGATTTCATTTTTTTCCTCTATGCTTGCCTCTCTAAAGTAATGCATAGGTTTTCTTGTGGGTTGAAAGTCCGGGTTCTCTTCTAACTCATACCCCTGTTCTTTGAGCATATTTGTGATATACTCAGCAATGGCAGGGGATGCGGAAAGACCGGGAGATTCAATACCTGCTGCGTGGATAAAACCGGTTCTGGGGGAGGTAATGATGAAGTCGCCTGTATCTCCAACAGCGCGGAGCCCACAGAAAGAGGTGATG
The DNA here is from genome assembly GCA_036308515.1 of Clostridia bacterium. Taxonomy (GTDB): domain Bacteria; phylum Bacillota; class Clostridia; order Monoglobales; family Monoglobaceae; genus Ructibacterium. The sequence goes on along the minus strand of JAXJVM010000044.1, from coordinate 2,248 downwards.
GATTTACGGAAGGGAATCCCATCAATGTTTTCCATCGCCTGCCCAATAATCTGGTCAAAGCCCTCGGCAGAGGTGTCTTTGCTCAACTTGTCGGTCATATCTACGGAGGTGGGACCGGTCAACAGATTGCCGTCCACGGTGGGAGAAACTAAAATTCCCTTACCCATCTCATTCGGCGTGCGGAAAATCGTATGACTAACCAAATTACCGCAGTCCTTGTCCAGCAGAATGTACTCGCCCTTTCTCGGATGAATCGAGAAGGAATTGTCACCAATCATTTCAGCAATCTCATCGGCGAACAGACCGGCGGCATTAATGACGGTGCGTGCAAGTACCTTTTCGCTGCCGGAAGAAATTTCATATCCGTCTGCGATAGGGCGGATTTGGGTTACTTCAAAATTCAGTTTTAAATCTGCACCGTTGTCCATTGCGTTTCCAATGGCGGCAACGGTCAGCTCGTAGGGACAGATGATGCTTCCTGTGGGAGCATACAGGGCGCAGGTGACTTCTTGAGAAAGATTGGGTTCCAGTGTATGTACTGCTTCACTATCCAAAATCTGCAGATTCTTTACACCGTTTGCACAGCCACGGGCATAAAGTTCCTGAATCTTTGCTTTGTCGGCTTCGGAAAAACCGATAACCAGAGAGCCGTTGTTCTTGTACTTGACACCCAACTCTGCGGTAACGGTGGGCATCATTTCTGAACCTTTGACGTTAAGACGGGCTTTTAGACTGCCCGGTTCGGCGTCAAAGCCAGCGTGCACAATGGCAGAGTTGGCCTTGGTTGCACCCATAGCAACGTCGTTTTCCTTTTCCAGAATGCAGAGCTTGAGTTGATACTTTGACAGCTCTCTTGCGGTCATAGCGCCCACAACCCCGGCACCGATGATGACACAATCGTACATGAGAAATACCTCCTTGAAATAAAAAAAGACGCACCAAAACGAAAGAGTCTTTCGTTTTGATACGTCTCCTAATCTCTGTATCGAATTGATTATAATACTTTATTTTCTGTTTGTCAACAGTTTTTTCAGGATTTCTTAAATAAAAGGACGTCTGTCCAGAACCAGACGAAGCGGCTTTTCGCTCTTGATGTAACCGGGAAGAGCCTGCTGCAATTCGGCCAAGGCACAGGTCATACCAAAGAGCATATGTAAATCGTTAAAGCCATCATGGGTCTTGTGGTCCATGGCGTAGAGGTTGGCAATGTAGAAGTCTGCAAAGTTCTTTAGTGCCTGCTTGCTTTCCTCAAATCTGTGGTTACACTGACGCAAAGCGCGGTTTAAGCAGTAAACCCAGTCAATGTCTGCAAAATCAATGTGCTTACCTAACTTTGGCCAGATATTATTATGAAAGATTTCAAGACAACTGTCAATGAGTGCCTCAGGGTAGCGCAGAGGCATCTTTGCATATTCGTGGTTGAATAAGTAATGGAACGTACCTGCCAGATTGGGGAAGGTAGTGACAACATCGCTATGCAGTGTGGGCACAATGTGATCTTTCCGCCAAAATCCTGTTGTTTCGTCCTGGTTCTCCCAGAACCAATCAAAATACCATTTCTGCCACTGGCTATCTGCATCTCCGGTAAGAACCAACGCTGCAAAAATACCTGCACCACGATGCGATGCTGCCCAGGGATCGGATTCCCAATCCAGATTTTCCAGCAAATCATAAAGATTTTCTTTCTTCAGGTATTTTTGAAGGTCAGTCAAAGGTAGTTTAGGCTTTCTGTCTAAAAGCTCCAGCGCTGCCGTACAGTGGGCAGTAGTGTGGATAGGATGATGGGTTTCCTCCACAAAGAGTCCGGTTTCTTCACCCTGCAAGTTTTGCAGAGTCTGTGCATAAGCTTCTTTCACTGCGAAATCTGCAGGAAGGTCACAGAGTGTATACATTATGTTTATGGCATCAGCACAGCCATATTCGTTGATGCCCAGCTTGCGGTTTCCGTCCTCGTTCTGCCAGAGCCAGCGTGCATAAGCCCCGTTCTCATCCAGTTTATGTGATGCGACCGTTTCAGAAATCCGACCCACCAGTTCGGTGATATCAATCATGTTTTTTTCCTCTCTTTTGGTAAAGTTTCTGTGTTGATTCTAATACATATGAAAGCTTTTGTCAAGTAAGAAAAATGTTTCTGGAGTGAATAATTTTTTGCACACAGACTTTAACTTAAAGAAGAAGTAGTTGATAACAAACAAAAGAAGCCGATTATCCGGCTTCCTTCGCGCTTCCAGAAATGGAAGTAATACTA